>QCMX01000005.1 GCA_003213455.1 SAR86 cluster bacterium AG-422-P06 | reverse complement strand
CTCCATCCCTGAAGGACCACAAATATTAACTAAAAGCCCCTTAGCATTTTTTACTTCAGCACGATTAAAGAATGGGTTGCCTAGTGCATCATCTACTGCTGCAGCTGCTCTGTTTGGGCCACTTGCTTTTCCAATACACATGATTGCCATCCCTTTTTGTGACATAGCAGCTTGAACATCGGCAAAATCTACATTCATTGTTGCCGGGTTAAGGATTACATTTGATACACCTCTCACTGCATTAGCGATCACTTCATTTACAGCATTGAAACCTTCATTAAATTGAGCATTTTCTGGGAAAATTTCAAAGATTTTTTCATTATCTATTTCTATGAGCGAGTCAACACTTTGCATAAGCTTAGCAATACCAGCTGCCGCCTGTTCTGCTCTTTTTTCTTGTTCGTATTTGAATGGTGTGGTTACAACAGCAACTGTCAATATTCCTAAATCTTTTGCTATTTTTGCGACTACTGGAGCTCCTCCTGTTCCAGTGCCTCCTCCCATACCTGCAACTATAAAAAGCATTTCAGTGTGTGCTAGTGCTTCTTTTATTTCTGTCTCACTTAATACTGTTGCTGCTCTTCCTCTTTCAGGATCATTTCCTGCACCGAGACCTTTAGTAAATTCTCCACCTAATTTAATTTTTTTTGCTTTTTGTACTTTAGCAAGGTCTTGTGAGTCAGTATTTGCACAAATAAATTCAACTCCTCTAATACCTGATTTGATAATATGATTCACACTGTTTCCACCACCACCCCCAATACCAATGACTGTTATCTTTGCTTGTTCGTAATTGGAGTCAATAATCTGCCAGGTCATAATAAGATTTTAAATTAGAGAAATGAGTTGGTCTATAAGCCGGATTCTGTTTAAGCCATCATTTATCTAGATGTTTTGTCGCCAAAACACTCATGCTGCCTACCCTGATCCTGCGCGAGCAACGCAATAGGATCTCTATTTGGCATTGCTTCGAGTGGGGTTTGCCATGCCCTAATTTTACTTAGGCGGTAAGCTCTTACCTTACCTTTTCACCCTTACCAGACGAACTGGCGGTTTATTTTCTGTTGCACTAGCCGTAGACTCACGTCCCCCAGCAGTTAGCTGGCACTCTGCTCTTTGAAGTCCGGACTTTCCTCTTATTTAAAATAAGCGATAGCTCGACCAACTCAGCGTCATATAATATCAAGTCTTTTTGGAAAAAGATAAAAATCTTTCATATAGAAAATTTTTATTAATACCTGTTACCTCTGAAGACAGCCTTGCAAGCTCTTTATTGCTAAGTTTTCCTGAGAGTTTTTCGAATAATTTATCTGCAACTGAAGTATCTTCTTCTATAGATAAAAAATTTATCATTAAGATAAATTCGCCCTTAAGAAGATCTTTATCATTCTTAAAATCTAATAATATTTCAGAGGCTGTTCCTCTTAAGAATCGTTCATGTATTTTGGAAATCTCTTTAGCTACACAAATATTAGCTTCCATGCCAAATAAATTATCAATTAAATTTAAGGTAGAAACTATTCTATGAGGAGATTCAAAAAAAATTGAAGTCCCATTATCAGCTGAGCATTTAGTAAAGATTTTTTTTAACTCATTTATTTTTTTTGGTAAAAATCCAAAAAAATGGAATTTATTTGTTGGCAAGCCACTCCCAACAAGAGCAGGAATGAATGATGTAGGCCCTGGCAAAGGAATTACTTTTATATTTTTTTTTATTAGAGCTGAAATTAATTTGTAGCCAGGATCAGATATTAGCGGTGTGCCAGCTTCTGAAATTATTCCACCATTTTTTTCCTCTTCCAAAAGATTAATAATTTTAGCTCTAGCCTTCTCGTCAGAGTGATCATTATAGATAACAATTTCTTTAATTTTCAGATTATATTTTTTTAAGAGTTTCTTAGCAGAAGAGCTGCTTTCAACAGCTAAGAAGTCTAATTCACTTATTGTGTTAACTGCTCTGATAGTAAAATCATCAAGGTTGCCAACTGGAGAAGGTATAATATAGAAACTCATGCTAAAAAAATTATTTTTATGTTGTTTATATATATTGATTATAACTAGTTGCTCCACAGCACCTAAGGAAAGTTCGATAAATTCTCAATTTATTGAAATAACAAAAAATAGTGAATTTAGTGGGGTAACAATACTTGAAAATAATTTCGAGCAAAGCCCTTATCAAAGAAAATTTATCGTAGCTGCCCCTGACCATAAAAAATTTGCAGAATTTAACAACTATTTCCAATTAGGAATACTTGCAGCAAAAGAAAAATACAAGATCAAGAATGAAATAAGCTTTGTAAAACAAGATGATCTCAACCTAAGCGAAGCAAATAAGAATTTTTTAATAGGTCCATTAAGCAAAGAAATTGTAAAGAAAATTGATGGGCTATTATTGTCTAATAAAGCACTTTTGCTAAATGATTCAGTAGAGAATTTTTCTATTTCTCTTAGCCAAAAATCTCAAAATAGAGCTCTTGATAACTACTTAGAAGATAAAGACATCAAAAGAATTGGATTTATTAAAGATACACAAACTTCAACTAATAATAGCAACTCCTTTAGGAGCTTATGGTTTAGCAAAGAAAATGATGCAATTACCATTGAGGTTGGAGAGAATCCAACAAAGAGAATAGAAAACTTTTTAGATGTTACAGAAAGCAAAGATAGATATGCGCTGATAGATAAAGCTAGCTTTTCTAAAGTAGAATTTGTGCCAAGAACAAGAAAAGATTTTGAGCAAATTGTTATTTTTCCAGAAAATCTTACGCGTCTTTATGAAATTGCCTCACTAGTAAGATTTAACTATGGTCTTGATTATGAAATTTTTTCTTTTACCTCAGATTTCAATCAAAAAATTGATAGCAATGAAATTTCATTACATAACATCACTCTTATTGATCACAGTTATGAAAATAAATATGGTTTTGATTTGCCAAAAAGCAGAAGCTTTTGCCTTGGTTTTGACGCAATGCTTCTGAGTTTTGCTATTGCCAATAATATCAAGGGTGAAATTAGAGGCTTATTAGGAATCTATGAAATTAATGAGAATGAATTAATTTCAAGATCTTATCTTAATTAAAAGAATACTTAAGATCCCTTTCAGAGTCTGTTAGTGAAAGGTCAAAACTTGGCCTAGAAAATAACTTTTCTTGATAAGAGCTTAAACTAGCAAATGATTTGGTATTAGGAAGACTTACTCCTAAGTATGGCAACCTATATAGAATTGCTGACATATAACAATCAACAAGAGTAAACTCATCACTCATAAAATACGGCTTTTCTTTGAGGACTAGGACAATGCCTGAAACCAAATTTACAAGTTCTTTTTTCAACGCATTGAACTCTTTCGTGCTAATTTTTGGACTCATCATTTTATCAATCACAGGTAGCCAATCTTTCTCAATTCTATGAATTAAAAGCCTGCACTCTGCTTTATCGTTAGGATAAATTGGTAATAATGGTGGATGAGGAAACCTTTCATCCAGATACTCCAAAATAACTCTTGGTTCATAAATTGTAACCTCTCTATCTACTAAAACTGGTAACTTGTTGTAAGGATTGATGCTTGGCAACTCTTCTGGAAGTTTGCCTGCTGGATCAAATTCTTTAATTTCACAAGCAATGTCTTTTTCTGCAAGCACAAGTCTTACCATATGGCTGTAATGCCCTTTTTCTTCTGAATAAAATATCATTTAAGCTCCTTTGCGTATTCTCTATATAGAAGGTTCATTACAGCAGTGAAGACAATAAAGAATAAAATAACGAAAATACCATTTTTTTCTCTTGTTATTCTTGCTGGTTCACTAGCATATGCCAGAAAATTGACTAAATCTCTCATAGAATCGTCAAACTCTTCTCTAGTCATTGAACCTTCAGACACTTTTACAATGTTACCATCTATGTCAAGTGCTTGATTACCTTGGAGACCAGCTAGCACATTTGGCATTGATGTGCCTACGTAAACAAGGTTATTTGAACCTGAAGTTTGAGATGAATCTTCATAAAATGTTCTTAAATAAGTATAGATCCAGTCATCTCCTCTAACTCTTGTCCTCAAAGTAAGATCAGGAGCTCCAATAGGTGATTTTTCTGGTATACCGAATGTCATGTGATCAGCTATCTTTGTGTCAGGCGTTCTTATAAGATCCTCAGTAATTATATTTTCAGGTATGACTAAATCTTTTTGCAATCTATTCCATCTTAATAATTTTAAAGAATGGCAGCTTGAACAGTAGTTCATATAGAGACCAAGCCCTCTCTGCAAAGAATATAAATCATGCACATCTGAAGAGAAGTCATCACATTCTTCAAGGCTTCCACAAGCATTTTCACCAGCAGAATAGCTATAGCTACTTAAAAGAAAAAGAATTAAAAATAGTTTCTTCATAATCTGTCAGGCACTTCCAGTGTTTTTTCGTATTTAGTATATATAGGCATGAGAATAAATGGTGCGAAATAAAATATAGTACATATCTGAGCTACCAATGTTCTTAGCTCATTAACTGGTTTTGTTCCAAGATACCCTAGCGTTATAAAAGAAGCCGCAAATAAAATCATAGCAATTTTACTATATATGCCTTTATATCGAATGCTTTGAACATTTGATCTATCAAGCCATGGAACTACAAATAGAATTGCGATACTAGCTGCAAAAATTATAAAGCCCAAAAATTTACTGGTAATGCCAAGAAATGGTATTCCAAATGTTACTGCTCTTAAAATTGAATAGAAAGGGGCATAGTACCAAACAGGCGCAATATGCTCTGGGGTTTTAAGAAAATTAGCTTCTTCAAAATTAGGTTTTTCAATAAAGTATCCTCCTCCTGTGGGAGCAAAGAACACGATTGCGAAGAAAACTATGAAAAATACTCCAATAGCTGGTAATGCACCAAAAGTCTTATAAGGATGGAATGGTGCACCATCTAAAGGCATGCCTTTAGCATCTCTATATTTTTCGATATCTACGCCTTCAGGATTTCCTGCACCAACCTCGTGTAGAGCAAAAATATGAAAAACAACTAACGCAATCATTAACAAAGGAACAACAACAACGTGTAGAGCAAAAAACCTAGATAAAGTAATTCCAGATAATACAAAGTCCCCCTGAATCCAAACTTGAAGATCAGGCCCAATAAAAGGAATAGCTCCAAAAAGAGACAATATAACGTTTGCTGCCCAATATGACATCTGGCCCCATGGCAAAACATAGCCTAGAAACCCTTCTGCCATAAGCAGGAATAGTAGAAAGCAACCAAATAACCAAACAAGCTCTTTAGGCTTTTGATAAGAACCATACAAAAGTCCTCTAAACATATGGAAATACATTAGAAAAAAGAATGCACTAGCTCCTGTGCTGTGCATATATCTCATTAGCCAACCATACTCGACGTCTCTCATAATATATTCAACACTAGCAAAAGCACCTTCTTCGGTATTTGTATAAAACATCATTAACCATATTCCTGTAATTACTTGAACCATGAATACAACCATTAAAAGCGCACCAAAAAGATAAAAAAAGTTAACTTTTTTTGGTACCGGATGTTTGGTTAAGTGTCGCTCTAAATTCTCTGTAACAGGCAGCCTTCTATCTAGCCAACCCATTATGGTATTTTTTTCTGTTGCCATTATGCTGGTTCTCCGATAATTAATGTATCACCATCAAAAGAATGCGGTGGTACCTCAAGGTTGATTGGTGCTGGAACACCTTTATAGACCCTTCCAGCAAGGTCAAATTTTGAACCATGGCATGGACAGAAAAAACCGCCTAGCCACTCTTCATCCCATGCTTTTGGTTCTATTTCGGGATGATACTTAGGTGCACATGACAAATGAGTACAGACTCCTTTCAAAACTGTAAATTTATCATTAGATGATCTTGCTACGCCTTCTGAAAGAGCTGGATCAGTAACCCTATCATTTAATTTAGGAAGATTTTCTAATGCTTTCTTAGTTTGATGTACAACAAATATTGGTGTTCTTCTCCATTCAACAACAGCCATTGCTCCAGGATCAAGTTTGGAGAGATCAAATTTAACTGATGCTCCGAGTGCTTTTGCTTTTTCACTTGGGTTCCAAGCACTCAAAAAAGGCACCGCAAAACCTGTAACAGTAACTGCACCCATCAAACCAGAGGTAATCATTAGTGCTTTTCTCCTAGTGTTATCAACTTTATGATTGTTTGCTTCTATTAAATCAGTCTTATTTAATGCATCAGCATCTTTAGCAACTTCACCTGTAAATAGTTCATTCTTCCAAAGAAAAAGAAGTCTTTCAGCTTCTTTTTTATCTGTTGTTTTGAGGCTTTTTTTATAGATTTCTCCATCAATGTTTAAATATCCCCAATAAAATGGAGATTTGTCTCTAGTATAAAGAGACATTCCATCAAGAATATGAATGTGTTTTTTCCCTTGCTTATTTTTTGACATTTTGAACAGTTAATTAGGTGTTCAAATCTATGTGAAACCTACCTAACAAATTCCTCTTAAATCATTATGATCAGTATTATATACAGAATAATTATAAAATAAAAAGCTTTTTAAAAAATAATCTTTAAAAATAATAATTTTGAACAAAAAATAGTGTATTTTTTTAGGTGTTCAAAGATAGGATTATCTTTTTGAAAATTGTGGGCTCTTTCTAGCTTTCTTTAAACCAACTTTCTTTCTTTCTTTTACTCTTGAATCTCTTGTTAAATACCCAGCTTTTTTTAATTCTGCTCTAAGTTCTGGATCTTCTTCTAGTAACGCTTTTGAAATAGCAAGTCTTATAGCTCCTGCTTGGCCAAACGAACCACCACCTTGTACTTTTGCATCTACATCATATGCTTCTGCATTTTTAGTTAATACCAATGGTTGTCTGACAATCATTTTGGCAACATCTCTTCCAAAATATTCGTCTATACTTTTTTTGTTTACAGTTACAACACCAGTTCCCTTTGTCAACCTAACTACAGCTGTTGCTTCTTTTCTTCTGCCAGAAATAGTATTCATTATTTTATCTCCTGAGGGTTTTGTGCTTCGTGAGGATGAACCTCATCGTTATAAACTTTTAATTTTTTAATTATCTGTCTGTTTAATCTGTTTTTTGGCAACATTCCTTTAACCGCATCTCTAATTACTTTTTCTGGATTCTTATCCATTTGGTCCTGAAATGATATTTGTTTAATGCCGCCAGGGAATCCGGAGTGTCTGTAATATATTTTATCAGTGGCTTTTTTTCCTGTTACTTCTATATTCTTAGCATTAAGAAGAATTACAAAATCGCCTACATCTGCGTTAGGTGTATATTCTGGTTTGTTCTTTCCTCTCAATATATTTGCTACTTGGACAGACAATCTGCCAAGTTTTTTACCTGTACAGTCTACTATGTACCACTTTTGCTCAATATCTTGAGTTCTTAATGCTGTTGTTTTCATGTAATGCTCAAAGTTGACCCGCTATATATTAATATATTGGTAAGGGATTTGAAACATGAAAAACCTGTTTTTATTAATATTATTTTTTGGCGTATTTTTTGGTGCACAGTTTGTTTATTTCGAAAACCGATTATCTGATCAAAAAGAAATAAATTTTGATGATGTCTCAGCATCTATTGTTACTATTGAATCAATTAATAATAGAGGCAAGAGCTTTGGCTCTGGAGTAATCATTTCAGATGATGGTTATATCATTACTGCATTCCATGTACTCTCTGGTAATTTGAGTACAGTAAAAATATCAGGCAAATCTTACTTAGCTAATCTTATAGGGTTTGATGAATATGCTGATTTAGCTGTTTTAAAAATTAATGAACAAGATTTAAAACACATAGAATTTTCTGATGAAGCAGAATTAGAAATTGGACAAACTGTTTATGCAATTGGTAACCCCTATAATCTTGGAACTTCTGTCTCAAGAGGAATATTAAGCGCAACAGGTAGGAATTTTGGTAATCCATATCTAGACATAATCCAAACAGATGCTGCGATCAATAAAGGAAACTCAGGAGGAGCTTTAATAAATAACGAAGGAGAGCTTATTGGACTAAGCACACTTATTGCATCAGCCTCTGGAGGTTCTGATGGTGTAGGCTTTGCTCTACCATCTGATAAAGTCTTATCCATAACTAATGAAATAATTAAGTATGGCAAGGTTAATAGGGCTTGGCTTGGTGATTTTACGTTCAGAAAAGGTTTTTTTACACCAATTGATAGCACAACTAGAATCCCAGCTCTATATGTAGTTGAATTAAATAATAGCTCAGAATTTACCGATGGACTTCAAGATGGTGACATAATTATTGGCATCAAAGGAACAGAAGCTAGATGGAATGTTTTGCTTGCTTCTGTAAATAGTATATCTCCAGGTGAAGTTCTTGAATTAAAGGTTATAAGGTCTGATGAGCAATTGGATTTGAATCTTGTTACAAAAGAAAGACCTAATACACCACCGGCTCTCTAATAATTTCCGCTCCTAACTTATTAAGCTTCTCTTCAATACACTCATAACCTCTATCAATATGATATATATCGTCTATTTGTGTTTTATTTTTTCCAACTAAGCCTGCAAGAACTAAGCTAGCAGATGCTCTCAAGTCAGATGCACTTACGTCAGCTCCTACTAAATTAGAAACTCCAGCAATAGATGCTTTGTTGTTGTTTAAAGAAATGTCAGCGCCCATCTTTATTAATTGGCTTACATGCTGAAATCTATTCTCAAATACTGTTTCCTCAATAGTGCAATTTCCGGTTGCTATAGAATTTAATGTCATAAATTGAGCCTGCATATCAGTTGGAAATCCAGGGAATGGTTCAGTAAAAATATCTTGAGCTATTATATCTGATGAGGTGGCATCTACTTCGACATAATTTTCTCCGATGTCTACCTTAACCCCCATATCAATGAGTTTTTGACTGATTATACTGATGGTATCTGGATTGATCTTATTAACTTTTACATGACCATTAGTAATGGCTCCTGCAACTAAATAAGTACCTGCCTCTATCCTGTCAAATAAAACATTCCATCTATTTGCTTTGAGATTTGATACACCTGTTATGGAAATATTTGATTCACCTGCACCCTCAATATTTGCTCCACAGCTATTTAAATAATTTGCTAATTCAACAACTTCGGGTTCCTTTGCACAATTTCGTAAGACAGTTACACCATCTATTAGAGTAGCTGCCATCATTAAGTTCTCTGTCCCAGTGACAGATACCTTTGGAAAAATAAAATCAATCGGATTAAGTTTTTTGGCTTCTAAATATATGTATTTAGAATCAGAAGTTATCTTAGCGCCCATTTGCTCAAGACCAGCTAAGTGGAAGTCAATTGGTCTTGTACCAATATCACATCCACCTGGTTGCGATATTTTAGCTTTTCCATATTTGGCTACTAAAGGACCCATTACTAAGATTGAAGCCCTCATAGTCTTAACTAATTCATATCTTGCTTCAGGCAAAATAATATTCGATGAATTAATCTCAATGAAACCATCCTCATGGAAATTAATATCTGAACCCATTGAATTAAGCAGTTCAAGCTTGGTAGTAATATCTTGAAGATGTGGCAAGTTCCCTATAAAGGCAGAATCATCCAATAAAATTGTAGATGCTAAGATTGGCAAACCAGCATTCTTTGCTCCAGAGCAATCAATATCACCATAAAGATGATTTCCTCCCTTTATTATTAATCTTTCCATTTATATTAAAAAGTAGTGGGTTTCCAAGATTCTATAGCATCATCAAGATTAGAGTTATTTTCTATATAAGTATCTTGAAACTGGTTTCTAAATGTTAAACCCAAATTTATTCCATCAATGATTATATTAACTATTCGATAATCTCCAACATTATTTTTGTAGACGGTAAATTTTGTGATAAAAGAGCTCGAGTCTGAGTAGAAATTCATTGATACTTCAAAAGTCTTTTTATTCACTTTTATTTCTTCATCAGTTTCTATCTGATAGTTATCGAATTCCAATAGAGTAGTTACGTATGTATCTAAAAGTAGTTTTTTTGTTCTTTCCTCAAATAATTTTTTCTGCTCTTCACTCGCTGAAGCATAAATTTTTGAAGAAAGAATTAATCTTGAAACAACTTTTACATCAACCATCGGCTCCCATATAGCTTTTAAACGATCTTTAAATGCTTCTGGATCTTCTTCATATTTTGAACCATCTTCTTTTATTATCGTCAAAAAGTATTGACCATTAGAGTCTATAAATTTATGAAGTTCAGGAATTTTATCTGCATTAATAAATTGAGATAAAAGAAGAACAATTAAAATTTTTGATGAAAAAAATCGTATCATGTGTAGATTATAGTTTGAAATGAAAAAAAATATTTTCCAAAAAGAAGCAAAAAAAGCCTTTTTAATCGAATTAGATGAATTAAAGGCCTTTTCTAAGTCAAAAAACTTCAATGTTGAAGAATTATGCTCAAATATTTTTAAATGTAAGGGCAAGATTTTTATAACTGGTGTTGGTAAATCTGGTCATATAGCAAATAAGATTTCTGCTACTTTATCAAGTACTGGTACCCCATCCTTTTTTATTCACCCTGCAGAGGCATTGCATGGTGACCTTGGAATGATCGAGAAAAAGGATGCAATTCTAGCAATTTCTAAATCAGGTGAAAGTAAAGAAATATGCGATCTCATACCTGCTATAAAATTAAAAAAGATTGACCTTTACTCAATCACTGAGAATTTAAATTCAACAATAGCCAAAGCATCTAAAACTCATATTTTAGTTAAAGTCAAAAGGGAAGCTTGCCCAAATGACTTAGCGCCTACTTCTAGTACCACCGTAACTCTTGCTTTAGGTGATGCAATAGCAGTTGCCCTTCTGAAAGCAAAAGGATTTACCTCTGAAGATTTTGCAAAATCTCATCCTGGAGGGAAGCTTGGCAAAAAACTAACTCTAAGGGCAAAAGACTTAATGGTTCCTGTTAATAAAGCTGCAGTTGTTGATGCTGCTGATACGATTAAAGATTTAATCTTTGAAGTTTCTGAAAAAAAACAAGGAATAGCATTAGTTAAAAAAAGAGATAAGGTTATTGGAGTCTTCACCGATGGTGACTTACGTAGGCAACTTAAGAAGAATATTCAAATTGATAAGGTTAAATTAAGCACAGTTATAGCTAAAGAATTTAAAACGGTAAAATCAAATGACTTAGTAGTAGAAGCGGCTAATATGATGAAAAAATTTAAAGTCTATACTTTAGTGGTGGAAGATAAAAAAGATATTGTAGGTATCTTATCAATGCATGACATATTGGAAGCGAATGTTTTATAAGTTATTTATTTTATTTTTTATTTCTTTCAGCATCTTTTCTCAAGAGTATGAGATTACATCTGAGAATATAGAAATTAATACAGACCTAAACACCATAAGCTATGAAAATAAAGTCTTTTTTAGCTCCGAGAATATAAAATTCTCTGCTGATGAGTTAAAACTTAATCAGAATAATGATTCTTTCACAGCCAAAGGCACGCCAATCAAAATAACTTTTTTTGATGGATCTGAATTTATTGAAGGTGAAGCTGAAATTATAGAGATAGACTCAGAGAAGCTTGTGCTTTCAAAAAATGTTTCTGTGATTAAATCTGGCAATAAAATTAATTCAGAGAAAATGGTAGTTAAATTGAAAAAGAATGATAAAAGCTGAGAATATAAGTAGAGCTGTAAACTCTAAATCATTATTTAAAGACATAACCTTTGAGTTACCTAACAATAAGATTACAGGCTTATTAGGTGCAAATGGTGCTGGCAAGACAAGCCTTTTCAAAGCACTAGCGGGTTTAACAAAAATTGATCAAGGAACTTTAAGTTTTTTTGGAAACAACCTTAACTCTATGAATCTAGAAGAAAGGTCAAATGCTGGTCTTAACTATGTTCCTCAAGAAAATTCTTTATTTGATGACCTAACGCTTAAAGAAAATCTCCAAGCAGTAATTGAATTAAAATATAAAAATATTTCAGAGGAAAAATCTTCACAGATAAAACAGTTATTAAAGAAAATGAATCTAGAAGAGAAGGCAAATACTAAAGCAAAGTTTCTTTCAGGTGGAGAAAAAAGAAAAACAGAAATACTTAGATCTATCTTGTTAGATGCTAAGTTTATTTTACTTGATGAGCCATTTGCAGGTGTAGATCCTATATCTGTTGAAGAAATTATCAAAATGCTTAAAGCTTTCAAGGAAAATTTAGGGATATTTATTAGTGATCACAATTTTAGAGACGTAATAAATGTTTGTGATGAAATAATTCTCTTAAATCAAGGTGAAGTCCTTTTGAAAGGGACTCCTAATGAAGTTAAAAATGACCCAGTTGCCAAAAAGTTATATTTCGGCGAGCTGAATTAAGCGTTTTTCTTGTAGAATAGCCCCATGGCTAATGAAAATTTAGATAAACGATTTGAACTTATACAAGAAACGTTTTCAAATCCAGAATTTAAGACAAAGCTTGGCAGAATTTTAAGTGAAATGACTCCAAGCGAGCTAGCTTATGTTATTGAATCCTCTCCTCCACACGAAAGAAAAATTATCTGGGATTTAATTCAGCTAGATACTGAAGGAGAGGTCTTAGGAGAGCTAGATGAGAGCCTAAGAGAAGACTTACTTGCAGGCATGAATCCCGAGGAAATATCTGCAGCAATTAGCGACCTTGAAGTAGATGATCTAGCTGATATTCTTCAAACCCTTCCTGAAAAAATGACAAATGAAGTTTTGTCCTTAATGAATTCAAGAGATAGAGGAAGAGTAGAAAAAATTCTTGACTACCCTGAAGAATCAGCTGGTGGTTTAATGAATACCGATGTAATTACTGTGAGAGCAGAAAATTCTATTGAACTAGTAATGAGGTATCTAAGGTTTCTTAAAGAGTTACCTCAAAATACTGATGATATTTATGTGGTTTCAAAAAAAGATGAGTATTTAGGAATACTCCCAATTACAAAAATTTTAACTTCTGATCCAAACCTTACTGTTAGAGAAGTTATGGATACAGAATTTAGACCTTTAAGAATAGAGAGTGATCAAATAGATATTTATAACCAATTCAAGACCAAAGATTTATTTTCAGCTCCTGTTGTTGATGAAAATAATCATCTTTTAGGAAGGATAACTGTTGATGATATTATCGAAGTTGCGGCTGATGAGGCAGAACAGGATTTTATAGGTTTTGCACAGATTGAAGAAGATATTTTTGCCTCACCTAAGAAATCCATTCGCAATAGATTGCTATGGTTATCAATAAATTTACTTACAGCAATAATAGCTGCTTTCTCTATAAGTATCTTTGAAGATGTGCTTAAGCAAGTTGTATATGCAGCGATATTAATGCCTATTGTTGCAAGCATGGGAGGAATTGCAGCTACTCAAACGTTAGGAATATACATTAGAGCTGAAGCAATGCGGCAATTGAATAGGAAAAATTTACGCTACTTATTTAAAAGAGAGTTTATTGTTGCTTTGGCTAATTGTGTAGTATTTTCCATTGCAATATATGCCATAACAACTTTTTGGTTTACAGACTCTTCCCTATCTTTGGCAATCTCTCTTGCTATGATCTTTAATTTACTTGCTGCTGCAATTTTTGGGTTCTTATTCCCTCATATTTTAAGAAAGTTAGGATATGATCCTGCTATTGCTGGAGGTGTAGTTATTACCACATTTACTGACATCATAGGATTTGTAAGCTTTCTAGGAATAATCAGCTTTCTTATTGCCTAGTTTCTACAATTAGATTATCAGCGCTTCCTGAAATCCCATATTTTGTTTCGGCAATTTTATTGATTCCATCTTCAAGTACTTCTGTCACTACAACTGCGCCCGCTGCAGCTGGAAAGCCACCCAAAATTGCTACATACCAAGGAATATTCTGAGAAAGTGTAGAGTTAAAGCTCATCTCTAGGTCAAAAGTATCAAATGATTCTAGCTCTGAAGAAATAGTGCCCATGATCTCTGCTTCACCTACATCAAAATTTAAATTCAAATTATTTATGTTTGCGTAGCCAGCACTATCAGCAAAAAATTCTCCAGAAAGAGAATTTATAAAAAAATTATCTTGATCTAACTTATCAAAATCTGCATTTAAAATATTTACTAATCTAGATCTTATATCAATTAATGAAAGAACTCTTAATGCATCAATGGTAAATGTAGAATCAGTATAAGATATATCTTTTCCTGTGATCTTTACCAGGCCCCCAAAACCCATATTGTTATCTTTGAAGTTGATATAGCTATTCTTTAATGAGAAATTAAATTCAGCAAACTCAAGGTTTGAATTACGATTTGGATTCTGGGTGCTATTAAGTAAACCAAAATTAGCATTAAAATTACTCAGCTCCAAAGCATTGAAATTAAATTCAAAAGAACTCATCTGCTCGCTATCAAGAGAAAAATAATTTGAATTAAATCCACTTGGATATACCTTGAAACCACCATTAATAACTTCATAATTATCAAGAATATTAAAGTCAAAATATACTTCATCTGCATTTAGAAGAATTCTATTTTCATTGAAGGAAACTTTAAAATTAGGATCTAATGTTGGAATTTTTCCATTTATGCTTTTTAAAATACCTTCATCACTAAACTCAATAGCGAAGTTATTGAAGTCATTAAAAATTAATTTGTAATTAGTATCATCGATTAATTTTCTAGATAGATAAAATTTTCCCAACTCAATATTAGGTAATTCTAATTCATCTCCAAAAATTCTTAATGAACTATTATCAATGTAGAGATTCATAGATTTAGTCGCTAGATCTAATTCAGATAATGTCAGAAAACCATCTTGTGCCTTCATGGCTATATTGAAATTTGATTCATTATCTATTTCTGTAAAAGAAAGAAGTAAATCTATATTATTCGATTTGAAATTAGAGTCTTTTAAGAAAAACTTTACATTATCTGCAGTTGATGGAATTAAATTGATAACATCGCTTTGATTTCCTTCAACCCATAACTCCAACAAGAAAGAATCATTATATTTAAATGATGATTTTATAATCCTATCTGCATCCCCAGCCGAGAGCTTAGCAAATGGTATCGAGAAATCATTATTAAGATCAATTTCTATAATACCTTCAAGATTTTTAAATCTACTTGGAGCATCATAGAATGTAAAATCTATGAGAGCTTCATTAGAATCAATATTTAAAAAAAGCTTATCCTCAGAAAAATATCCTCTGCCATTAAATTGATCTAATGAATTGATACTTCCAGGCAGATCTATGTTCAAGTCATTAAATGCAAAACCAATTTCTTCGGCTTTGGAAAGAAAATTGTTTAATTCCAATTTGTTAAATTCTATGTTTCCAGCTTTCAAGTTAATTATTGATAACTCATTTATGTATATATCAGGTTGAGTAGATTCTTCACTCGTTGAACCTTCATTTAGTTTTACTTCGCTGTTATAAAGTTCAAGGCTCGGTATATAAATTACTTTTCCTATAAGTGAATTGAGAAAATTAATTTCTAGATTAATCCTATCTCCTGAAAAAGTTGCTGCACCGAAAAAAGAAAAGCCTTTTATATCAAGCTTCATTCCAAGGAGGCTTGGTTCAATAGAAATATCTTCAAAGCTTACATTGTCCCCAAATAATAATTTAGATGTTTGTTTTGATCCAAAATCTGTAGTGAGAATTAAACAAAAGGAATAAAAACAAATAATCGAGATTGCTATTAGGTACAAAAATAACCTTATAGGCCAGATTAAATATTTTTTAACCATTTCTGCCTCTGATTTATGAAAATTAGTGACCATACTAATGAATTAAGCAAAGGATTAAGCAGAATCCTGATACTCATTCCATCAGCGTAGTTATTGCTCATGAAAAGCATAATATTCAATAAAAGTGTTATGGAACTGATTAAAATTATCTGCTCTAAAAGCGATCTCTGAATCCATTTTAAATTTGAAAAGTTTAGGTATAAGCCAATAATTCCAAAGGTTATGGTATACGGCATTGTTACATTACTAAAAAAAAGATCTATCAAAAAACCTTTAAAAATAAAAAAATATATATTTGGCACTTTCTTAACAAAAGTTGTCATGAACAAAGTATTAATTAAAAAAATATCTGGACTAATTGACCAGATACTTGAAGCCAAGAGAATCTGATTAATGACAATCAATACAAAAATAATTAAATATCTAAATAATTCATTCATGCAGAATCACCTTTTTATCAATTGATTGAAATGGATCAAAAAATAGCTCTATTTCTAAGTTTTGCTGAAAAATATTTGAATCAGCTTTTGTAATATTAACCAACCTACCAACTATTAAGCCTTGAGGATATATCCCATCAAAGCCAGTTGTAAAAAAAGTATCGCCCTCGCTATAGCTAACAGCTTTTGATTCATTATTACAGTTGATTAACCTCCTCTTTCCTGAGCCTTTAGCAATACAATAAAAACCATTAATATTTTTTATAGAGATATATTCCTCAGGATCACTCAAAAGTCGCACCTCTATCTCATTGTTAGAAATATTTTTAGTCTTTCCAACTGCAAAACTACCATGGGATACAGCAAAAATTCCGTCCATAGTAGATTCAGGGTTATTAAGATAAACTCTATGCTTATTGCAACATGTGAAATTCATTTGATCAAAAGAGCTAATATGCAATTCAGCTTCATTATTTTCTGAGAATACAAGGTTTGAGTAAGAAGTTGAGTTTTCTAGTGATCTGATCTTAAGTTCACTTTCATATACATCATTTTGCAATTTAATTATCTCTTCTTCTAAAGAAGCAATTTTTTCATTTTCAAATTCTTGATATTCTTGCAAAATTTGTGAAATAAATTGTTGAGGAACGTTTAAAAATTTTACTAGCAGTCTTTGTGATTTTTCATTAAGTTTGAAGGCGTCAGATAAATATATAAGAAGGCTTGCAAATGCTAGAGCCAAAAGAACTAATCTTATTTTCTTCTGAGAAGGAAGAATGTTTGATGACATTACTCTTCAGCAAATAGGTCGAAATCTTTGTCCATTAGGCCAAGTGCTATACCACCACCTCTTGCAACACAAGTTAATGGATCCTCAGCAACTCTAGTAGGTATACCAGTTGATTGCTCAATCAATGTATCTAGACAATGGAGTAGTGCTCCACCTCCAGTAAGAACAATCCCGTCTTGAGAAATATCTGCTGCAAGCTCTGGTGGTGAGAGTTCAAGAGCAGTTCTAACTGATCTCACAATTGCAGACGTTTGATTTTCAAGCGCTCTAAAACCATCCTCTTTTTGAAAAACAACTAATTCTGGAATCCCTTCTGCAAGGTTTCTTCCTCTAAATTCATAAGGCTCAAAATCTTTTTTGCAATTCAGAGTTGCACAGCCAACCTGAAGCTTTATCAGTTCAGCAGTTGATTCTCCAATAACTACTCCAAATTTTCTTCGTACATATGTTTGTATAGCTTCATCAAATTTATCCCCTCCTACCTTCAAGGATTCAGAATAAACAATCCCATTGAGAGATAAAATTGCCACTTCAGAAGTACCACCACCAATATCAATAACCATGCTTCCTCTTGGCTTATCGATTTCTACCCCTGCTCCAAGTGCTGCTGCAATTGGTTCTTCTATGAGTTTTACTACACTAGCACCAGCTGACAGAGCTGATTCTCTAATAGCTCTTTTTTCAACTTGAGTTGCTTTTGATGGAACACAAACTAAAACTCTAGGACTTGGTGAAAGAATTGAATTATTAGAAACTTTTTTAATGAAATGTTGTAGCATTTTTTCTGTGACATTGAAGTCTGCAATAACCCCATCTCGTAAGGGTCTTATTGCTTCCATCTGCCCAGGCGTTCTACCAAGCATCTTCTTAGCATCATGACCTACAGCTACAACTGTTTTTTGGCCACTTCTTTCTTGTATCGCTACAACTGATGGCTCATCTAATACAATACCGTCTTCTTTTGTGTAAATTAAAGTATTGGCCGTACCCAAGTCAATGGATATATCATTTGAAAAAAGACTGCGTAAAAACTTAAACATTTCTAATATATCTCTATAATATTCAGAATCTTATAGAATAAGGCTTTTAATGGATAAAATCGAGTTAAAAAATCTTTTATTTCTTGCACGAATCAGTGCTGATGAAAAAGAACACACTAAAATCATTGAAAAATTAAAGAATACTTTCGATTTAATAGATGAAATGCAAGATTTAGACCTTTCTGATCTAGAACCATTAAATAATCCTCTAGAACTAAATAATGTCTCTAGAGAAGATGTAAATAATGATAGAAATTCTAAGGGCGAGTTTCTTAATAATTCGCCAGAATCTGATGAAGATTACTTTTTGGTACCCAAAATAATAGAATGAATTTTAAAGAACAGAGAGATCTCTTTAGGACAAAAAAAGTTTCTGCTAAGGAAGCAGTTCAAGAATCAATAAAGAAAATTAATGGTGATAACTTAAATATTTTCATAAATAGTTTTCAGTCTGAAGCCTTAAAACAAGCTGAATTTATAGATAATAATTTTGATAAATTTAAGGATGCTCCTTTATCTGGAGTTCCAATCGCTCACAAAGATATTTTCTGTACTAAAGGATTGCCAACAACTTGTGGCTCCAAAATGTTAGAAAATTTTGTACCACCATATGATTCAACAGTTATTCATAATTGCAATGAAGCAGGATCAGTGATGGTTGGAAAAACAAATATGGATGAGTTTGCTATGGGCTCTTCAAACGAAACAAGTTATTTTGGTCCAGTCTCTAACCCTTGGAACTCCGATTTAGTTCCAGGAGGCAGTTCAGGAGGAGCAGCAGCCTGTGTTGCAGCAGATATAACATCTATTTCAACAGGAACTGATACTGGAGGCTCTATAAGACAGCCAGCAGCCCTTTGTGGAGTTACAGGCCTGAAACCTACATATGGTTTAGTTTCAAGATGGGGGATGATTGCTTTTTGTTCAAGCATGGATCAAGCAGGACCTTTTTCCAGAGATGCTTTTGGCTGTGCAGCATTATTGGATGCAATGGCATCTTACGATAGCAAAGATTCAACTTCCACAGAAAGGCCGGATAAAAATTTTGAAAATCTCTTAGCCAAAGATTTTGGTTCGTTAAAAATAGGTGTAATTAAGGATATTGATAATTTTGGTATTAATCCAGATGTGATGCAATCTTATGAAGTCTCTAAAACAGTACTTTCTGCGTTAGGTCATGAGCTTAAAGAAGTTGATTTTTCAGAACTATCTACAGGTATATGCTCATATTATGTAATAGCTCCTGCTGAGTGCTCATCAAATTTATCCAGGTTTGATGGTGTCAAATATGGATACCGAGCTAGTGATCAAAAAGATATTTCTAAACTATATATGGAAACAAGATCTGAAGCTTTTGGAGATGAAGTGAAAAAAAGAATATTAATAGGGACTCATGTTCTATCAGCTGGCTTTTATGATGCTTATTACCTGCAAGCTCAAAAAGTAAGAAGAATGATTAAAAATAAATTTGAAAGCATCTTCAAAGATGTAGATCTTATTTTTATGCCAACAACTTTAGATCAAGCATTTGAAAAAAATAGAGAATCTAATGATCCTAATAGAATGTACAAAGAGGATTTGCTTACTATTCCTGCAAATCTAGCAGGTTTGCCTGCTATTTCTTTTCCAAATGGCTTTAAAAATAATCTGCCAATTGGTGGGCAATTTGTTGGAAATTATTTTAGTGAGGATCTATTGCTTGCCACTACTAATAGAATACAGGAGGTGTCAGATTGGCACAAAATGACACCATAATTAAAGGTTGGCAGCCAGTTATTGGGCTTGAAGTTCATGTCCAGCTTATGACTAATACCAAACTTTTTTCACCAGCTAAGAATAAGTTTGGAGAAGATGCAAATACCCTTGTGGATCTTATTGATATGGGCCTTCCAGGAGTTTTACCAGTTCTAAATGAGGGAGCAATGAAGCAAGGCATAAAATTTGGTTTAGCAACTTCAGCCAAAATTGCAAAAACAATGATTTTTGACAGAAAGAATTATTTCTATCCAGATCTTCCTAAAGGCTACCAAATAACCCAACTACATTTTCCAATTGTTAAGGATGGGGTAGTTGATGTGAACGGTAAAGAGATTCGAATTCATCAAGCTCATTTAGAAGAAGATGCTGGAAAATCAATGCATGATAAATATGACAATAAATCAGTTATTGATTTAAACAGATCAGGAGTACCGCTATTAGAAATAGTTTCTGAACCAGATATAAGGTCAGCAGCAGAGGCAGTAGATTATCTAAAAAAGATTCACCAAATAATTACTTATCTAGATATTTCAGATGGCAATATGTCTCAAGGGTCTATGAGGTGTGATGCAAACATCTCTATTATGAGGCCTGAAGCTGAAGAATATGGAACAAGAGCTGAAATCAAGAATATAAACTCATTTAAATTTGTTGAGAAAGCAATTAATTTTGAAATTAAAAGACAAATTAAATTACTAGAAAATGGTGGAACAGTAGAACAAGAAACCCGTTTATATGATTCAGTAAAAGATGAAACTAGGTCTATGAGAACAAAGGAATTTGCAAATGATTACAGGTACTTTCCATGTCCAGATCTAGTGCCAACAAATATATCCCCTGAACTTATAGAAGAAGTTAGAAAAGATATGGATGAATTGCCTGAAGAGAAAGAGGCTAGATTTAGATCTGAGTATAATTTGGGAGATTATGAGGCACAGGTTCTATGTTCCGAAAAAACAACAGCAAATTTCTACGAAGAGGTTTGCAAAGTGTCAGATCCAGCTCTTTCCGCAAAATGGATTATTGGTGAAGTGAATGCTCTATTGAATAAACACGACGTTTCTCTAAATGAATCTAATATCAATACCAAGAACTTTTCTAATCTAATCTTGAAAATTAAAGATGGCACGATTTCTGGAAAGATTGCAAAAGAAGTATTAGAAGAAATGTGGGAAGAAGGCTCAGATCCAATCGAGATAATCAAATCTAAGGGTCTTGAGCAAATTTCTGACGAAGGTGAATTAGAAGCAATAGCTCAAGCTGTTATTGATAATAACTCTAGCCAAGTTGAAGCGTATAAGTCAGGTAAAGATAAATTATTTGGTTTTTTTGTAGGTCAAGTAATGAAAGAGACACAAGGCAAAGCAAATCCTGGTGCTGTAAATCAAATTCTTAAAAAACTGCTTGCTAATTAATGAATTCTTAAAAGATCAGTTGCAACTTCAATATCACCATCATAATACTTTGCTACTTCCGTTTTAATTTGAGATTCAGTAGCTCCCCAATAAAGAATATGAGAGAGAACAAGCTTCTTAGGTTTGATTTTGTTGGCTATAGAGCCAAGTTGTTCAGGGCTTGTATGATGTGCAGCATGATATATTTGCCAATCAGGTGTTTTTTTTAAAAAACCGGCTTCTGAAAAAACCTCGTGTATTAATATGTCAGCACCCTTAGATTTTTTTATAAGTTTCTCTGATGGAGCTGTATCTCCTGAAAAAACTATTTTTAAATCACTAGTAGTGACAACAAAACCAAATGATTTTTCTAAATCACCATGGCTGTTTTTGAAGGCTTCTAATCTTATTTCTTCGTTTTGATAAACATACCCATCGTAAATTTCAAAAAAGTCATACTTATAACCAGTGCTATTCTGTGGCTGAGTACCATTTATCCTGTAATTAATATCAAAAGCATATGCATCAATTATGTTTTTAGCCATTAAATCTAATTCTTTGGGGCCATGAAGTTTAAGACTTTCAGTTTTGCCCATTATCCAAGGTGTTATTATCAAATCACTCAGACCTAGAGTATGGTCTGAGTGCATGTGTGTAAGAAATGCGTGTTCGATGCTTGTAGTATCTATTTCAAGGTTGCCGCCCCACTCTGAGGTTAATCCAGCAAAATTGCGAACTACCCCTGCTCCAAAATCAATTAGGTATGGAGTCTTATTAACCATTATTAAGTATGAAGACCCGCCCCTTTCTGGATCTGGGTTAGGTGTTCCTGAACCAAGAACAAAAACCTTTGTTTCTGCTCCAAGACCAAAGATAAAAAATAATAAAAAAAATAATCTAATCATTTATATTGAAAATTCCGATTCTATCTGATTTATAAGAGCCTAGTATTAATTCATCTTTGTATGGATAAACTACTGATAAACCTCCGAAAGCTGTATCTCCAAAATTATATTCTTTTATTACATTTAAAGATTTATCGGTTGTAATTACTGAAAAGGGGGTAGCGCATTGTATTTGAGATGGTTTCATACATGAAAGTCCGCCAAGATCGGTGTTTTGAACAGCTATCCATAATTGATTGTCTTTTGCGATAATATTATCTGACCCGCCTTCAAGGTAATTTCTGAATTTAAAGTTCTTTCTTTGGCCATTCTGAATTGAAGCTACTGTTCCATTCATCCTAAAACTTATAAATAGTGTTTCTTCAATCATTTCAATTCCATTTGGCCATGCACCTTCTGAATTTTCAACAATATTAAAACCACTCATTTTATTCCATTCGTAAACATAGCCTGTATCCCATTTAAAAGTATTGTAAAGTTCTAATTTTGAGAAATCCCAATCCTTATCATATTGATGTGTAGCGAAGAAACCTCCAGCATCATCTTTGATAACCACATCATTGAAATAAGTGTTTTCTTTAGGGGCTGTAACACAACCAATCCAGAATAATGTTCTATTGGGATTGTCAGAAAAGATAATATCGTCATTAAAAAATAAAAAGAATTCTATCCTATCTACAACTTCGTGGTTTACAACAGCAAGCAAATGAGCTTCTTCAAGAAATGGGCTGAACTTATTTGATTCTTTTAATGAAAGCTTATTATGGGTATCTATCCCATGTGGGTAAAATTGCTTGAAAGGCATGCAATTTTCTTCACCAATGCCCAGACCGCTTTCTTCTATGAATGTAATATCGTAGTCTTGAATCTTTTTTGTCTTAAGATCTAATCTTGATATTGTCCCAGTTTTTGTTGAACCCTCATTTAATTCAGCTAGTCCGGCAAACTGAGAAATAATTAATGCATCTTCACCTGGTATTTCAGCAAAATCTTCAGGGTTTTGTAAGTTGCATATTAATTGGAGTGTGCCTTTTGATAAGCACTCTTCTTTATCCTCATACTCTGGAACAAAAGATTTTAGAATAGGATCAAGAGACAGTAGTCCTAAAAAAATAATTAGAACTACTGTTACCAGTATTTTTAATAGAATCTTATACAAATATCATTGCAAGATTTTCAGCAACGAAACCTGGTTTTTCTTGGCCTTCTATTTCTAGCTCTATTCCAAATTTCATTAGCCATCTGCCGCCGCCTTTCTCTGTTACTTCAAGTAGTGAACTGGTATATCTGCATTTTGAGTCAACAGGAACTGGGCTTATAAATCTGATCTTGTCGTATCCATAGTTCATAGCCATTTTTGTACCTTCAACAGGAATTGAAGTCTCATAACCCTTTCCAACTGATAAGGAAAGCATTAGAGCGCCATGCGCTATAGTGCTACCAAATATTGGTGCAGCTTTTTCTGGATCAACATGAATAAACTGAGGATCATCAGTTACATCTGCAAATGTATTTATCATTTCTTGATTTACCACAAACCATGATGTGCTTCGTGCTTTACCAATTTCTTTGTGTAAGTCTTCTGGTTTAATTGCTTCCATAATTTTCTCCTAATTCATTAAATGGTCTTTGAACTGTTCTCTCAGTTCAATCTTCAGGACTTTGCCTGTTGCTCCTATCGGTAACTCTTCTACGAAAACAATATCATCTGGTTTCCACCACTTTGCAATCTTATCTTCTAGAAAAGCATAAATTGATTCTTTGTCTTTCTTTTCATTTGCCGGAACTACTAATAATACTGGTCTTTCATCCCATTTTGGATGAGCAACTCCAATAACACATGCTTGTACCACATCTGGATGCCCTTGAGCAGCATTTTCTAAGTCTACTGAACTTATCCACTCACCTCCTGACTTGATAACATCTTTTGCCCTATCAACTATGGTCATATAACCTTCAGGATTTATTGAAGAAATATCACCTGTATCGAACCAACCATCTGCATCAACTGCATCTGAATCATGTTTGTAGTATCTTTTATTAATCCAAGGTCCTCTTATCATTAACTTTCCGTAAGCTTTGCCATCTTCTGGGAGTGTTTTTCCGTCATCATCAATAATTTTTAACTCAACACCATAAATAGGCTTACCTTGTTTAGTTTGAAGCTTATACATTTCATCCTTAGACATTTTTTCCATGGCTTTAGTCTTGATATTCGCTGTTGCTAATGGGCTTGTTTCTGTCATTCCCCAACCTTGAACAACATTAATATCATGTTCTTCATCAAATTGTTTGATCATGGAATACGGCACAGCTGAACCACCAATTAGCGTTTGTTTTACAGTATCAAGTTTAATATTGTTTTCTTTACAGTAATTCAACAGACCAAGCCAAATTGTTGGGACACCAAATGCTAAAGTTACATGTTCTTTTTGAATTAGCTCCACTAGTGCTGGACCATCCATGCCCATTCCAGGTAAAACTAATTTAATTCCATTCATAGCACCTATATATGGCAAACCCCAACCCATTACATGGAACATTGGAACTACCATCAATATTGAGTCGTCCTTATCAAGTCCCAGTCCGTTAGCAGAGGATCCAGCCCAAGTATGGAGCAATGTAGATTTATGTGAATAAAGGACTCCTTTGGGGTTACCAGTTGTTCCAGATGTATAACATAAACCACATGGTGCATCCTCATCTAATTCTGGCCATGAATATGATTCATCTCCATCCTCTATGAATTCTTCATATGAAATTACATTCTTTAATTTTGTTTCAGGCATCTCTTCTTTAGAGCAAAGAAGTATGTATTTTTCGACTGTTGGACAATTATCTTGAAGTGCTTCTAATAATGGTGCGAATACGGTCTCCAAAAATATCAGCCTATTTTCAGCATGATTTATGATGTATGCAATCTGCTCAGGATGTAATCTAAAATTGATTGTGTGCATAACAGCGCCCATACCTGAAATGCCATAATACATTTCCATATTTCTGTAAGTATTCAGTGCTAATGATCCAACATTTTGGCCATGCTTGATGCCATACGCTTCTAATGATGAACCTAATTTTTTTGCTCTTTTTGCAACTTGTCCGTAATTTGATTTGACTATTTCGCCTGTCAAAGATCTAGATACTATTTCTACTTCTGGAAAACTTCTTTCTGCATAGTCAATAAGGCTGCCTACGTTCTGTTTCCATGCTTGCATATTACTCATAACTTAATTACTCCCAATTTTTTAAATTATGAAGATAAGGATACCATTCATTTTTAAGAGGGTGAAACCATGTAAACATAATTTTATGAATTTTATCTTTATCCTCTTTTTTTAAATTTACTTTAACCTTTGGATTAAAGAGATCTATTTGTTCTATTAACCTTTCATCAACACCATGTTTAAACAAAATTTCTTGATAAGGAGTTTCTTCTTGAGCATAAAATGACCCAAAAATATCGATTATGAGACTATCAGTTCTTGGCAGTCCAGTAAGATTTACCAGATAGCAATCTTTTGAAGAAATAAATTCATACTCAAGGTGCTCAAAAAAAGAAAGGTTTAATCTTTTTGGGCATGAATCAACAGTAAAATAATTATCCCAAATAGCTATACTCGTATTTGAAAAATCTTGTAGAAGTTCTTGGCTTGAACTATCCATCTTCTCACTTATAACTTTTTTCCCTGTCCAGAAAAAAACTTCGTCCTTCGGGAAAGAATCATTGAATTCTTTAAAGTATTCTTGATGAGCTAAGTTTTTATCTATGAGCTCTGCTGCATAAACAGTTGGGCAGAAGTCAAAATATAAATTAGGAAATTCGTCTTTGATAACTGTATAAGTTTCAATTTGGTCAAAGAAAGAAAAATTTTCTTCGATATCATCGAATAAAATAGAGAAAAATTTTACTCCTCGGCTGGAAAAGTTATTAATCTTGCTTTTAAGCGCTCCTATTTTGTTTTTGTAAATAGGTGCAAGACCAATACCAACATCCACATTCATTTTTTGTGAATATGCTATGAAATCATCAAACTCTTTTAACCAGTTTTCTGCATGATCAATGTCTATGTGTGATCGTAAGAATGGATCCTCTTTTGGAGCATACATGTAAAAATTTAAGTTGTTCTCACTTAAACTAGATATGATTTTTTTTCTCTGTTCGAAGGTGAGCATTTTGCCATAGTAGCCTTCAACAATGCCTATTCTTTTCATTTTATTTTTATCAATTATTTAAAACCAACAATAAACCTATTTATTCCATTAAGGTCCTTTATTAATTCTATCTTTTTATAAGAATTATTGAGCATTTTTTGTTTAAGAGGTTCTTCTTGTCCAATTCCATGCTCAAGTATTAATATCCCATTGTCTTGAAGATAACCGTATGCATCTGTAATGATCTCTTTTAGATCAGATAAACCGTTCTCTTTAGATATTAAGGCTGATCTTGGTTCATGTTTAAGACTTTCATCTAATTTGTCATTTTCTGATATATATGGAGGGTTGCTTACTATCAAATCAAAAGTTTCATCTATATTTGAGAACCAATTAGAGACCCTAAAATTAACTGGATTTGAAGATTGCTTATTATTTTTTCTTGCAACCTTTAAAGCATCCTCAGACTGGTCAATACCTACCACTTTAGATTCAGATAGTTTTTTAGATATTTCTATTGCTATACAACCAGACCCGGTACCTAAATCAAGGATTTTTTTGGCATGAGAAAAATTGCTTACTATATGATCAACTAGAATTTCAGTTTCTGGCCTAGGAATTAAAACATGGGGATTTAAAAAATATTCACCATCATAAAAAAACCAATTCTTCAAAATATATTGAATTGGAACTTTATTTTTTATTTGAGTTAAAACTGACTCTAATAAGAACTTTTTATCTTTGAGACCATCCAACAAAAAGTGCAAACCTTCTTCATATGAATTCTTATAGGTATTGCGCCAAACTTTTTTAATAGATTGTAGTTCTTCTTTAATTTTCTTGGATTTCAAGGAGCTTCTCTGCATTGCTCTGTGCCTTTAATGAATCTAACATTTCATCAATATCACCATCAAGGAAATTTTCAATGTTGTAGAGCGTTAGCTTTAGTCTATGATCAGTTATTCTGCCCTGAGGAAAATTATAGGTTCTAATTTTTTCGCTTCGGTCACCGGTGCCAACTAAAGATTTTCTCTCAGTTGCTTTTTCCTGTTCTATTTTTTGTTTTTCAACATCATAAATTTTTGCAGATAATAACGCCAATGCTTTCGCTTTATTTTTATGTTGGCTTCTATCTTCTTGGCATTCAACAACTATTCCACTAGGTTCATGGGTTAAACGAACAGCTGAGTCTGTTTTATTAACGTGTTGACCGCCTGCCCCCGATGCTCTATATGTGTCGACCCTTATTTCAGACATATCAAGATCTTTCTCTTCTATGTCATCTAATTCAGGCATAATTGCAACAGTTGCTGTTGAAGTATGTATCCTACCCTGAGATTCAGTTAATGGAACTCTTTGTACACGATGAACGCCCGATTCAAATTTCAATTTTCCATATGAATCATTACCTATAATTTTCATTACGACTTCTTTAAAGCCCCCTGGCCCTGACACAATTTCTTTAATTTTTTCAGTTCTCCAATTATTTCTTTCTGCATATCTGCTAAACATTCTGTATAAATCTCCAACGAATATTGCAGCCTCATCACCTCCTGCTCCAGCTCTTAACTCGAGAAAAGAATTTCTTGAATCATCCTTATCTTTTGGCAATAACTGAACCATGATTTCTGATTCAAGTGCTTCAAGTTTTTTTTCACAATCTATTTTTTCTTCTTGAGCCATATCTTTCATTTCTTCATCTTTTAGCAACTTTTCTAAATCTGAAATTGTTAGCTCAATTTCTTGGTAGCTTACCCAATTCTCAACTACATCTTTTATCTCTGAAAACTCTTTGTTTAGACTAGTCAGTTTAGATATATCTGAAGTAATAGATGGGTCAGATAATTTCTGACTGAGCTCATTAGCTTTTTCTTGCAGGCTAGTTAATGATTTTCTTATTGACTCTTTCATGGGTAATCAGCCTCCTCTTTTCTTGCCACCTAAAGACTCATCAAGTATCTTTGAAACATGGAATGCATTTTTTGATGCAATCTCATCAGCTAGTTCTTGTATTATTTCTTGGACATTATCATTATCTTTAAGTTTTTTGAGCGCATTATTGACTGCTTTTTCTTTAATACTTGATTGTTCTTCATGAAATTTTTTTTGAACACTATTAATATTTTTTCTATTTCTTAGTCTTGCAAATTCTTTATCAGAGTTGTCTGAAATGAAATCCTCGGCTTCTTTAACTGCAATTTTTCTTCCCTTTAAGTTTTCATTAACCATTCCACTAAGCTCATCTAAGGTCAAAACATTTAAGTTTACAGAATCTTTTAATCTCTGTGGAAGATTCCTTGGAATTGCTAAATCAAAGATTAAACATTGGTTATTATTTAAATGATTATCATCAAAAAATGGAGTTTCTGAAGCTGCTGCAACAACCACTATTTCAAAAGAATTTATATCTTTGTTGACACAATCTAATGATTTAGATTTTATACCCTCCACGACAATATCTGATCGGTTGTAAAGGCTTATTTCATAGCCTTTATCATTTAATCTTTTAATTAAAGCTTTACCAACATCACCAGCACCTATAACTAATACTGGCTTCTGCTCAGTTTCAAGTATTTTATTTTCAACTAATGATGCTATTGATAGTGGGTTTTTTGATAACTGGGTATCTGAGCGTATCTCCTTAGTTAAACTTATAGCTCTAGAAAATATTACCTCTAATTCAGAATCTAAGTAATTGAATGTCTTTGAGTTTTGAAAAGATTTTTTTACTTGTCCAAAAATATCCGGCTCTCCTACTATCATTGAATCAATACCTGTCATAACTCTTAATAAGTGTTTAAAAGCATCGTTATTGGAAAATAAATATTGATCATTTTTTCTTAGATTGATGTCTCTTCCTGTTAACCTTTCCAGGAATGTATCAAAATCTTTAATCTGTGTTCTTTTACAGAATGAATAAAATTCAGTTCTGTTGCATGTTGAAAGAAATACGCCATTATCAAATGGTGTAATTCCTTTTAAATTTGCAAGAATTTCATCAATCTTTTCTTTATTAAAGGCAAATTTTTCTCTAACCTCTAAAGAGGTAGATTTATGACTTATTCCCCAACAATGAAACTCCATAATTATTTTCCTAAAAACATACTTTATTCTATTTTTTTAATATACATCTTATCTAGCTGTGCAAGTTTAAATTCATCTAATCAAACATACAATCTTGAAGGAAAGTTTTCTTATGTTTCCAAAGACTATTCAGCAATTTTTTTAGTTGAAATGGCTACTGACTTGAGGAATATTAAAATTAATCTCTATGAGCCTATTAATGGGACCTTATTCACTAGTTTAAAGAGCTCAAATGATGTATGGAAAATATCAAATGAAGGCTTAAAAGATATAAAATCTATATTCCCAGAGCCTAAAGAGCTTTTATATGTTGTTCGCAATCAATGTCTCAAAAACACTAATTGTAAGTTTGATCTCTCTACTGAAAATAATGTGAAAGTTAAGGTGCTTCTAAAAAATGTATAAGTACAAATCATGTGCAAAGCTAAATAGCTATTTGAATATCACAGGTAGACTGAAAAATGGCTACCATGAGTTGAATACACACTTTCAGCTAATAGACCTCTTTGATGAAATTGAATTCAGAGAGAATGAAACTTTTCTATTAGATTCTAATATTAAATTAAGCCAACAAAATAATTCTATTCAGGATGCTATTAATTGGTTTAACAATAAATTTAACTTCAGCCAAAATTTTAGAGTTTCGCTCAGAAAAAATATACCAATTGGCGGAGGGTTAGGAGGTGGAAGCTCTAATTGCGCAACAACACTTAAGTTTTTATGCAATTACCACTCCATCAAGCCTAGCTTGCTTGATTATGAAGAGATTTGCTTTGATCTAGGAGCAGATGTTCCCGTCTTCTTGTATGGAAAAAGTACTTTTGCTCAAGGCTGTGGGCAGATATTCACAGAGGATTACTCCAATGATTCAAAATATTTGCTAGTAACTCCTAAAATATCAATTTCGACTAAGCAACTATTTGAGTCTCGTAACCTTAAAATAAGTTCTGAAGTAGATACGTCTTTAAATAGTTTTTTTGATGTCATAACCAAAGAAAATAATCAATTTAATGAATTTATTAATATTCTTTGCAAAAAACTTTCAATAAATACTCAAAAAAAACTTAAATTGAGTGGAACAGGATCAACATTATTCATCGAAAACCCAAATGATGATGAAATTCAATTAATTATGGGTAAAATTGAAAATAATTTTAGAGTTTTTCAAGTGAAAGGATTAGAATACTATCACTAGATTGATGGGGTGTCGCCAAGTGGTAAGGCAGAGGCTTTTGATGCCTCCATGCGTAGGTTCGAATCCTACCACCCCAGCCATTTTTTAATTATGAATAACAGAGTAGTTTTTACAGGAAATTCAAATCCTAAATTAGCCGAAAAAGTTGCTGAGAACCTTGGCGTAGAGCTAGGCTCTCTTAAAGTTGGATCTTTTAGCGATGGCGAAATAAACGTTGAAATAAACGAAAATGTTAGAGGCAAAGATACATTTATTATTCAATCTACCAATCACCCAGCAGAAAAGAATTTAATGGAGTTAATTCTTATTATTGACGCATTAAAAAGAGCATCTGTTAGGTCAATCACAGCTGTAATTCCATATTTTGGCTACTCTAGACAAGATAGGAGAGTTAGATCAGCAAGAGTTCCAATTAGTGCAAGAGTTGTCGCAGATATGCTTTCAAATGCAGGAGCAACAAGGATTATTACATTAGATATCCATTCAGAGCAAATACAAGGATTCTTTTCTTTCCCAATGGATAATATCTATACGGCAAACTTGATGGTCAAAGGACTCTTAGACCAACATAAAGTCGAAGATTTACAAGTGGTATCACCAGATACAGGTGGTGTTATAAGAGCAAGGTCAGTAGCTAAAACATTAGGAGTTCAAGATCTTGCAATAATAGATAAGAGGAGAGAGAAAGCTAACGAATCGGAAGTCATAAACTTAATTGGTGATGTAGAAGGCAAGATTTGTATTGTTCCTGATGATTTAATCGATACCGCAGGCACTTTGAGTAATGCTAGCCATGCCTTAAAAGAAAAAGGTGCTAAGGAAATAATTGCTTATATAACACATCCGGTTCTTTCAGGAGATGCTATCGAAAATCTTAATAAATCCTCAATTGATAAGTTGGTGGTATCAAACTCTATAGATATTGGTGACAAATCGAAAAAATGTCCTAAAATAGACGTCTTTGATATTGCACCAATTTTGTCACAAGCAATAACAAGACTTATGACAGGTGAATCAGTAAGCGAGTTGTTTAGATAATGGAAAGTTTAAAATTAAAAGCTGAAGTTAGAGAAAAGGTCGGAGGCCTTAGCTCTAAAACAGCTATCTATAAAGAAGATAAAATTCCAGGGATTATCTATGGAGGAAAAGATGCACCTCAGCCAATTCTTGTTAAAAATAATGAGTTACTAAAGATAATAAATAACGATGGGCTATTTAACTCAGTAGTTGAAGTTGAATTAGATGGTAAGGTCGTAAACGTAGTCTTCAAAGAAGTTCAAAAACATCCTGCTAAAAATATTTTCACTCATATTGATTTACAAAGAGTTGCTAAAGGCACAAAAGTGAATGTAGTTGTTCCTGTTGTACTGAAGAATCAAGATAAATGTTATGGTGTGAAAATTGAGGGTGGGGTCATTAACCATGTTTTGAAAGAAGTCTCTGTCCTTTCAAGCCCAGATTCTATTCCAGAGTTTATCGAAGTGGATATGGAAGAAATAAAGTCTAAAGAAAAGGTAAGGTTAAGTTCCATTGGTGAAAATGATAGTTATGATTTTCCATCGAGCTTAAAAAGCCAAGACCCAGTTCTAGTATCTGTCCTCACTGCTAAAGGCGGAGCTCTTGATTTTGAAGATGAAGAAACCGATGATGTTGAAGAGGGTGCTGATGGTGAAAGTACTGAATCAAGCGATGAAAAATCTCCTGAAGAAAATAACTCAGATAATTCTGAGGAAAAATCCGAGTAACTTGCTTGATCTTTGCATAGTTGGTCTAGGAAATCCTGGCGATAAACACAAGAAAACAAGACATAACGCTGGCTATGACTTCGTCGAGTTATTGGCAAATAATCTAAATGTCGAATTGAAAGATACAAAAAAACTTGATGCCCTTTATGGTGAACTATTAATTGGCGACAGCACAATAGCATTAGTAAAACCAAATGAATATATAAATAATTCAGGTAAAACGTTAAATCTCTTAAAAAAATATAAAGTTAAGTCATTAAAGGACGTGCTCGTTGTTCATGATGATATGGATTTAGAGCCTGGGGAAGTTAAGTTGAAAGATGGTGGTGGACATAGCGGTCACAACGGCTTAAAAGACATTATTAACAGAGTGGGCAGTGATTTTATGAGATTAAGATTTGGCATAGGACACCCTCCTATAAAAAACGATACAAATGCTTGGGTCATTAAGAAACCAAATCCTCAAGAGAAGAAAGGCCTTGATGAAGCTTTCAAAAAAACATTAAGTTCATTGGATCAGTTATTGGATAAGGACTGGCTGATAGCCATGAATGACCTTCACTCAAAATGAGTATCAAATGTGGTATTGTTGGCCTCCCAAATGTTGGTAAATCAACATTGTTTAATGCCCTTACCTCACAAAAAATTGATGCTGAGAATTTTCCTTTTTGCACCATTGAGCCAAATATAGCTAGAGTAAATATACCTGATGAAAGGTTAAATAAACTTTCTAATCTGGTTAGCCCTGAGAAAGTGATACCTTCTTTTATGGAATTTGTTGATATTGCAGGTCTTGTGAAAGGAGCTCACTCTGGAGAAGGCTTAGGAAACAAATTTTTATCTCATATTCGTGAAACTCAATGTTTTGCCCATGTTATAAGGTGTTTTGAAGATGAAAATGTTATCCATGTTGAAGGGCGGGTATCTCCTATCGATGACCTCGAGACAATTGAAACAGAATTAATACTTGCTGACCTGGAAGTCGTATCCAAAAGAAGAGAATCAGTACAGAAAAAATTAAGAAGTGGAGATAAAACAACTCAAAAAGAATTTGATATTTTGGAAAAAATTCAAATTAACTTAGATAACAATAAACCAGTTCGAGATATTGATTTTGAAGATAATGACAAGGTATTCCTTAAACAACTTCAATTAGTTACCAGTAAACCATTCTTCTTTATTGCTAATATTCATGAAGATGAGGAAAAAAATATGCATCTCGCTGAATTAGAAGAGTATGCAAAACAACATAACCTTGAGATCCTAAAAGTATTTGCAAAAGCAGAAGGTGAATTAATTGATCTAGAACAAGAGGAAAGGAAAGAATATCTTGAAATGATGGGTTTAAAAGAACCAGCGTTGAATACAATTATTAGAAAAGGCTATGAGATGTTGGATTTATTTTCTTACTTTACAGCTGGGCCCAAAGAAGTAAGAGCATGGTCTATTAAAAGAAATTCAACAGCTCCTCAAGCTGCAGGGAAAATTCATACTGACTTTGAGAGAGGCTTTATCAAAGCAGAAGTTATAGGATTCGACGACTATATTGAATGTGGCGGCGAACTAAAAGCAAAAGAACAAGGAAAACTAAGGTTAGAAGGAAAGGAATACATTGTTAAAGATGGTGATGTAATTCATTTCAAATTTAACGTCTAATAGTGTGTAAAGACAATTATTTCTTTATAATTGTGTCCTCGGCTATGTAGCTCAGCTGGTTAGAGCACAGCATTCATAATGCTGGGGTCGGTGGTTCAAGTCCACCCATAGCCACCAATTTTAAACTTCTTATTTTTTTAGGACTGCAAAAATTATTGCTACTGAGACTAATGCAATAATCCCATTCTCACCCAAATCAGTCAGAATAGCTGCAAAGTTTTGGTACACAGATCCTACAAAAGCTGTATCTGGTCCAAATAGAACGCCCATTAATAGCGAAACAGAAATTACTAATAAAAGTACTTCTGTGAGCTTTTCAAGAAAGCCTTTCAGAGCGGAAAAATTAAAATCAAAAAATTTCATATTTAAAGGCATGAGGGGTTAAACCCCTCATGCAGAATTTATACTTTATTTGATGTTAAGTACACCCATAATGATGAGCAACACGACTAGACCAGCTAATCCGTTTTCACCCAACATATCGACATACATCATGATGTTACCAATAACATCGCCAGCAAACCAAGCATCACCGATTACGATTTGAGCAACAATGCCTAAACCTAAAACGGCTACTAGAACACCTGTAAGACCATTTACAAATCCTACAACAGTTTTCATTAAACTATCCATAATTCCCCCATGTAATAGTTACGAATATGGTACAAAATAGACCATATTTCACAAATTATTTTAAATTTACTTTTAATAAGGTTTTATAAGGCTATGGGAAGATATAAATTTGGCTTATATTGTGCTAATTCTTATGTGAAACACTATATATAGTGTTTTCGAGTTATTTGTTTAATCAAAAAAAACTTTTGGGGCAAGCAAATTCTTTGGATCTAGTGATTTTTTAAGGGTTTTAAGCAATTTAAACTTGTCTTGGTATTCAACAAATTCAGTCCAAATGTCTTTTTTTCTTTGCCCAATTCCATGTTCTGCACTTGGTGATCCATCGCACTCTTTTAGAAGCTCATAAGTTGATGCAATAAGCTCAGATTGTTTAGATGGTGAAATAATATTTATATGTATATTTCCATCTCCTAGGTGGCCAAATGAATATATTTCTTTGCTTTCAAGATTTTTTATTTTATCTAGAAAACTACTCAACTGATTAAGCGGTAATGAGACATCCATTTTATAAGCACCCTTGTCAGCCAAGATGACTGGAAGATCCTCTCTTTTATCCCAAATTTCTTTTGCTTGTTTTGAATTTAATAACGCAATATTTAGGTCCTTTTCAGCTAATAATTCTAGACAACTATCTAGCTCTTTTTCTAGTTGTGAAACTAATTCAATAACTATGAAATATTTTTTTTCAGGAATGTCACCTATTAAAGTTTGGCAATTTTCATCCCAGTACTCTACAGAGGAAATGCATTTTTTTATCTCAGGAGAAAGAATATGATCCTTCACTGCATCAATATTATCGCTTCTGAGCAAAACTGTTTCTAAAAATTTTGGCTTTTCACAAGTATTAAAAACAATTTCAAATATAATGCCTAATGACCCTTCAGAACCAAAGAATAATTCCATCAAATTTGGTCCTGTAGCATCTTTTGCAATTTCTTTTTGCAGCTTTAGCACTTCTCCATTAGCAAGTAGCACTTTTATACAAGCAACATGTTCTTTTGTGGACCCGTAGCGTATGAATTTTGATCCTGCTGCATTTGTAGCAACATTTCCACCTACTGAACTTGATGATGATGAAGCTAATGATATTGGTAGTAATCTACCGTGACTATCAGCAAAATCTTTTACAACATCTGTGATAGCTCCTGCTTCACAAACTACTTGTTTTTTTTCATCAGACCACTCAATCTTATTCATTTTTTCTAATGAAACGATTAGCTCCTTATTTGCAGCAGTTGCACCACCACATAATCCTGTGCGTCCTCCTGATATTACAATTGGCTGATTTCTTTTGTTAGCAAATAAGACAACATTTTTTAAGTCAGATTCAGATTCAGGAAAAAATATTGCTAGAGGATCAGGCTTTATTTCTTTATACCAATCTGTTCCATATTTTTCGAAATATTCCTCAGTAAACTTAACTTTTTGTTCACCAAATTCCTCTAAAAGCATTCTTTGGATTTCAGTCATCTTTAAATACTAAGTAATTTCTATAAATGAATACAGTAGTGAAACTAAAGATACCAGCGATAATCTTCTGAATGAGAATATTATTAACTTCAATTGCTGCAAGAAGATAGAAAGCAACTGCAGTAATTACTGCTCCAATTACACCACCTAGAAAATAAGCAAGAAACTCTATGAAAGGCTTTTTAGCAAGCCAACCTCTTCCAAAAACAAAATTTTTAGCTAAGACGAAGCTTACACAAGTACCAAGTAAATAACAGAAGAATGAAGTATAAACTCTACTGAAATCAGTGTAGTAATCAAGGGCAAGTAGTACTGCAAAATCAACAATAAATGCTGCACCATTAGTTCCTGCATACTTAATAATTTTTATAACCATGGGAAAGCTATTTTTAGCCTGTTATTTTGGTGAAGACTTCTTTGATCTTATCTAGACCCCAATCTAATTCCTCTTTAGTAATGACCAAAGGTGGAGCAAATCTTATAGTTGTTTCATGAGTCTCTTTGCAAAGTATTCCATGATCTAGGCACATTTTTGATAAGTCTTTTCCAGAAATTAGGTCAGGATCAATTTCTACGCCGAGCCATAAGCCCTTTCCTCTTATCTCTTTAATAATTTTTGAGTTCATATTAAGAAGAGATTCTTTGAAGTAGTCGCCCATTAATTTGCTGTTTTCAATTAGGCCATCTTCTTCAAGCAGCTCAAGAGACCTCTTTGCTATTGCTGCAGCAAGAGGGTTGCCCCCAAAAGTTGAACCATGAGACCCTGGATTCATCCAATGAAGAACTTCTTCAGAGGATAAAAAACATGAAACAGGCATAAAGCCTCCTCCTAATGCTTTACCAAGAATTAATCCATCTGGCTGTATATTTGAATGCTGATATGCAAATAATTTTCCTGTCCTTCCTAACCCAGATTGTATTTCATCTAAAATCATCAAAACGTTGTGTTTTGTACAGATTTCTCTAACTTCTGGCAAATACTCTGCTGGAGGCACTACAATCCCAGCCTCGCCCTGGATAGGCTCTATTAATACAGCAGCGGTATTTTCATTGATTGCAGCTTCAATGGACTCTGAGCAACCATACTTTACAGCTAAAAAACCTGGAGTATGAGGACCAAAATCGTCTCTAGAATTTTCATCAGTAGAGAAACTAATTATTGTTGTTGTTCTGCCATGAAAGTTGCCGTCTGCTACTATTATTTCAGCCTTGCCTGGCTCAACTTTCTTAGTTCTATACGCCCACCTTCTTGATGATTTGATTGCTGTCTCTACTGCTTCAGCTCCCGAATTCATCGGCAAGCACATTTCAAAACCACTCATTTTTGTGATGGTCTCTAAGTATGGTCCTAGTGTATCTGTATAGAATGCTCTTGAAGTTAAAGAAAGTTTGCTTGATTGTTCATGAAAAACTCTTAAAAGTTCAGGATGTGCATGTCCATGACTTACAGCCGAATAACCTGACATCATATCAAGATATTTCTTTTCATTTACGTCCCATGCCCAAACCCCTTTTGCTTTTGATAATACAACTGGTAAAGGCTTATAATTATCTGGTCCGAATATTGACTCTTTTTTTATTAGGCTATTTTGAATATCATTTATCACTGACAATATTCTAATAGTAAATATTTTGTACCGCTAGCTAAAATATGAAAGATAAGCAATCAACAAATAAGATCTTCATGGTAGAGCCTGAAGTTTTCTTCATGAACCCTCAAACTGCAGATAGCAATCATTATCAGTTAGATGATAAGCATGAAAATTCAGACCAAATCTTAGATTCTGCAATTGAAGAGTTTAGGAGATTTAAGGGCTGTCTAGAAAAAAATGGTGTTGAAGTTATAGCTCTTAAAGGATCATCAAAATGCCCTGATCATATTTTTCCAAATTGGTTTACAACATTTGAAAATAAAACTTTTCAAATTTTCAGCATGCTTGCAGAAAATAGAAGGCTAGAAAAAACACCTGAAATGATTAATTACCTTAAACAGGAATATGAATTAACCGAAGATATGAGCAGTTTAGAATCTGAAAATAGGTTTTTAGAATCTACTAGCAGCATGGTATTTGATAGAACAAATAGAGTTGTTTATTTAACAATATCTCCAAGGGCAAATGCTGAACTAGCTAAAGAATGGTGTGCAAGAAATAATTATGAATTGGTACTGTTTGAGACTGAGAGCCATACAGGCAGCCCTATATACCATACAGATGTTTTGATGTACGTCGGAACTACTGCTATTGGAATCTGTTTCGAAGTAATTAAACCCGAGTATGTAGATCATGTAAGGGAGATGGTTAGTAGATACCATGAAGTTATTGAGATTAAAAAGGATCAACTTCTAGATTTCTGCGGTAATTGTTTAGAAATTCCAAATAAAAATGGCGAGCTACTGCTCGCCATGTCTACTAGATCTTTTAAAGGTTATACCGAAGAGCAGAAAGCTAAATTATTACTGCATTTCAAAAAGATTGTGCACGAAGATATACCTACGATTGAAAAGTTCGGTGGTGGCTCAGCAAGATGTATGCTTGCCGAACTATTCTGAGTCAGAAAATTCTAACTTAACCTTACCGTCTCTTCTTATTTCAGTAACTTTTACTCTTACTTTATCGCCTTCGTTTATCACATCAGTTAGTTGCTCAAAGTCTTGTTTAAATTGTGAAATATGAAGTAAGCCATCTTTTCCAGGCATAAATGTGACAAATGCGCCAAACTCCATAATTTTTGCAACTACAGCATCATAATCCTTTCCAACTTCTGGTTCAGCACATAAAAGCTCTATCTTTGCTTTTGCTGCCTCTGCTACTTCTTTATTCTCTCCAAAGACATTTACTTCTCCTGAATCTTGAAGCTCTATAGTTACTCCAAATTCTTCTTGCAGACCTTTGATAGTTGATCCACCTTTACCTATAACAACCTTAACTTTATCTTTGTGTACTTTAAACTTACAGAAATAAGGCGCTAGTCCAGTTAACTCATTTGGTTTAGATAAGACTTTATCCATCTCTCCAAGAATATGCATTCTTGCATCTTTTGCTTGAGTTAATGCTTTCTCTAAAATTTCTTCATTGATGCCTTCAATTTTAATATCCATTTGAAGTCCAGAAACCCCATTCTTGGTTCCAGCTACTTTGAAGTCCATGTCTCCTAAATGATCTTCATCACCTAAAATGTCTGTAAGCACCTCATATCTTGTGTCATCTTTAACCAGACCCATAGCTATACCTGCAATATTTTCTTTGATAGGTATACCAGCAGCCATCATTGCTAAGCTCCCGCCACAAACTGATGCCATTGAACTTGAACCATTGGATTCAGTAATTTCACTAACGACTCTTATGGCATATGGAAATTCTTCTAGACTTGGTACTGCAAATTGCAATGATCTTTTAGCAAGTGCACCATGTCCAATTTCTCTTCTTTTAGGGCCCATTGGAAATCCAAGCTCCCCAACACTATAACTAGGGAAATTGTAGTGCAACATGAAATTATCTTTTTTCTCACCAGCTAGAGAGTCAACAATCTGTACATCTCTTCCTGAACCTAGTGTTGCTGTTACAATTGCCTGAGTTTCACCTCTTGTAAACAAAGCTGAACCATGAACTGAAGGCAAAAAGTTTGTTTCTATGTCGATATTTCTTACTTCTGTTAAACTTCTGCCATCTATTCTTTTCTGGTTAGCAAGAATATTTTCTCTGACAATGTGCTTCTCAACTTCTTTAAATTGTTTTGAATAACTATCATGTAGCTCTTCATCTAAGTCTGCTAAAAGCTCTTCTTTAACAACATTTATTTTTTTAACTCTTTCTTTCTTGTCAATCGTTGTAAATGCATCAGCAAGACCTTTAGTACATTTTTCAGTAACTTCAGTATAAATTTTTTCTTCTTCAGCCTGATTTGGATTTACATATTCTTTTCTCTCTGGAAGAACTTCTGTTGCAAACTCATTAATTGCTTTGATAACTGGTTTCATTTCTTGATGCCCAAATAGTATTGCGCCAATCATCAAGTCTTCACTCAATTCATCAGCATCTGATTCAACCATAAGAACAGCGCTATCTGTACCTGCAACGACCATATCAAGATCTGAATTCTCAAGATCAGCAAATGATGGATTTAGTACATATTCGTCTTCGACAAAGCCCACTCTAGCAGCACCCATTGGTCCTTTAAAAGGAACGTCGGCTATGGACATTGCAGCTGATGCAGCCATTAAAGCTACTACATCTGGTGGGTTTTCTTTATCCAGTGAGATGAGCATGCAATTGACTTGAACTTCATCCTTATAAAAGTCTGGGAATAATGGTCTCAGAGGTCTATCTATTAATCTTGAAGTTAAAGTCTCAACTTCTGTTGGTCTTCCTTCTCTTTTGAAATAACCTCCTGGTATTTTCCCAGCTGAATAGGTTTTTTCCATATAGTGCACGCTTAATGGAAAGAAATCTCTCCCTGCTTCACTTTCTTTAGTTACTACAGCACACATAACTACTGTTCCGCCCATGGATGCAATAACTGATGCCGTTGCTTGTCTAGCAATCTTTCCAGTCTCTAATACGAGTGTTTTTGATCCCATTGGGATCTCTTTTCTAATAATATTTTTCATAATTTAGTCTCTTAGATTTAATTCTTTAACGAGCTTCTGATAAGCAGCAGAATCAGACTTCTTTAGATAACTTAAAAGTTTCTTTCTATCGCTGACTATTTGTAATAAACCAGTCCTAGAATGATTATCTTTTTTGTGTTCTTTAAAGTGACTTTGCAATTCTTCAATTCTTTCGGTTAATAAAGCTATCTGCACAGATGCAGAACCTGTATCTGTTTCTGTTTTTCCAAATTTTTTTATAACTGCTTGAGTTTTTTCTTTACTTAAGCTCATTTTCTTTTATTTCTCCTTTCGTTAAAACTTTTAGAGGATTTATTTGTAATTCGTTATCCACTAAACCTAATCCCAATAATTCCTTTTTGTAAAAAATAAAATGTTTTCCAGTCTTTTCTATTTCCCTTGCCTCTAATTGGCACCCATTTTGAAATTTCTTTACTTCAGAAGACCTTATTTCTACCTGTGGGATATCTATTAAAATTTCTTCAACCCGCCTAACATACTGCATTTTTTGGTTTTTGTCCAAATTTTTTAATTCAGCTAATGAGATAGAATCATCTAAATTTAAATGACCGAATTTTGTTCTTTGTAATTCGCACATTGAAACAGACTGGTTGAGTCTTTTACCTATGTCGACACCCAATGTTCTAACATAAGTTCCCTTGCTGCAGCTTACTTTTATTTTGAATCTTGGAAATTTATACTCAAGCAGATTTATTTCAAAAATATTTATTTTTTGTTCTTTTCTATCAAATTCTTTACCTCTTCTTGCCAGCTTATACATTGGAATACCATTAACTTTTTTGGCTGAAAATTTTGGCGGCACTTGTACTTGTTCACCTAAAAAAGAATCTAGGACTTTACAGATTTGGTCTTCAGTTGGTTCTTCTTCAGCATCCGAGTAGGCAAGAATTCCTGAAATATCTTCAGTATTTGAGCTTATTCCAAAAACATATTCTGCTATGTACTCTTTTGACTCAGTATTAAAATACTGAAGAAATTTTGTTGATTGCTCAAAAAATATCGGCAACAACCCAGTCGCAAGTGGGTCCAATGTTCCACCATGTCCAGCTTTTGAAAATCCAAGATTTTTTTGTGCTTGTTTGAGAGCATAAAACGATGTCATACCCTTATCTTTATTTAAAAGCAGTATGCTCATACTTATAATTTTTCTATCAAGTCGTCTATCTTTCTGACATTATCAATATGTTCATCATAGAAAAATTTTAACTCGGGTACTCTTTTCAAAGGAAGGATGCCTGACAATCCCTTTCTAATCATCCATGCATTGTCATTTAAGTATTTTTGCAAATCTTTATTTGTGAGTTCGGAATTTATGGTAGAGAAAAATACTCTGGCACTAGAAAGGTCTCTTGCTGTGTCAACATGATTAATGCTTATAAAACCACAAGAGTTTTTTAAATCAGAATTTTGAATAAAAGAAGCAATCTCTTTTTTTAGGTTATCGTTAACCCTAACAATTCTATCTTTTTCCATTTGTTATAAAGATCTTTTTTCTTCTTTTTGCTCGAAGTTTTCTATTACATCACCAGGCTTGATGTCTAAATAATTTTTTATACCAATACCACATTCAGTACCGTTTTGTACTTCTTTAACATCGTCTTTGAATCTTCTTAATGAATCCAATTCACCTTCATGAATCACGACACTATCTCTTAACACTCTTACATGCTTCTCTCTCTTCACCAGACCTTCTGTGACCAAACAACCAGCAACTAGACCAAACTCAGGGGATTTAAATACCTCCTTAACTTCAGCAAGTCCAAGAATTTTCTCTGAGTATATTGGTTTTAGCAGACCTGATAATAATCGTCTTGTATCTTCAATTAAATCGTATATGACACTGTAGTAATTTACCTCAATGCCTTGTTCTTCCAATAGTTTTTTGGCTTTATTATCTGATCTAACATTAAAACCAAAAATTCTTGCTCCCGTAGTGATAGCAAGATTAACATCAGATTCAGTAATTCCACCAACACCAGAACTTACAATATCTACATCAACTTCATCATTTCCAATTTTAAGCAAAGATGCATTTATTGCTTCATTCGTACCTGCTACATCAGATTTCACAATAATTCTTAGTTTATTAATTTTTTCTTGGTCTAAAAGGTCAAAGGCAGATTGAGAAGTCATAACATTCTTATCAGCTTTTTGTTTTAAGTAAGCATTTCTTTCATCAACTATATTTCTTGCATCTTTTTCTGTATCCATCACATTGAATACTTCACCTGCTGGAACACAATCTTCCAAACCTAAAACTTCGACTGGAGTTGATGGTCCTGCTTCTTTAATGAGCTCACCTGAACTGTTGACTAAAGATTTTATTTTTCCTTTTTTCTCTGCCGCAACAATAATGTCGCCAACTTTTAGAACTCCTTTTTGAACAAGAAATGTACCAAGAGGCCCTTTGAATCGATCTAATTCTGATTCTAAAATAACTCCCATTGCTGGACCATCTTCAGGAGCTGTAAGTTCTAATAGCTCAGATTCCAACTCTATTGCATTCAATAATGAATCTATACCATCTTTTGTTATAGCTGAGACAGGGATCATTTGATTTTTTCCTCCCCAATCTTCAGGAACTAACTCATACTTAGCTAAGTCTCCTTTAACTTTATCAATATCAGCTGCTTCTAAATCCATTTTGTTTATTGCGACAATAATTGGAACTTCTGCTGCCTTAGCATGTGTGATTGCCTCAATTGTTTGGGGTTTAACGCTATCATTAGCAGCTACCACTAAAATTACAATGTCTGTTGTATTGGCACCTCTAGCTCTCATCGCTGTAAAGGCTTCATGTCCTGGAGTATCAATGAAAGTAATCTTTCCTGATTTTGTTTTCACCTCATACGCTGCAATATGTTGAGTAATTCCACCTGATTCACCATCAACTACATTTGTAGATTTAATTGCATCAAGCAATGAGGTCTTACCATGATCTACATGTCCCATAACAGTAACAACTGAGTGCCTTGCTTTTTGAGAACCTTCATCTAAATATTTATTTTCAATTTGTGGGTAGTCAGTTGTATCTTCACTTAGTTGCTGCTCTTCCTCAAATTTAACGACAAATCCAAATTCTTCAGCAACCAAAACCGCAGTTTCTTGGTCTACCTCATCATTTAATGAAACCATTTCACCAAGCTCCATGAGCTTCTTAACAACTTCATTACCTCTTCTATTTAATTTTCTTGATAAGTCATTTACACGAATTGAACCGTTTATATTTACTGTTTTTTTTGGTTTTTCTTTTGAAGGCTCAGAATTCTTTTTATCTAAAACGGTTTTTTTGACTGATTCTTTCTTTTCTTCAGGTTTAGGTTTTTCAACGAGTTTAGGTTTTTCAACAGCTTTAGGTGTTTCCTTTTGCGGCTCTAGTTCCTTAGGAACTTCTACTTTTTTTTCAGAAACTGGTGAATCTTTTGCACTTCTTATGTAGGCAAGAAGTTTCTGTTTGTCTTCTGTTGAAACAGAATCATCTAAACTTGTTTGAGATAGCCCAGCAGCAATCATTTTTTCAAGAAGCGCATTAGGATCTATCTTTAAAATTTCAGAAAGTTTTTTTACTGATATATCCATATAGCTACCTCTTACTCAAACCATGGCTTTCGAGCCTCCATGATAAGAGCCGATGCTTCTGTTTCAGTTATTTTATCCGAAATATCCATCAACTCTCCAACTGACATCTCAGCTAATTCATCAAGTTTCTTAATGCTATTTGCACTTAATGAACTGAGAATATCATTTGTAATTCCATTTAAATTAACTAATGAATCTTCCATGGTAGGATCACTGAAGTCTGCATTAAATGCATCTTGAAGCAATAATTCATTGGCTTTATCTAAAACTTCTGTAGTTCTCTTTTCTTCACCAAATAATGCAGAAATAGCTGCAGCATCAAGATCAACAATTTTTTCTAGACTATCAAGCTCACTAGCGACCACGCCTTCTTTTTCTTTATCAGATAGACCTAGCCTAGCTGCAAGACCATCATATTTTTCAACTAAAGATGAATCTTGGTATTCTTTGAATTGTTCTTTATTTAAGACCTGAAAAGACCAGCCAATCATATGTGTCATCAAACGTAAGTTCTGACCATTTTTTCCAATAATTTGTGCCTGATTTTCCTCTTCAACTTCAAGAACTAATGTTGAAGTTCTCTCATCGACTAAAATGGAATAGATTTTTACAGGGGCTAGACAATTAACAACAAATTCAGCTGGATTATCACTATGAATAAAAATATCAATTCTTTCATTTCCAATTTCATTAGAAACTGCTTGAACTCTTGAGCCTCTCATACCAACACAAGCTCCAACGGGATCTATTCTGCCATCATAGGTTTTTACGGCAATTTTTGATCTGTAGCCTGGGTCTCTTGCAATTGCTTTAATCTCAATAGTTCCCTCTGAAATTTCTGGAACTTCCTGTGTAAATAATTGAACTACGAGCCTCTCATCTGTTCTGCTCAAAATAATCTGCGGTCCTCTAGGAGTCGTAACAATTTCTTTAATTACTGCTCTAACCCTATCATTTAATTTAAAGATTTCGCCTGGGATGATTTGATCCCTAGGTATTTGAGCATTCAGATCTTCTTCAATTTCTAATAACAAGAAGTCTCTATTTATTCTTTTAACTTGGCCAGATATTACTTCTCCAACTAGACTTTCATACTTTTGTGTTATTTTGCTTCTTTCTGCTTCTCTAACTTTTTGTATAATTACTTGTTTAGCTGCTTGAGCTGAAATACGACCAAAGTCTATATTCTCAATTTCTTTTTTAGCTACACTATCTTGAACTTCATGCCCATCAAGATCAGACTCAAGGATTTGGAAAACTTCGCTTTCATCCACTTCGTTTACTACATCCCAATGCCTGAAAGTTTTATACTCACCAGTCTCTCTATCTATAACTACTTCTATGTTTGCTTCGTCATCAACTAATTTTTTAGTTGCGCTTGCAATAGCTTCTTCAAGAGCTTGAAAAATTATTGTTTTATCGACTCCTTTCTCCATTGAGACAGAGGCGACAACTTCTAAAATCTGTTTATCCATTCTTTTTTTTCTCTATTTGATCATCAAGATCAAGTTTACAAACTTCTATATTGCTTAATTCAAGCAATAAGATTTCTCCTTCTGTTTTGACAGAAATTTCTGAATCCAAAACTTCAAGGAGAGTCCCTTTTAATTTTCTAAGGTTATTAACCTTAGAGAAGAGTGATAATGATACTACATCTCCAACGAATTTTTTATATTGTTTTTGATTAAATAGTTTTCTATCTAGTCCAGGAGATGAAACTTCAAAAAAAGCAAATTCAGAAAAAATTGCTTCATGTTGAAAATGATAATCAATTTCTCTGCTTACTTTAGTGCAATCATCTATATCTACACCCTGTATTGCATCAATATAAATTCTTAAAAGACGCCCTTTTCCTTTAGCAGAACCAAACTCTATACCCCAGAGTTCACATCCAGTCTCCTCAATAATTGGGATTAAAAAGGCTTCTATATCTCTCTTTATCATCGTAATTGGTAGCGGGGGATGGATTTGAACCATCGACCTCCGGGTTATGAGCCCGACGAGCTACCAGACTGCTCTACCCCGCAGTGACGTTAAAGGATAGTTAAAAGACTTAGAATGGTCAATATTTATAGACTATAATTTACTCTTTCTAAACATTAGCCGAAGTGGCGGAATTGGTAGACGCGCTATCTTGAGGGGGTAGTAAGCAATGCTTGTGAGGGTTCAAGTCCCTCCTTCGGCACCATTTATTCAACAGGAGGTTCGTCAAAAACTTCCTCTATCACATCATCACTGACATTAAGAGTAAGTTCTTGTTTTGATATGTATGCCAATAAAAGGCAAAGAACAAAGAATACAGTTATAAGTCCCCAAGTGAGTTTTGAGAAAAAGTTTGAAGGACCCAGTGGACCAAAAAGTGAATCTGAGCTTCCTCCACCGAATGCAGACCCTAGATCGGATCCTTTTCCTTGTTGCAGCATAATAGAGCCAACTATTAACACTGCTAAAATGACTAATGCTATCTTGATCAACATAATTGCGCTATCTTAGCAAATTCTTGAGGGTTTAGAGAAGCCCCACCAACTAAAAGTCCATTAATATCAGTATTGTCTAATAAATTATGCGCATTTGAGGCTTTTACGCTTCCTCCATAC
>QCMX01000004.1 GCA_003213455.1 SAR86 cluster bacterium AG-422-P06 | reverse complement strand
TATGTCAAAAAGAACAGATGCAAACAGATATATGCAAGGTGAAGATATCGATACAGATAAACTTGTGCCAGAAGGTATAGAAGGTAGAGTGCCATTCAGAGGTTGGTTAAAAGATGTTGTTTATCAACTTGAGGGCGGTTTAAGACAAGGTATGGGCTATACCGGTTCTAATAATATTGGTGAGCTAAAAGAAAAAGTTCAATTCCAAAAGATAACTAGATCAGGTGTAATCGAAAGTCATGTTCATGACGTGAGCATTACTAAAGAAGCACCAAACTATAGAGCCGATTAATGAAAAAAATCTTAGTCATAGATTTTGGATCTCAATATACTCAATTAATAGCAAGACGACTAAGAGAACTTTGTGTCTATTCAGAAGTTTGTCCGTGGGATGAATTGCCTAAGCTTGATGAGGTTGAAGGTTTTATTCTCTCTGGCGGTCCAGAGTCATCTAATATTGAGGGGAATCCAACTATTCACGAAGATATCTTCAGCACTAAAAAACCAATTTTGGGTATTTGCTATGGCATGCAAGTTTTATCTTTCCAAGAAGGTGGCAAAGTAATAAATGAAGGAAAAAAAGAATTTGGACATGCTGAACTAAATGTAATGTCAGAGTCAAACATTTTCGAAAATATAGTTACTACAATTGATGTCTGGATGTCTCACGGAGATAAAGTTGATTCCTTGCCGCAAGGCTATGAAATTACTGCATCAAGCTCTAATTCACCAATAGCTGCTTTTCAAAATCAAGAAAAAAAATATTATGGACTACAATTTCATCCAGAAGTTACACATACCAAATATGGTATAGAAATAATTAAAAATTTTGTTGATATCTGTGGTGTAGAACAAAACTGGAATGCCTCAGATATTCTTAAACAAATTGAAGAGTTAGTTAGCAATGAAGTAAAAGAAGATAACGTGCTGCTTGCTTTAAGTGGGGGCGTTGACTCGACTGTACTTGCAGCAGTGCTCTACAAAATTATTGGAGACAAATTAACTTGTGTGATGGTAGATCATGGGCTTTTAAGGAAAAACGAAGCAAAAAATGTAGTTCAAAACCTTAAAGAGAAAATTGGCTTAACAGTCAATTTAGTAAATGCTGAAGACACCTTTCTAACCAAACTATCAGGTGTAACAGAACCAGAAACGAAACGAAAAATTATTGGTAATACATTTATTGAAGTTTTTGAGAACGAAAGTAAAAAACTTGAAAGTATAAATTGGTTAGCGCAAGGCACTATCTATCCAGATGTTATTGAATCTGCTGGCAACTCAAAAACTAAAGCTAAAGTAATTAAGTCTCACCATAATGTTGGTGGCTTACCTGAAAGAATGGATTTAAAACTGCTTGAACCTTTTAGAATGTTATTTAAAGATGAGGTAAGGAAGATAGGTAAAGCAATTGGTTTACCACATGAAATTGTGGAAAGACATCCATTTCCAGGCCCTGGTCTTGGTATCAGGATAATTGGCGAAGTTAACCATGAAAGGTTAGAGAGATTAAGAGAAGCAGACCATATTTTTCTATCAGAACTTAAGAAACAAGACCTATACTATTCTGCCAGCCAAGCATTTGCTTTTTACTTGCCAATCAAGTCTGTTGGTGTGGTAGGAGATAATAGGGTTTATGCAGATGTTATTGGTTTAAGGTCAGTAAATACTACTGATTTCATGACAGCTAAAGCTACTGCTTTGCCACATGAGTTTGTTGAGCATGTATCAACAAGAATAGTTAATGAAATTGATGGTATCAGTAGAGTTGTCTATGACATAACCTCTAAACCACCTGCAACTATTGAGTGGGAGTAATGATGCGTACGCTAAAAATCAGCACCTATTTAGCAGCAGATTTAGAGACGGTTAAGAGTTATTTAATGACGCCAGCGCTACTAAATTATGTGGTGTCTGGTTTAATGAAATTCCATCCTATCGAACCAAATTTCTTTCCGTCAAATGGGTTGAGGGGAAGTTCTCTGTAAAAATGTTCGCATTTCATTTTTTACCCATCGGAAAACAAATTGTAGGTATAGAATTTCCACAAAAATCCGATCATTGGGTTCTCAGAGATAATGGAAGTGGTTCTATAGCAAAAACTTGGGATCATCTAATTTTTTTAGAATCGGAGGGAGGCGGAACTCGATATACAGATGAGGTTTCTATCGATGCTGGTCTTTTCACATTACCAATCTATATCTACGCATTCATTTTTTACTCCTATAGACATATGCGATGGCGGAAACTAGTAAATCTCAATTTTAGACCTCTGAATGATCAACTAATCGAGTAGATGTTGCTAGGAAATGGTGGAAAACTGAAAGAGAGTAGAACTACTCTTTCAGTATCTCATTGAGTTTCAATTCTGATAATGGGGTTTTTGAAAATAGTTGTATATCTGTAACAAAGTTTGTCATGGAGAGGGTAAAATTGGGGTTATGGAGAGTAAAACAGTAGATGTCTACTTTGCAAAGTTTGACAAAGTGGTATTTTACAAAAAAGGCACTCGGAAACACAGTCGTAGTAGGGGTTTCAGAGGTGGTGTTTTGTGCAACTATTGAGTGGGAATGAAACTTTTACAAATTTCATTTTTTGTATTTTTAATATCTTGTTCTGCCAATGAAAAGATTGAAAACAAAAACAAGCAACATCGTGGCAGTATTGAGATTGAAGAATTGTTCTATGAGTATCCAATATTCAAAAAGGGTTATGATAATTATGTCCCTTTAGAACTAAACACGGTTAAATATGATGACATTAACGTTGTTGTATTTTTTGGTACATGGTGTCACGACAGTAAAAGAGAATTACCTAAGGCACTTAAAATATTCAATAAAATTGGTATGAAAGATGAAAATATTGAATTAATAGCTTTAGGACTAGATAAAAAAGAGCCTCTAGGCAGAGCAGCAAAACTAAACCTTATATACACACCAACATTAATTTTTTTTAGAGGATCAAAGGAGATCGGAAGGATAGTAGAGAAACCGATAATATCTTTAGAGAAAGATATAGAATTAATTATCTCTTCTATTTGATTTTTTTTAGTTATGCAAAAACCAACTGAAATTTTTGGCAGATGGGCTGAAGAAGGTAAAGATGTCGGCATGGAAAAAGGACATGCAACTTCGGTTAAAGATATGCTTGATTTTGCTCTTCTAGAAAGAACTAATATAGGAAAAAACTTTAGTTTTTTGGATTTGGGCTGTGGTAATGGTTGGGCTGCAAGGAAAGTTGCTGAAAACACTTTATGTACTGATGCGGTTGGCTTAGATGGTGCTGAGCAGATGATTCTAAATGCTAAAAAAATAAAGGGACAAGTAGAATATATTCATGCTGATATCAATTCTTATATTCCTAATAGAAAGTTCGATCTCATTCATTCAATGGAAGTTCTATATTATTTAGAAGATCCAGCTAAAAAAGTAAAAAGATTTACTAATGATTGGCTTGCAGATCAGGGAAGGATAATTATTGGAATTGATCATTATTATGAAAATTTAGATTCCCATTCATGGGAAGAAAAAGTTGGCACACCAATGCTTATGCTTAAAGAAGCAGAATGGTTAGATATTTTCTTTGCATCTGGACTTAATGATGTCAAAAGTTGGAGGTCTAATCCTTCTGAAGATTGGTCAGGCACTTTGGTGTTGACAGGGAAGAAGGGGTAAAATTTAAAAATAATGGAACCAGACTTTAGAGCTCTACAAGTAATAGCAGAAGTTGCTTTAGGCATAGTTGGATTCTCAGCAATTCTGATAGGTTTAAGCAGATCAAAAGACGGTTTTACTGCACCCGATAATTTTAGAATTCAATTACTCACATTCTCAGCATTTGGAGCAGTATTTTGTGCGCTGTTACCTTTTGCTATTTTTAATGGAATAGAGAATCAACTGGCATGGAAGATAGTCTCATGGGCATTATGCATTTACATTGTTACAGGGCTCTTGATATTTCCAAGAAGGTTTTTTCAGCTTAGATCAGATGGTTACAAAGATCTTTTTCCACTGAAATTAGCCTTCGTTCAAATAGGTATACAAGCAACAATTTTTCTTTTATCTGGAAGTTTAATTATTGATTTATTAACTCAGACTAATGCAGTATATATCTTTTGTTTAATGCTATTTGTGCTGCAAAGCACAATTGCCTTTATTAGAACAATGTTCTACAGAGTAAATTAAATGAAGTATAGAGCAGAGATTGATGTTTTACGAGCATTGGCAGTATTACCTGTTATCCTATTCCATGCTGGCTTTGAATTGTTTAGTGGTGGTTTTGTCGGCGTAGATGTTTTCTTTGTGATTAGTGGATACCTTATTACAAGCATAATTCAAGTTCAATAAATATCTAAACAAATGCAGGTGGTATAATACTTCCATGAAATTTCAGTATCAGCTTAATTTTTGGAGCACGCTTCTTTTAATTTTTCTTATTGTGATTGGTTTGAGAGATAAATTTGCAGTTATTGAAAATAGTTTAAGGTTACCTCCACATTTAATGCAATTTAATATGTATGTTTGGGCTCTTAACTCACCTTCTGATAAAAAGAAGGAACATGCAGATTTTTTTATACCCGCAATCAACACAAATTTTAATTCAAACCAACTATATGAAATCAAACCATCTGGCGGGCTTATAAGTTCTGATAGATGGATGGGGGATGAAACTACTATAAATAATTATTTCTGCGCAATAAAAAATGAAATAGGCCTTGATAAAGATAACAATTTTAAAGTCATTGCTTCTTATTTAAAAAATAAAAAAGAAATTATTTCAATTAATTATGATGTTAACTGTACTAAATAGAGCTTTAGATTTATTTAAAGGCTTTAAATTAACAAATGGGATACATCTCTTGTGGATGTTAACCTTAATTATTTCTGCTTTGAAAAACTTAACTTCATGGGATTTCTCTAAATTTGAAGATCCGAGTTTTTTTATTAGTCCAATTTTTAATTCTTTTGAATATATTGCGAGAAATTTTACTAGTGAACTAATTTGGATAAGTTTTTTTTCGTTAATTTTTTTATTCTCTAAGAGGGGAAGTGTTCAATCAATTCCGTTCATCGTAAATGGCTCAACAAACCTAATTCTACAGTTATCTGATTATTTAAGCATGCATCATGACATGGTGTTGTCTTCATTGCTTTTTCCTGCTTATGGTTTCTATTTACTTACAAAAAACTATTGGAGAGGTGTTGTAAATAGAATTATCTTAGCTATTGCCGCTTCAACCTATTTAGTTGCAGGAATTGTTAAGCTGAATCCAGATTTCCTATCAGGAGAAGTAGTTGAAGTTTTACTGCAGAGGGCGGATCATCTTTTTTATTGGCCAGTACTCGAATATTTTATTCAATATTCATCTTTATTAGCATGGTATGCATTGGTTGTAGAGCTCATAGAACCAATAGTTCTTTTGTTTTTTTCTGGAATTTTAAAATTGTACTTAATGTTATTGGTCTTCCCATTTCACCTTGGAATTTTACTTACAGGCACTGGAACCGTATATAATTTAATTTATCCAGCAGTGTTTATGCATTTAATTTTTAACTCAAATGAAGAATATTTAGAAAATAGATTTATATCGTACATTTACAGGTTGGCATTATTAGTATTTATTTCTTTTTCGTTATTTTATATATTGTTAAGAATTAATGACCTCTTAAGGATGTTTCTATAGTGAAAAAAAGTAAAGTTGTATTATTTGATGGTGTTTGCCTATTTTGTGAGGGGTGGGTAAATTTTGTTCTCGATAATGCTCAGAATGAAAAAGTTTTTTTTATTCCATTGCAAAAAGTTGAACTAACAGATTTATCGAAAGAGCTAATAGATAGATTTGGTGGAGAGGCAGACTCTATTCTTTGCATAACTGAAAATGAGCCATTGAATATTAAATCAGATGCGTCTCTAAAAGTTATGTCCACTCTAAAATTTCCATATGGCCTGTTATCAAAAATAGCAATTTTAGTACCTCGGTTTGCAAGGAATCTTGTTTATGACTTTGTCGGTAGGAATCGTTACAAAATTTGGGGGAAGCGTGATAATTGTATAATTCCAGACGAAGAAAGAAGAAAAAGCTTCATAAATAGTAGTAATGAGTTGCCTCCCGAGCTCAAGATTGATTGCAATAAGTACTTTAAATTTATTTAACTTTCCCAGAAAACTTATTTCTTTCAAGGGCTAATTACTTTTTTTACTCAAAACTAAAAGCCCTGCAAATATACCTAAATTTTTTACAAAGTTCTGTGTTTCATGTGCCTGATCTGGATTATCTGCCATATTCCAGAAATCATGTATGTAAAGGTTTATGAGTATAGTGACAACTGCTAAAACCAATGAACCCAAATGAACAAATTTACCGAACATTAACATTGTGCCGAAGAAGATTTGAGCTATAGCAACAAGGCTTAATGAAAGAAAAGGCAAGGGCACCTCTCTTTCAATAACAACATCAAAGTTCTCTTGAAAGAAGAATACCTTTGCTAAACCAGGAAGTAGGAAATAAAGGCCAAGTAAGAATCTACCCAGAGGATAAAGGAACTTAGCCGATATTTTTTCTGTCATTAGTTCCCAGAGCTAGATGCTTCTGGCCAAGTCATTGGCATCTGCTGCTGTGGATTAAATAACCTCTTAGGTCCTTCTGCTGGATATGCATTAATAGCACTATCTATTTCAGCTTGTGTAAGATATTCGCTCTCAGTCAACTTAAACACATCAAGACCTCTAACAATCTCTGTGCCATATATTGTGCCTTCATAGAAATAAACTGACCAGAAACCACCTGTTCCAAGGGTTTCCTCAGATATTGGCCCTCTATCAAAGTAGCCAATTTCAATTGGGTTATCTGAATCAGTAAAATCCATCATGGAAATACCGCCTTGGTACCAAGCTTGGATAAATATATCCCTGCCTTTAACTGGAATGATCGAGCCATTATGGGCAACACAGTTTTCAGTTTCTGTCTGTGGCGCTGGCATTTTATAGTGACTTTTGAAAACTAATTTATTGTCTTCGATATCATATATTGCATTAGCTCCCCAATTAAGTGGATCCCATGCTCTACATCTTGGTCTTCCACCACCACCCCATTCATCTGTAAAGACTACCTTGGTACCATCGTTGTTAAATGTAGCTGAGTGCCAATAAGCAAAACCTTCATCGGTAACAACATCAATTCTTTTAGGATTATAAGGATCAGAAATATCAAATAATATACCGTTACCAGAACACGCACCTGCAGCTAGATTTGCTGAAGGAAAGACTGTTATATCATGGCATTCATCGGTTCTAGAAGTTCTTTGTGTACGATCTCCATGATCACCACCTCGCCATAAACCTGCCAAAATACCGGTTTCCTCATCTGCAAAAACAGCAGGACTTTTTACAATACGTGCTTTGCTTGGATCATCTACTGGTATTTCAATAACATCAATTCTAAATAATGCTGTTCTACTATCACCAGGCCCATCAAAACAACCGGCCAACTCTTCATCTTCTCTAATAGAAGAAGTTCCGGAATTGTAGACTACAATTATGCCGTCTTTATCTGGACCTGAGACTACAGAGTGAGTATGAGAACCTCTACAAGTTTGCACAGCACCTACTTGCATAGGCATCTCTAGATTTGAAATATCAAATATTCTTATACCTCTAAATCTTTCTGGAGAAGGTTCAGATCCAACTCCCTGTAAACCACAATCCAATCTACCTCTTGTATCTTGTACTGACATGATGAGAAGATCTCCAACAATTGAAACATCTCCTTGCCCTCCTGGACAGATTACCGATGAGATTAAAGAAGGCACACCATTCTCAGCTAGCCTATAAATATTAAAACCATGATAGCTGCCAGCAACTAATACATCATCTCTAAATGCCATATCTGTATTTGAAAAACTTAACATTGGTGATCTACCTTGTGATGCCACTTCTATAGGTTTTACTTCATCTTCATCATCCTCATCTATAGCTTTCTTCATAGCAGGGTTTTTGGGATCGTAAAAACCTACGGGCTTTCTAAGTGATGCAATTAGTTCCATATTACTAATGACTTCTTCAGCAGTGAAAAGTCCTGCAGCTAGGCCAGCTCTTGGATCATCAGAAATATTTATAAGAATTCTATTCATTCTTTCTATCTCTATTGCTTGATCGTTTACTAGGTCAGAGACAAATTCACTTAGAAGTTGGTCATATCTTGAACCAGGTTGTTCTTTTAAGTCATCAACCATATCAATTGCACCATCGTGGTGGGCAATCATTAATTGTAAAAATAATCTATCAAAATCTACTGATTTTGAGTTCTCTAAGTTTTTTAATTGAAGTGGTGAGGCCATTCCAGACATTTTATGCATACCGTGATGCATGCTGTGATCCATATTATGATCCATATCGTGATCCATACCATGATGCATATTCATATGATTCATTTTGTAATTAGTATCTTCATCTCGATCTTTCAGCCATGAGACCATGAATTGAATTTCATCTTCTTGCGAACCTTCGATTCTGCCAGCTAGATCCAATATAGCTTTAGAGTTTGTTCTTTGAGATGCCATTCTAGACATTGTTAGAGCTTGTTCATGATGAACAATCATGCCTTGCATGAAATTTACGTCAGCAACTGTATATGAGCTATTAGCAATATCAGAGGCTTTTTCAGCGCTTATTTCTTTGGTTGATTCTCCTGGAGAGCCAGGTTGTAGAATAGGTGCTTCATTGTCTGCACTTAAAGTGCTGCCAAAGAGCACAAAAAATAAAGTAAATAATTTAATGTTTTTATTGATCATAAGTTTCTTAATTAATTTTCTAGATAGTTAGATAATCCATATTAGCACTAAAAATCACTCTATTGCACTAGGATTAAGTATTTTGCATATTAGGTTTATAATTAGAATTAGGTAGAAATATGAAAAAATATAAAACACTAAAAGAATTTTATCCTTACTACTTGAGTGAACACGAACACAAAACTACCAAGCTGTTTCATTTTGTTGGTACAAGTTTCTCCATAGTGTTCTTCGTTCTTTTTGTTGTAGAGCTAAATCCGATTTATATTCTTTATGCATTATTATCAGGGTATGGTTTTGCATGGGTAAGTCATTTCTTTGTCGAGCATAATAAGCCTGCAACCTTTACATATCCGCTATTGAGCTTAATGAGTGACTATATAATGTTTTGGGAAATACTAAGAGGAAAACATAAGATTTTCTAATCTTCTTTCTTTAAATATTTTTTTAGCCTATTTCTTTTACTCCATAAATTTGGATTTTTTATTACAGACACAATGTGAAAAAATAATTTATTAAAGATATATCTTATAAATGAAATATTTATTCTTAAAGAATCTAACTTGCCCCCTTCCTTGCCCAAATATTTTTTCTTAAAAATATTTAAGCTTCTTGAGTGTGCTTTAAAACCAACTAATACTTCACCAGCATGTATAAGTTCATTTGATATTAATAATATTTCTGTTTTATTATGATTAAATTGCTTGTTAAATAAGTTAAATTCATAAAGCTCTATCATATGTTTGATCTTCCCGCTCAAATTATATTTTTCTGCAGCATGAATGACCTCATTTTTTGAAGTACCATTCAGCAAATAATTAATATCTATTAAAGACATCAGCCCATTATTAAGCTTATTAATTATCAATGCATGATAGGCAATATGAATTAGATTCAGGCTATTAGGTCCAATATAATTTTTTTGTTGCTGAAGCATATCATCAGAAATGAGACATTTCTTATTTTCCATAGTTAACCTGTAATGTATCTCAACATATTGCCCGTTAGGAGAAAATAAAACAGGAGCTTGATGACTATTCTCATAATCAATTTGAGTATTTCGACTTTCTTGAGCCACGACATACTTGTAACCATTTTCAAATAGAGTTTCTAGCGTTGGTTTAACATCTTTAGTACTTACTAATACGTCAATGTCTCTACAATCTCTAAAAGTTGATTTTTTATATAATGCTTTTTTAAATGCTGCACCTTTTAAGAAAACAAAGTTAATTTTTCTGCTTTCCAGAAGTAGGGCAAGCTTGTCTATCTCACTCAGGATGTTTAAGTCTCTCGTTAATGAATAACGAGTATATTTTTTTGCATATTCTCTATAATTTGCTCTATGATCCTTAACCATATCCATATGATCGATGAATATTTGTTTGATCCTATGTTTTTCACAGGTCTTCATAAGACCTTCTAACTCATTGTTCGACAAAGAGCTTGAGGTTATAGAGTTATCAAAGATTGTTTTGAGTAGATTCAGTCTCATCAAATATTTAATTTAAGAGTTACAGGGCAATGATCAGAGGGTTTATCCATTGCTCTAATTTCATGATCAATTTTTGAGTCAACATAAGTATCTCTTAAACCTAAATTTGTGAGGAAAAAGTCAATTCTTAAACCTCTCTTCGGTTCTCTTTCAAAACCCCTAGATCGATAGTCAAACCAAGTTGAGATATTTTCATTAGGATTATTTTTTCGCCAAATATCTTCAAGACCAATAGCAGTCAGATTTGAAAACCATTCAATTTCTTCAGATAAAAAAGCTGTATGACCTTCTCTTAACCATCTTTTTTCAGCATCTAGACCGATTGCCCTATCTACTGCTAGAGGCGCTATATTGAAATCACCAGTCACAATATAATTATTCTTAATTTTTTTAAGGTGCTCAGTAATTCTTTTGTAGTAGCGCTCTTTATATGGAAACTTTAATTCATGTTTCCTGTTCTCCCCTTGTGGGAAATAAGAGTTACATATAGAAATTGTGCCAATTTTAGATTTAAAATCACATTGAATATATCTTTTTTGTTCTTCATCTTTACCACCATCTAGGCCCCTGACAACATTAAGTGGCTCTACTTTGCATAAAATTGCAACACCGTGAAAACCTTTTTGACCATAGTTAAAAACTCTATAGCCTAATTCCTCTATGGTTGTATAAGGAAAATCCTCATCAGAAACTTTAATCTCTTGTAAACAGATGATATCAGGACTATATTTTTGGATTAAAGCATCTAATTGGTGGATTCTTGCCCTGATTCCATTAACATTAAAAGTGATAACTAACATAATTATGATCTTCTTAAATAATATATATAAATCATTTTCAAACAAGCCATCAAAAAAAGTATTAACTAATATTAGTCTCGAATTGCAGGACAAAAAAATTTATGCCTTCTATGGTTCAAATGGGTCGGGCAAGACAACATTATTCAAAATAATAGCAGGGTTAATAGCTCAAGATTCTGGCTCAGTCGCTTTTGATCCTGTCAAATCAAATGTGTGCTATGTTGCCAGTAATCAAAGGGCCTTTATTAATAGAATTACAGCTTATGAAAATTTAGATTATTTCTTTACCGCAAGAACTGGCAGAAAATTTATTTTTAATAAAAGATTAAAGCAAATAGCAAATATTCTAGGCTTATCTGCTTTGCTAGACAGAAATGTATCTAACTTATCAACAGGAGAGATTCAGAAATTATCAATACTTCGTGCTCTAATTTATAAACCTGATATTTTGATATTAGATGAAACCTTTGTTTCAATTGATGAGGTATCAATTAAAAATATTGTAAAAATTTTGCAGGAGGAGATTGTAAATAATAGCTTAAAAAATGTATTAATTAGTTCGCATGACATAAACTTCTTAAAGCAATCTTCTGACTCAATATTACATATGGAATCACTCAATGCTGGCTAGTTATTTAAACATTCTAAGGGCATCATTCAAAAAAGATTTCCTCTTTCAATTTTCATATAAGCTAAGTTTTTTTACTGAACTAGTTTTTGCCTTTTTATTAGTATTTTTTTTATTTTTCTTATCCAAGTCATTTAATTTTTCTGAGGACTCTTTTTACAGCAGGTTTAAAGGAGAATTCTTTCTCTTTTCTATCACAGGTTTTTCAATAGTTAATCTAATGGGGCAGTCTTACGCAGCTATCAGTAATAATTTGAGGGAAGCTCAAAGCTTTGGATATATTGAAGAATTATTCGTTTCAAAAAATAGATTTATTTTCTTATCTATATCTTCAGTATTCTATACATTTGTAAAGTCATTTCTAAGGCTCTTATTGATTTTTATAGTTTCATGGGCTCTAAGTGATCAGATTCTTTCAATTCGAGACATCATTACACTACTAGCAGTATGTTGTATTACGCTGGTAGCATTTATTGGCATATCAATGATAGGTCTATCAATTATCCTCATTTATAAAAAGGGAGACTATCTTAGTTTAGTCTTTGTGGGAGGGCCCTTAATTATTTCAGGTGCTATTTACCCAAATGATGTTTTACCTCAAATCTTTATATATCTTTCTGAATTGATGCCTCTTACTCATACATTAGATATAGTTAGAAACGAATTAGTCGAGGAAAGTAATATCAATAGTTCTTATTTCTCTGCTTTAAAATTATTATTTTTAGCTATCTTCTATCTTGTCTTGGGTTACTCATCTATTTCGAGAGCAATAGATACCTCAAGAAAAAAAGGAACATTATCACATTACTAAATAAGAAAATTTAATCTATCGATTGTTGTTTGAATAACTTTTTTGCCAAGAGATCTTGGTCTTTCTAGCACGAATATTGGTAGTGAATCGATAAGCTTAAGTATTTTTTTATAGGAATCAATATGAATATTATTAGCTTTTGCTTGGAAAGAAGGCACAAGATAATTTAGCAAAAGTCTAAGTTTTGTTGATTCAGCAGGTTGATATAAATTTTTTTCTTGGCTCCAATCGAGGATAAAGATAGATTCAAGAATGCCTCCTGCCGAAACATTTGATAAATCTATCTGATAAGTTTGTCTGCCTAATCTATCTGTTTTTATACCAGTTAAAATCAATTTATTTGTATGCTTTGTAGCAACTTCATTTGAAAGCTTTATATATGGAAATAAGCTAATAAAATTAAGATTATAGTCGTCATCAAGGACACATATATCTTCTGTTATAAAATTCCATCCAGATTCTATTAATTCAATCAAAAGAGATGATTTTCCTGCACCTGGACTCCCTAAAAAAGCAAAACATTTGCCATCTTTCTCGGCAACTGAAGCATGAAAAACAAGCTTCTTATTTTGTACACAAGCGCACCCAAAAGGTATTTGAAGCCCGTAGTAGAGTAAAGTATTTGTATCAACGTTTTTATAAGGATATATATTAATTACACTGCCATCTAAAATTTCATAAGTAGCAATGCCAGTTTTATTAAAAAAAATTTTCGAGCTTGAAACAAAATCCTTTTCAATTTTTTTGTTGTCTGAAAGGTTTATTTCTAAGTTTGAATCATTTGATAATACATCTTTTTTTATTAACAAATCATGAGAAAAGTTCGCATGAACATTAATTAAATTAAAAGGTTTTACTCTCAAGTATTATGGTGAGATTATTGAATTGGCGAAGGCTGTGTCTGACGGTGTTCCAATCTCTTTCTTTACACCACCAATGGTATCTACGCCCTGTATAAAGTCTTTAGCTGAATCAAAGACTTTAATTGTTGGTTTATGCCAAGTATGTTTCTTTTCCATACGAGATTTATATCACCATCTGTTCTATTAATCAATAGTTACAATAAAATGATTTTTTTTCATCCATTCATACAAGCTAAAAAACGTATAAATTATCGCAAGATTTTTTTTTGGGTCTTTGGAATCTAATAATTTTTTTATTTCTTTTTGATCTACAAGATTATAAATTGGAGAATCTTTTTCAAAAAAAACTTCATTAGAGTAATTTGGATCAATATTCATGAAACTTTCAGTAAAAATTGGACTGAGATTTGACTTAGAGTTTCTTTCATATATTTTTTTAGGTAATTGCTCTTTTAAAGCTTCTCGAAAATTATATCTATCTACGCCATTTTTTGTTTTGTTTGTAACAGGCTCAGATAAGCAAAAATTTACTAAAGGCTGATAGAAAAAAGGAAACCTTATTTCTACATTATATTTTTTCGCAATTATATTAAGTATATTAAAAACATCATCCCAATGAGAATTGTAAACCATCATATGATGTGCTTTTTCAGCAAAGTTGTTGAATGACTTTTTTGGGTTATATAATTTTTCTGCATCTTTATAAAGCTTCTCATTAGTTTTTCTAAATGCTTTGTTGAGCAAAATATTCTGCATGTATAAGAAATCGGTATTCTTTATCCTCTTTAACTGAATAAATAACCATTTTGGAAGTCTAGGCATTATTACAAATGAAAATATTGTCCTCAAAGTTGATAAAGCTGAGTGTTTTTTGCCGCGAATTCTATCGTAATCTTTCTTTGATTTCAGCAATTTTTGTATTTCAAATTTTTCCCCGTAATGTCTAAAGATTTCTGTCCCATGAGAAATCACACTATCACCATCTGTGCCATCTAAGACTATGTCTACTCCCTTTTCATTCATTTTTTTAAATACTTCTTCATAAATGTATGTATTTGTAGCCATGAATGGTTCTTCAAAGTAAGCCGTGTTCTCCCTAATATTTTTTATGAAATTAAATTTACTCACAGGAACTGTATTCATGTGCATTCCATGTTTTTTTATAACTTCTTTTACATATTTTTCTTCATCAGCCATAGCTTTTAATTCAGGGCTAAGTTCTGGAAAGACAACAGAAAATGACTGAATTTTTTCTCTGCTTAATTCTTGAAGAGCTATTGATATAGCTGAGGAATCTAAACCCCCGCTTAACATTGAACCACAGTTTTCACCTTTAATAGATGTCACAGATTCATAAAATAACTCTTTTAAATTCTTATTTAAGTGAATATCAGATTTATATTTAAATTCTTTTTTTGTAGTTTTGTTTTTACTAAACTGGATGATAGTCGAAGGCTCTAAATAATTTATATCTTGAAAAAATGTTTCTGTGGATGGGCTATGAGTATGCGCAATTAAATCAATGACTCTATTGAGATTCATTTTTTTTTCAATTGCTGAATAATCTAAAAGACCATGTATTGATGAAGAAATATAAATTTCATTATTATTTACTAAATAGTAGATTATTTTTTGGCCTAGTTGATCCCTGGCAATTGAAAGCTGACCATTAAGCTTGTCATGTAAAATGAAGGCAAATGCCCCATGAATTTTTTTTATATAATTCTCACCATATTTTTTATATAAAAATTCAATTATTTCAACGTCACTTTTTGTATGGCTTAATTTTTCAATTTTTTGCAGTTCTGCCCTATTATCAATTCTTAAATCCCCAATAACTGCAATGTCATTTTTGTATTCAACATTAGTGCCTGAACATTCAGCAGGATCATAAAACGATTTTTTATTTATTTTGATGCAATATTTAGTCATTTTATCGTTGTAAATATTTCAAAGCCTCGGCTTGCATCTATTCTGAGATCATTAACTTCTATCCAGGCATGGGAATACAGGCTTTCAACTCTCTTAATACCTATATGCAGTTTAGGTGAATGATTGTACTTCTTCAGTAATTTAAAAATTATTATGGAACGTAGAAAACAAGATTTAATTTTAAGGATATCTAATAATCTTGTGCTTTTTTTTATGATAAAAAGAACAGCAATTTTTTTGTGATTTTTGGGAATTGGTTTTTTTAGAGAATTTATTATTTGCTCGAAACTGCTTAATGAAAATTTACATAATTCGGTTAGAACTAAAAATATATTTTTAAGGTAAAAGAATTTATGATGCTTGATGCTTAATTGCTTTTGCTGGTTTTTCAATTTTTTATAATAATATTAGCTGCCAAAGCATTTGTTAAAAATTCAGCTATATCAATACCAATAGCTTCATTCATCTCATATTTTTCAATTAATTTTTTCTCTAAAAGGGCTGCATCTCCTATTTCGTCAAGCAAATTCCAAATTTCTAAAGCAGTTGAATTTAATTCAATAAATTTACCACTTTCAGGCTCTAGAATTACTCCAATTCCATCAACCTTCTTATAAATACATTTTGGGTTTTTAATAAGACTCATAAATTAACATTATATTAAACATTTAAGATAATTAGGTCATTTAGAGCCCTTAAGGACTGATCTATTTCAGCATCAATTATGAATTCATCCTCAGCAATATAGTCCTTATATTCATCATAGTCCTTAAACTCATTTTTTCCTGATAATCTTCGAGCATGATTTGCAAGCTCAAGAGTATTGATTCTATCTGTTGTCTGAATTTGTTGTCTCTCTTCAAAATTAAGACTTAATAAAAGGTTAGAATTTCTTTGTTTTTTTATTTCTCCTATTTTTGAAAAATAGGCAGAACTATTGATTCTTACTTGGAAGGATTCTCTTAAATCTTGAGAGACTTTAGTATTAAATTTTATAAAATAAGTGCTTTCAATATTATTTGGCTTAATTGCATTTTCGTACTCACCTTCACCCAAATCACCCACATCAATTAAGGAAGGAATTTCAAGAGTTGGTTCAACTCCATAAATCTGTGTTGGCATGCCTGTAACTCTGTAATAGAGTGAATCTGTCAGTTTTATTTGACCATTATTTGTATTTTTGAATCTTTGTACACTGCCTTTCCCAAATGTAGTTTGCCCAATAACAAGTGCTCTATTATAGTCTTGCATTGCTCCTGCAAAGATTTCTGAAGCTGACGCAGAGTACTTATTTACTAAAACTATCAATGGCTTATTCCACACCTTATTGGATCTGAAAGAATTAAGGACTTCAACCTCTCTATTAGGGTTTTTGACCTGTACAGTTGGGCCATAATTTATGAATAGTCTGGTTAAAGAATCAGCTTCATGTAAGTATCCACCTCCATTATTTCTTAGGTCAATTACCACACCCTCTATACCATCATAATTAAATTCTCTAAGAAATTTCTGAACATCAGAAGTTGCAGTTTTGCAGACATATAAATTACGTCTCAGACAGTCTAAATCACTATAAAAAGATGGTAACTTGATATAGCCAACTTTTTTCTCTTCAAACTCTATAATCTCCGAAGAAGCATCACTATCTTCAAGAGCTACAGTGCCTCTCGTTATGCTTACAATTTCTTTTCCAGCATCGTTTTCAATTTCAAGTCTAACTACTGAATCTTCTTCACCTCGAATTTTGTCAACAATATCATCAAGGCGCCAACCAACAACATTTATCAACCTACCTTTTTCACCTTGACCAACTTTAATAATGCGATCTCCAACCTGAATTTTATTTGATTGAATTGCAGGGCCACCTGGCATGAGTTCTTGAATTTTTGCTTTTTCATTCTCATACCCAAGAATTGCACCAATTCCTTGAAATGAAAGATTCATTCTTAAATTCCAGTTCTCTAAATCTCTTTTTGAAAAATAAGAGGCATGAGGGTCTAAAATAGAAAGAAAATTATTTGCCAATAATGCAAATCTATCTGACTCTCTTATTTTTGAGATTGATGAAATTCTATCGATGTAAATTTTCTTTAGTTCTTTTTTTGCTTCCTTAAGATCATCGCCAGTTAACATTAAATTAATAAGCTCATTTTTAATGATTTTTCTTTGGTAATTGCTTTTGGAATCGTTATCTGCAAAGTATTGCTCCCTAGATTTTAATTTAATATATTCATCCTTTTCAAAGTTAAAATCATGGGTATTGAGTATTTGTTTGCGATTGTTCAAAGATTCCATATATCTTTGATAGTACAAATCAACTGTATTCTTAAGGACCCAATAATTTTTAGGGTTTGCACCAGCTTCAGTGTTGATGAATGGTTCAATGTCTTCTTGGAGAAAAGTAGTTTTTTGTTTATCTAGTTTATTGATAAAATCTTCTATAAAACCCAAATTGCCAAGTTGCTCCTTATCAAAATTGAGGATCGTAGATTTCTCAAATTCCATAACAATAGATTGAAATTCAGACTCATAATCGGTTTTATCTTCATCTACAGAACAACCTATTAATAAGAACAGTAGTAAGTAACTAGATAACAGTCTTGATGTCATATTTCTCTTTTTCTTTCTCTATGATCTTATCTTTCTCTTCCCAGATACCCTCTAAAAAAGTTTTCAATTTATCGCGCATTTCCTGATTATCAGTATAGTCAACCCCTCTAAGCTCCTCAGGTATCTTATAAGTATTTATTGTCACACTGGCTTCTCTCAAGTCCCCGCATAAAAAACTCCAAAATGCTCTCTTATCTGATTTATATACAAGGGTTATATCAGTAAGATGGTCAATATATGGCATAACTTCTAAGGTATAACCCATGCCACCTATCTTTGGAGGCATAAGATTCTTAAATTTGCTATTGGAAGCAAGATATTTTTCTTTATCTATTCTTGTACCTTCTATGAAACCAGCAACATTTGTTGGCATAATTTTATACATTTTGCATGCGTTAATTGTGGAGTTTTTATCAGTCTGAGCAAGTTGAGGATTAGCTTTAATTGCTTCTTTTGATCTTCTAACAACATAAGGCATGCCTAAACCAAGATAGGCAGTCCAAGTTAATGGTAGCCACCATAATTGCGATTTCATAAAAATTCTTGGAACACTTTGATTGGGACTGCAGAAGTATAAGTACAGGAATATATCTGCCCAACTAAGATGATTGATTGTTGTGAACTGCCAAATGTCTCTTTTGAGCTTTTCTTGTCCATAAACTATATAGTCTGGGTTATGCATTAAGTCTTGTATTCTGCTATTGAAATACAAATATAACTCCGCAAAAAATTCATTAAGTTTAAGTATATTTTTTTGAACAAATGTAATTGGTATAAATCTCAATAATCCCAATGGAGTAACAATAACAATCACAACAACTGCATTAAGCAAACATAGTATGAAAGTAATTATCCCTCTTAAAATTCTAATCATTTAATTTGTTGCCATATTTCTTCTAGCTCTTCTAAACTCATCTTGTCTAAAGCAATATTATTGTCCTTGGCATAATTTTCCATTGCTCTGAACCTATTTTCAAACTTTAAATTTGATTTTCTCATTATATCCTCAGGATCGAGATTAAAGTGTCTTGTTAGATTCACTAGAGTAAATAATATATCTCCAATCTCCTCAGATATATTTTCTCTATTGTCAGCTTTGTGTTCAATCTCTAGTTCTTGTATCTCTTCTTGAATTTTAGCCATAACTTCTCTACTGCTCAGCCAATCAAAACCGACCCTAGCTGCTCGTTTTTGTAATTTTTTTGCTCTAGTTAAGCTGGGAAGATTCCTGGGTACATCATCCATTAAAGAATCGTATTTCAGGTTTTTTCTTTCCTCAGCCTTAATATCTTCCCAAATAGTTAAACTTTCTGAGGCTGTAATGGCACTTTTATCTGAAAAAACATGAGGGTGTCTCCTAATAAGCTTGTTATTTAACTCGGCTATTACATCCGTTAAGTTAAATAAACCTTCTTCATCAGCCATCTCTGCATGAAATACAACCTGAAACAATAAATCGCCTAATTCTGATTTTAGTGCTTGAAAATCTTCTCTTTCAATAGCATCTGCAACTTCATAAGCTTCTTCTATTGAGCAGCTAGCAATAGATTTAAAAGTCTGCTCTCTATCCCATGCACAACCATTTTTTGGATCACGTAAACTCTTGAAAGTAGCAATTAATTCTGTGAGTTGCTCATTTAATTTGTTCATAGATATTTTCTAAGTAATCATTGATGACTATATCAGCATAATCATCAAAAGGTGTTTTATCTTTATTCAGGATAATTATCTTGGCTTTATTAGCTTTTGCGACTTTTATGAAACTATTAGCGGGCGAAACTTTTAGCGAGCTTCCCATTGCTACAAAGTATTTTGCTTGTTCTGAAACTCTGTGAGCAATACTTAGTACATTCTGATCTAATGACTGCCCAAAAGAGATAGTTTTAACTTTTATGTAACCTTTCGAGCATGCTGGACATGTAAAATCTTCTTCATTTTTATATTTTTCGTAAAACTCTAATGTTGGTGCTTCAAACCCACAATTTAAGCAACCACATCTAAAAATATTGCCATGTAATTCCAATATATTGTTTGGATTTTCGGTATTTTTATGCAAACCATCAATATTTTGTGTGATATGAAAATTATCTGTATTTCTATTAATTAAGCTATTAATAAGTTTATGCATTCTTGATGGTTCTGCGCCGGAGATTTTACTGTGTATAGCTAAATTATTTTGCCAAGACTTATTTCTGCTTATTGGGTCTTTGATAAAGTCACTAAAATGCACGGGTGTATTGCTTTTCCAGAAGCCATCTTTATCGCCCCTAAAGTCTGGTAAGCCTGATGATACGCTTAAACCAGCACCTGAAAAAAATGTAATAGCATCTTTTCCTTCAAGGATTGTCTTTAAAGCTTTAAAATAAGTGTTCAATGTTTAATTATAAAAATATTTTAGTGGTTGTATTTGATAAAAATAAATCAAATAAAGCATTAAAGGAAGTTCAAAAGATTTTATCTGAAAATAATACAGATCATGAGATCTATAATGAGCACAATGATGCAAAGAGCTATAGTGGCTATGACCTTGTGCTTGTTATTGGTGGTGATGGGTCAATGCTGTCAGCAGCAAAACTTTTCTCTCACATCAATTGTCCTTTTTTAGGCATCAATCTTGGAAAAGTTGGTTTTATGGCTGATTTAGATTCAGACAATCTTGCAACTGAATTACCAGAAGTTCTAAGTGGCAATAATCTAGTTGAAGACAAAGAAACTATTTCGTGCAGCTATAACGGAAAAAAATACACGGCTTTCAATGAAATAGTACTGCATACCCAAAAGAGCTATAAATTAATGCATTTTGAGCTAAGAATAGAAGGCAATCTTATTTACAGAAAGAGAGCAGATGGTTTGATTATCTCAACATCTAATGGATCAACTGCTTACTCCCTATCAGCAGGAGGACCTATTTTGTCACCAGACGTAAATGGATTAGTTATTACTTCATTAAATCCATTATCTTTATCGGCACGCCCACTTATAGTTCCTAGTTCAGCTCATATAGAAGTAAGTTTGATTAAAACACCTGATGATTTAAATAGCTTCATAATTATTGATGGTAATCAAGAAATACAAATTGAAGATAATGCAAAAGACTTTTCAGTAACTAAAAGTGAGCAAAGTTTTAAACTATTACATCCTAAGAATCATGATTTCTTTAAAACCTGTCGAGACAAGTTGCACTGGAGTATCTCCAAGGATGAACATAGCTCTAATTAAGCAAGTTCTGTATAATTCTCACAAATGAATATTAAGAAAGCAGTATTTCCAGTAGCTGGTTTTGGCACAAGGTTTCTACCAGCAACAAAAGCCACACCCAAAGAAATGTTGCCCATAGTTGATAAACCACTTATTCAGTATGCCGTTGAGGAAGCAGCAAAAATTGGCGTAGAAGAATACATATTCATTACCCATCATGCAAAATCCGCTATTGATAAACACTTTAAACATAATGAAGATCTCTATGACATGCTGGTCAAGCAGGGTAAGCAGGATTTAGCCGACTCAATAAAAGACATTGGCGGAGCAAATGCAAAATTTATTTCAGTTGATCAGGGAGAACCAAAAGGTCTTGGCCATGCTATTGGTTGTGCGAATGATCTGATAGATGATGGAGAATTTTTTGCAGTAATTTTGGCGGATGATCTAATTTTTAGTCAGGGAGCAAATGTCTTAGAACAAATGAGAGATCAAGCTCAAAAATACAATAAACAAGTTTTAGCCTTAGAAAAGATACCCCATAAAGATATATCAAAATTTGGAGTAGTAAATCCAAGCTCGATTGATGGCAGAATATCTCATCTCTCGGGAATAGTTGAAAAGCCTTCAGCTGCAGAGGCTCCTTCAGATTTAGCAGTGGTAGGAAGATATATATTTAAAAAGGGAATTTTTTCACATATTGATTACGACAATGCTGGCAAAAATGGTGAAATACAGATCACAGATGCAATTATGAGTAACATTGATGATTTTATAGGTTACGAATTTCTTGGAGAAAGGTTTGATTGCGGCAGCAAAGTTGGTTATCTCAAGGCAAACATTGCCTATGGACTTCAGAACCATGAACTAAAAGATGAACTGAGTTCCTACTTGGGAGATATCAAAAATTTATAAGATATTTAGAAAAATACTCTTTCTTTTTCCACCAGAAGTAAGCCAATCATTGTCCCATATTTTTTTAAATGCATTTTCCTGGCTTTATAAATCTAAACAAACAAGTTTTAGTGTAAAAGGTCTAAAGGTAAAAAACCGTCTAGGGTTAGCAGCTGGTTTAGATAAAAATGCTATGCAAGTAAAACAATTTGATGACATAGGTTTTGGGTTTATAGAAGTCGGTACCATTACACCTAATGCGCAATATGGCAACAAAAAGCCAAGAGTGCAAAGACTAATTAAAGAGGAATCATTACTTAATAGTTTAGGTTTTCCAAATGATGGCGTTGAAAAAATTAAAGCAAGATTGAGCAAGGTTAGTAAAGAAATTTGTTTAGGTGTAAATATAGGTCCAAATAAAGATACAGGACCAGATAACATTATTAATGATTATTTATTCTGCTACAAAGAATTACATGAGTATGCTGATTTTGTGACTTTAAATATATCTTCACCCAATACACCTAATTTAAGAAAATTACATAATATTGAAAGCTTCACAAAAATTATAAAAGCAATATTAATAGAGAGAGACCTGCATGCAACTAAACCTAAAATCTTAATTAAGCTCTCGCCTGATGAAGAGGTTAGTAATTATAGAAATATAATAAATACTATAAATGAAACAGATATCGATGGCGTAATCATAAGCAATACTACCAATGATGAAATCTTAAAAGAACAGCTGAATGTTGGGCATTTGCCAGGTGGCATATCAGGAAAATCTCTAAGAAATTCTTCAAATAAAATTCTCAAGGAAATCAAATCAATAATAAGTGACGAAAAAATTATTGTTGCAGTGGGCGGTGTTTTTGATGTAGATTCGTATAACGAAAAATTTGAATTAGGTGCAGATCTTGTACAAATGTACACAGGCCTTATCTATGAAGGACCAAATTTAGTTAAAAGAATTATTGAAAATGACAAACAAATCTCTCGTAATAGTTGAGTCTCCATCAAAAGCTAAAACTATTAGTAAATATTTAGGCAAAGACTTTGTCGTTAAATCTAGTGTTGGTCACGTAAGAAGATTGCCTAAAGGAAGCAAGGCCATTAACTTAGACGATTGGTCCATAACTTACGAGATTGACCCAAAGAAAGAAAAAGTTGTAAAAGACCTAAAGTCTTCAGCAAAGGGAGTTGCAAATATTTTTCTAGCAACTGACTTGGATAGAGAAGGAGAAGCAATTGCTTGGCACTTAAAAGAAATTTTAGGAAAAAAATATAACTATAGCAGAGTAAGATTCAATGAAATTACCAAGGGCGCAATACAAGAAGCCTTTGAAAAACCTGGAAATCTTGATGAGGGCCTAATTGATGCACAAAAAACTAGAAGAATCTTAGACCGTATAGTTGGCTACGATTTATCAAGCCTCTTATGGCAGAAGATTGGAAGTTATGGAAAATTGTCAGCTGGCCGAGTTCAATCAGTAGCTGTTCGTCTAGTTGTCGAGAGAGAAAAAGAAATAAAGGCTTTTTCACCAAAAGAGTATTGGGAAATTGAAGTTAATCTTAGACATGATGAGAGAGACATAGTATTTAAGTTAAATACAAAAAAATCTAATCTTGAAATTACATCAAAAAATGAGGCAGAGAAACTTGCATCTGAATTACAAGACTCAGAAATAGAGATTACTGATAACGAGAAAACAAAAAGAAAAATACCAGTTAAGCCACCATTTATTACTTCAACCCTACAACAGACTTCAAGCTCAATGTTAGGATTCAGCCTATCAAAGACTATGAAATTAGCCCAAGATTTATATACAGGCGGTTATATTTCATATATGAGAACTGACTCTCCAAATATCAGCATGCTTGCACAGAATAATTGTAAACAGTATTTGCTTGATACTTATGGTGAGGCTTATAGTGCGCCAAAAAACTTTGCATCAAAAGGTTCAAACTCTCAAGAAGCTCATGAAGCAATTAGGCCTACTGATGTTACATTCAAAGCAGAGGAACTATCCCTTAGTCAGGACCATAAAAAACTATACAACCTTATTTGGTCCAGATTTGTAGCATCTCAGATGCCTCAGCCTGAGATTATTGTGAACAGCATCAAAGCTAAAAAAGCTGAGAAAGTTTTTGAATCTTCAGTAAGTAGTATTAGCTTCGATGGTTTTTATAAAGTCATGCCGCCTGGAAAAAATAGTGGCTATGTAGATTATGATTTAGAAAGCTTGTCTGTTGGCCTGATGAAAAAAATTAGCAAGGTTGATAAGTCCCAACATTTCACAAAACCGCCATCTAGGTATTCTGAAGCAAGTCTAGTTAAAGAACTTGAAAAAAGAAGCATAGGTAGACCATCAACATACCAAGAAATTATCACTAACATCCAAGATAGAGGTTATGTAAATAAAGAAAATAAAAGACTTTATGCAACTAAAATTGCAAATTTAATATCCGATAGGTTGTTAAAGTCGTTCAAGAACATCATGGATTATGGTTTTACTGCAGAAATGGAAAAAAGTCTTGATGAGGTAGCTGAAGGAAAAGAAAGTTGGAAAAAGCTCTTAGAAGATTTTTATACAGACTTCAATAAAGCAAAAGAATTAGCAGCTGAGGGGATGGAGAGAAATAAACCAATCCTTACAGAAGTTAAATGCGATGCATGTAACAAGGATAGAAAAATGCATCTAAGAACCAATCAAAATGGTCAGTTCCTTGGTTGTGAAGGGTATCTCGAAGAGGGAGAAGAGCAATGCAAAAATACTAATTCTGTTTTACCAGATGAATTATTTACAGACAATGACGATAAAGAAGCTGAGAGTATCTTTGGTAAGACTAAATGTCATCTATGCGGTTCTAGCATGGACGGTTACATTATAGATGAGAAAAGAAAACTACATATTTGTTCAAGTTCCCCAATATGTTCAGGCACAAAAGTAGAAGAAGGTAATTTCATCAAACCAAAGAATGGTGAAGAGGAGCTAATAGATTGTCACAAATGTGATGCACAGATGGAGCTAAAGTTAGGAAGATTTGGCAAATATTTTGCTTGCCAATCTTGCACAGCAACAAGACAACTGATGAAGGACGGAAAATTAAAGCCAGTGTTTATGGATCCAATTGAGATGGCTGATTTAAAGTGTCAAAAATGTGATGATATTTATTTATTAAGAGATAGTTTGAAAGGTTTATTTTTAGCAGCATCACAATTTCCAAAAAACAGGGAGACAAGAGCGCCATTAGTCGGAGAGGTTAAATCTGTTTTAAGCAAACTACCCGAAAAACACCAAATATTTTCCAGTGCACCTGATAAAGATCCTGATGGAGACGATCTTGTTGTTAGATTTAACAGAAAAGATGGCAGTCAAACACTTTCCGCAGAATCAAAAGGGAAGAAAAAGAAGTTGTTCTATATTTTTGATGGCAGCAATTGGAAAGAAATGCAAAGAGATTAATAAAAAGACTTTAATAATTCTCAAAAGCACCTAATATAAAATTATGTCTAAATATTTAGAGCTAGTCGAAGTTTCAGAAGGTGTAGTCGTACTTAGAAGGTCAGATCAAAAAGAAGCACCACTCGTAAAAATTGAATTTTCAGCAGAAGTTAAAACTTTATTAAATGGAATGGAGTTTGATGTTGCAAAAGAAATGATTAAGTCTGGAATAGAAACCCTTAATAGCGATATTGATGTTGATGCTCTTGATGATGATGTAATTGATTCATTCTTGAAGAAAGATCCAGAAGACAGAGTAGTCCACTAACTAGATATCTTCTCTGATAATTCCAACAGCTCTTCCCTCTACAGAGAAATTTGAATGTTCATCAATTTCGATGTCGGAGAAACTTTGATTTTCTGCCACTAACCTAATACCTTTACTATCTTTCTTAAACCTTTTGAGTGTTACTTCATCTTCTATCCTTGCAACGATTATCTCCCCATTTTCAACGTTTCTTGTTTTTCTTATTCCAACAAGATCATTATCTAAGATACCTGCTTCGATCATGCTTTCGCCTTGTACTCTTAGGAAAAAATCTACTGACTTTGTAAGAGGATTTGAATGAATGGTTTTTTCAACGTTTTCGAAAGCTAAGATAGGACTGCCGGCAGCTACACTTCCAATTAGCGGTATTCCAGAAATTTCTTCTACCAGCTTAATGCCTCTTGAAGAGCCTGGAACCTTTTCAATAACACCTTTTTTAACAAGTGCTTTAATATGTGATTCAGCAGCATTTACAGATTTAAAATCTAAAATTTTTGCTATTTCTGCCCTAGTTGGTGGATAACCATTGCTCTGTAATGATTCTTTGATAACATCAAAGACTTTGATCTGTTGTGCAGTAAGGTTTAACATATACTGTAATTATATACAGTAAATTAAAGTAAATACAAATAATTATGTCTTTATTAAAAATAGGAATTAGCTCAAGGGCTCTTTTTGATTTAGTAGAAAGCCACGAAATATTTAAAAAAAGTGGTATTGAAGAGTATTCAAGCTATCAGAAAAAGAATGAAAATAAACCTTTAGAAAAAGGAGTAGCTTTCGACCTTGTTGAGAAACTTCTTAAAATGAATAACAAAAAAGAACAAATAGTCGAAGTTATTCTCTTATCTCGCAATAGTTCTGATACAGGCTTAAGAATTTTCAATTCAATTGAAAAAAACGGTTTAGATATCTCAAGAGCAGTCTTCTCTGGTGGGCAAAGCCCATTTCCATACGTAGATGCATTAGATATAGATCTATTTCTTTCCGCAGATGTCAAAGATGTAAAAATGGCTATAGAAAATAATATAGCTGCAGCTCATATATTCACCGATAAGTACAAACCATCTCAAAGTGACCAGCTAAGGATAGGGTTCGATGCTGATGCTGTTATTTTTTCGGATGAATCTGAGGTAACTTATAAAAAGAAAGGATTAGAAAAATACTTAAAAGAAGAGGGAGCATCAAAAAAACCAATGAATCCCGGACCATTTAATAATTTCTTAAAGAAACTAAATTTGATTCAATCAAAATACCCTGCAGATAAATGCCCAATTCGAATAGCGCTTGTAACAGCAAGAGCTGCTCCTGCGCATAAAAGAGTAATTAATACTTTAAGAAAAGAGAATATAAGAATTGATGAAACTTTCTTTTTGGGCGGGCTCGCAAAAGGTAAATTCTTGAAAGGTTTTTCAGCTGATATATTTTTTGATGATCTGGCGGAGAACTGCTTGGAAACAACTAGTCACGTTTCAACAGGTCATGTACCATACGGTATTAATAATTCAAAATGAAAATTCTTTGTACAGATCTTGAAGGCACTTTAGCACCTGAAATTTGGCAAGAAATAGGCAGTTTTTTTGGAATAGAAGAACTACACCTAACTACAAGAGATATACCTGACTTTGACGAACTAATGTCCAAGAGAATGAATATTCTACAAAAGAATAATATTAGTTATAAAAAAATTTCAGACTTCGTAGAAACAATTCAGCCATTTAATGGTGCAAAAGAATTTCTTTCGTCAATATCAGCTGACTATCAAACCGTAATTGTTTCCGATACATTCTATGAGCTAGGTCAACCAGTTGTAAGGAAATTGGGAAATATACCCTTACTTTGCCATGAGCTAGTTATAGAAGATGATTTCATTGTTGGGTACAAAAAAAGACAAGAAGAGCCAAAGAAACAGGTTATTAAGGGATTTCAAGCAATGAATTTTGAATGCTTTTGTATGGGAGATTCTTACAATGACATACAAATGATAGACCAATCAAATGGTGCTTTTATTTTTGCTCCTATGGAGGTTAAAGCTTCACGTCCTGATATAATTTCTTTTGAATCTTACGATGATTTAATGAAACACATGTTAAATGAATAATTTTTCTGTAGAGAATTTTTCTCGACCAAAATTAACATTGCCATATAATGGCAAAAAACTGCTATTACACAGCTGCTGTGCTCCGTGTGCTGGAGAGATTATGGAAGCAATTGCAGCATCAGATATTCAAACAACAATCTATTTTTATAATCCAAACATTCATCCAAAGGAGGAATACGAAATTAGAAAAGATGAGAATATAAGATTTGCTGAGAAATTAGGTTTTGATTTTGTGGATGCAGATTACGACAAAGATAATTGGTTTGAAAGAGTAAAGGGACTTGAAGATGCTCCAGAAAGAGGAGAGAGATGTACAGTTTGTTTTGATATGAGATTCGAAAGATCGGCATTGTATGCACACGAAAATAACTTTGATGTATTTGCAACAACTCTTGGAATTTCAAGATGGAAAGATCTTAATCAAATAGATACTTCTGGTTTAAAAGCTGCAAATCGCTATAATGATGTCCATTATTGGGATTTCAATTGGCGAAAACAGGGTGGTTCGTCCCGTATGTTGGAAATTTCTAAAAAAGAAAAATTCTATAAGCAAGAATACTGCGGTTGTGTTTATAGTTTGAGAGATACTAACAGGTGGCGTAAATCTCAAGGCCGAGAAATAATAAAAAGGGGAATCAATTTTTACGAGATTAAATCATGAAAAAATTACAAGGAGCAGGCCTAAGAGGTCAATCAGCAGGGCAAACATCATTATCAACAGTCGAACAAGAAGGGAGCTTAAGATATTTAGGTTTTAGCATCGAAGACTTAGCCAGCCATGCAAGCTTCGAAGAAGTGGCATATTTATTGCTGCTTGGCGAGCTTCCTAACAGAAATAATTTAGAACAATTCGAAAAAGAGCTCTTAGAGCTCAGAACAATGCCAGATTCTCTGGTGAAAGTAGTAGAGTCTATACCTGCTGAAGCTCACCCTATGGAAGTTATAAGAACAATAATTTCTTATATGGGAGTTATAGAACCAGAAAAATCATTTGATGATCAACTTTCAGTTACAAAAAGGCTTCTGGGAGTAACTACCACTGCTATTGTGTATTGGTACAAATATTCACATGAAGGAGTAAGAATTGATCAAGGGACAGGTGAAAAATCTGTTGCAGCTCATTTTCTAAAACTTCTTAGACAAGAAGAAATAGATGACCTTCACAAGAAAACTCTAGATGTATCACTTACTCTATATGCAGAGCATGAGTTTAATGCTTCAACATTTACAGGCAGGGTTTGTGCTTCAACACTTTCTGATCTTCATTCTTGTCTTACAGCAGCAGTTGGAAGTTTAAGAGGGCCATTACATGGTGGTGCTAATGAAGAGGCAATGAAAATGCTTGAAGAAATTGAGTCAGTAGATGAAGTCAAAACTTTTATTGATAAGAAGCTAGAAAATAAAGAAAAAATAATGGGTTTTGGGCATGCAGTTTACTCTGTCAAAGACCCTAGAAGCGATATTATTAAAGAATATTCCTCAGAGCTAAGCATAGGGCATGAAGATAAAAAACTACATGATTCTGCTGTGATAATGGAAGCTTATTTAAAAGAAAAGAAAGGCTTATTCCCTAATACGGACTTTTTCCATGCACCGGCATACCATTACCTTGGGATACCAACAAAACTTTTTACACCACTATTTGCAATAGCCAGAATAATTGGTTGGTCAGCTCATGCTTATGAGCAAAGAGGTAATAATAGAATAATTAGACCAAGTGCAGATTATATTGGTCCAGGTGATAGAAGCTGGATTGATATCGAATCTAGATAATGCCAAAGTTTGACCCTGTAATCGAAAAAATTTCTGATTATGTTCAGAGCTATCAGGCTCAAGAATCTTCATTAATAGAAGCAAAAAACTGTTTTTTCGACAGTATCGCTTGTGCATTTATGGCGCTTGATCATGAACAAGTAAAAAAATTCATACAGCTTGAATACATAAAGAACTCTTCTGGCTCAGTAAGAGTAATAGGGACTAATATAAAAACAAATGCAGTTGATGCTACTTTTTTAAATGGTGCTTTGATTAGGTGGCTGGACTTTAATGATACTTGGTTAGCAAAAGAGTGGGGACATCCTTCTGATAATATCTCAATTGTTCTAGCTCTCACTGATTATCTAAAAAAACATAAAGATATAAATTTATCTTTCAAACAGATTTTAAATTTTATGGTTTTGGCTCATGAAGTTCAGGGAGCATTAGCAATTGAGAATAGTTTGAATAGAGAAGGTTTAGATCATGTAGCTTTAGTTAAGGTAGCTTCTGCAGCAGTTGGAGCAAAGATGATGGATCTAGATAGATCCCAAATAAAATCAGTCATCAGCAATGCATTTCTTGATGGCCAAAGTTTGAGAACATATCGTCATTTTCCCAATACTGGTGCAAGAAAAAGTTGGGCAGCTGGTGATGCATCAGCTAAAGCGCTCAAACAAATATTTATTTCAGAAGTAAGTGATGAGAGCTACCCAACAGCACTCACATCAAAAGTTTGGGGCTTCAATGACGTTCTTATGGGTAATAATCCATTAAAACTAGAAAGAAACCTTGAGTCTTATGTCATGGATAACATTCTTTATAAAGTCTCTTTTCCAGCAGAGTTCCATGCCCAAACAGCAGCAGAAGCAGCCATTTCAATTTCAAAGAACCTTGAAGGAAAAATAGGCGAAATCAAAGAAATATTAATTTCAACTCAAGAACCTGGGGTGAGGATAATTTCAAAGCAAGGACCACTTACAAATTATGCCGATAGAGACCATTGTATAGAGTACATAGTTGCATGGTGTTTAATAAATGGAAGTCTTGATTCTAATTCATACTCAGATGAATCAGCCATGGATAAAAATATAGACGTGCTTAGAAATTTAACAACTACAATTGAAGACAAAACATACACTGAAAAATACTATGATTTAAGTGAAAGGGCTATTCCAAATAAAGTCATAGTAAAGCTTAAATCTGGTGAAACCTATGAAGAGGAGGTGCTTTACCCGCTTGGACATAGAAAAAGAAGAGATGAATCAAAACCTTTCTTAAGACAGAAATTCTGTAAGAGCATAGAAAATAAAGATTTTGATACAGCTAAGCTAATTGGTTTTTATGATGAAAATGATCTAGATTCTATTAATATATACGAGCTATTGGATAATATTTATAAGTAATATGTCAGGAAATACATTTGGAACAATATTTAAGGTAACTACTTTTGGCGAAAGCCATGGTAAGGCCTTGGGTGCAATAATAGACGGCTGTCCGCCCAATATAGAACTGAATGAAGCTATCATTCAGCATGAGCTTGATAAGAGGAAACCCGGACAATCTAAATTTGTTACACAAAGAAAAGAAAATGATGTTGTTGAGATACTATCAGGAACTTTTGAGGGCAAGACTACGGGAACACCTATTGGTTTGGTTATAAGAAATGAAGACCAAAAAACTAAGGATTATGAGAACATTAAAGATAAATTCCGACCAGGGCATGCAGATATTACTTACCAAGATAAGTATGGAATAAGAGACTACCGTGGTGGTGGTAGAGCTAGTGCTCGCGAAACAGCTATGAGAGTTGCTGGGGGCGCAATTGCAAAACAAGTAATGGAAGGTCTGGGCATAAAAGTAAGGGGTGGAGTAGTTCAAGTTGGAGAAATTGAAGCTTCAAAAATAGATTTTTCAACAACAAATCCTTTTAATTTTTTAGATTCAGACAAAGTTAACTTGCTTGAAGATTTCTTTGCAGAACTTAATAAAGCTCAAGATTCTATTGGTGCAAAAATTTTGATAAATATTACTGGTATGCCTGCAGGCATTGGTTCACCAGTGTTTGCAAAGCTAGATGGAGAATTGGCAAGGGCATTAATGAGTGTAAATGCTGTCAAAGCTGTAGAAATTGGATCGGGGTGTAAAGTTGTCACAATGAGAGGTTCTGAAAACAGAGACAAAATTAGTAAATCTGGTTTTGAGTCAAATAATTCTGGCGGAATGCTTGGTGGCATATCCAATGGAGACGAGATTAATATTTATGCTTCATTAAAACCGACATCAAGTATTTCTCAAAAGACAAAAACGATAGATATCAATAAAGATGAAGTAGATCTTCAAGTTAAAGGCCGACATGACCCTTGTGTTGGTTTAAGGGCAACACCTATCCTTGAAGCAATGGCTTCGATCTGCATTCTTGACCAAATTCTCATAGATAGAGGGCAATGCTTCAATGTTGAAAGAAATTTTAAGGATTGATTCTTCAGAATTTTTAGAGATTTTAAAAAATCCATCTAATTTCTTATCCCTCAAATTTGATCTCGAATTCACAAATAACGAAATTTATTTAATTAGTGCAATCATTTTTTTATTTATTCTTGGTTTAATAATTGATTTTTTAAAACCAAAAGATGAAGTTAAAGATCAAGACTTGCCTGACAATGTAACAGGATTAAAAGATATTGGATCAAATTCAGTAATCCAAAAAATAGATTTAGCAACTGCTTACATGAATATGGGCAAGAGTAATTTAGCAAAAAAAATACTCCAGAGGTTGGAAAATAATTCTTTAACTAAGTTTGAAAAAAGTGAGCTTAGCAAATTAAAAAAACAGATTGATAATGATTAGATATTTTGTCCAAATTGAATACGATGGAACTGATTATCATGGGTTTCAAAAGCAAACGAACACAAAAAAAACTATTCAACACCACATTGACAAAGCCCTATCAAAAGTAGCAAATCATAAAGTGTCTACTATCTGTAGTGGAAGGACTGATGCTGGCGTGCATGCATTAAATCAGTTCATTCATTTTGATACTAAATCAAAAAGAAATATTGATTCATGGGTGAAAGGGGTAAATTCATATCTGCCAGCAGATATTGCTGTAAAAAACTTCTTCAAAGTTGATCCAGATATGCATGCAAGATTCAGTGCTAATTCGAGAAGTTATGTATACGTTATTAAAAATTCTAAAACACCACCTGCAATAGGATCACATAATTGTTTATGGGTAAAGAAGCTCTTAAATGTTGAAAAGATGCATAGAGCAGCTCAACACCTCTTGGGAGAAAAAGACTTTTCTGCTTTCAGAGCGTCAGGCTGTCAGTCCAAGACACCTATTAGAGAAATTTTTGAGGCAGAAGTATCAAAGAAAGGAAACTTTATATTTTTTAACATTAAGGGGAACGCATTTATGTTGAATATGGTCAGAATTATTACAGGAACATTAATTAATATTGGGATGGGAAAAATGAATATCTCCCAATTTAAAGAGATTATTAAATTGAAGAAAAGAACAAATGCAGGAAAAACAATATCAGCAAATGGCTTATATTTTCTTGGACCAGAGTATAATGAGCTTGATTACTCAAAAGAGGCTTTGTTAAATGAATTGGATTAAAGATTTCATTCCTACGATGAAAAAAAATCTGACCGAGACATTCGGTGGAGAAAAGGACAGCAAAATACCTGAAGGTCTTTGGAAATCTTGTGATAAATGCGGTTCAATTTTATATATTCCAGAGTTACAAAAGAACTCATATGTTTGCTCTAAATGTGATCACCATTTCAAGATTAATGTAAAAGAACGTATAGAGATTACCTTTGATAAAGGATCTTATAAGGATCTTAATAAAAATGAAGTCTTCAATGACTACTTGCAATTTAAAGATACCAAGAAATACAAAGATAGATTCCAAGAAGCACAAAATAAGACTGAATCTGATGAAGCTTTGTCTATTGGAACAGGATTAATTAAAGGCAAAGAAGTTGTATGTGCAATATTTGAATTCGATTTCTTAGGCGGATCAATGGGAGCCGTAGTTGGAAAAAGGTTTACTGCTGCTGTTGATTATGCTGTTGATCATGGCTGCCCACTCATAGTTTTCTCAACAAGTGGTGGAGCGAGGATGCAGGAATCTATGATATCTCTTTTCCAAATGGGTAAGACGGCTGCAGCCGTAAAAAAATTAAAGAACAAAAAATTGCCTTTTATCTCTGTTCTGGTTGATCCTTGTTATGGTGGAGTTACTGCTAGCCTTGCTATGCTTGGAGATTTGATACTGGCTGAACCAAAGGCAAGAATTGGTTTCTCTGGTAAAAGAGTAATTCAAGACACAGTAAAAGAAGATCTTCCTAAAGATTTTCAAACTGCTGAAAAGCAACTAGAAAATGGTTTTGTAGACAAAATTATTGATCGAAAAAATTTCAGAGAATTTGTCGACAAAATACTAACCATGCTGCAATAAATGAGAGAACTAGTTAAGTATCTTCTTGGAATAGTAATTATTCTTACAATAATTTATACAATTTTCATTAGTTACAATGTTTTTGTTTTTATAAATTCTGATGATTCTGACCTAAAGATTGAGAGTTATTCAAAAGAAGTAGAGTTGTTAGCTGTAGAGAGAGCATCACTTGAAGAGTTATTCAATGATGCAAATTTACAAGAATCCTCTAACGATATTAATATTAATTACGATGGCACTCCTATTTCATGGGTGCTGAAATTAGAAAAAGATTTAATTGATATTCCGGTTGAGGAATTTAAAAATGAGCTTTTAAAGAATAGTTTTATCTCAATTAATAATGATGAATATATTTTGATAGGCCCTTACATAGATAAATCACAACTAGAGCTGGCAAAGCAGTACTTACAGGAAAGGTTTGACCAAGAATTAGGAACAATTGAGAGATGGAAAATTTAAATTTTAGTATCCTTGATTTGCTTCTATTTACAGGCCTAATTTTACTTTTCTTTCGTGTAAAGAATAATGGTTTTCTAAAGGAATTAGTTTTTATATCAATACTATTTACCTATTGTTATCTAACACTCAACAATCTTAAAACAGTCTATGATTATTTTGATGATGAAGGGTTTGATTATGCTCAGTCAATTTATAATGTCTTTCTTGGGCTCTTTGCCTGTGCAGGGCTTCCTTTTGTAAATTTTTTTACAGGACTCTACATACCAAAGTTTAAAGGGATGCCGAATATAGTTTTAGGCTGCTTAATCGCAATAGTGCGTTTTCTGTTATTAATATTTTTTATGTTGCAGCTTTTTCCAAATTTTACTGACGCTACTTTGGTAAAAAATTCTTTTGTTGTTAATATCATTCTTTCTTATTTTGAAAATATATTTATTTACCTATTGAGCTAATGTGCGGAATTGTTGGAATAGTACAAAAAGATAACTGTTTTACAGAATTATATGACTCTTTAATTATGTTGCAGCATAGAGGGCAAGATGCTGCTGGCATTACCATTTGTGAGAATGGAAAACTACACTCAAGAAAATCCAAAGGACTTGTAAATGAAGTTTTCAATCAACAGCATTTTGACAGACTGCAAGGAAATTATGGGATAGGCCATGTAAGATACCCAACGGCAGGTGGTAACTCTAAAGAATATGCTCAACCAATGTATGTGAATTCTCCCTATGGTATCTCTCTGGCCCATAACGGAAACTTATCAAATACAGCTGAGCTTTCTGATGAATTATTTCATAGTGATTTAAGACATATTTCTACGGATTCAGATTCTGAGGTTTTATTAAATATTTTGGCCCATGAAATTTCAAAGCGAGGTGCAAATGAACCTAGTCCAGATACATTTTTTGATGCAGTAGAAAGCACGTTTAAAAGGTGTGAGGGAAGTATTAACGTAGTTTCAATTATCACAGACTATGGTCTTCTAGCATTTAGGGATAAGCTTGGCATAAGGCCTATGGCTTTAGGTTCAAGAAAGAATAGTGAAGGAGGAAAAGATTATATGGTTTCCTCTGAAAGTTGTGCTTTTGCCTCATCCAGTTATGAATTAGAAAGAGATATAAAGCCAGGAGAGGCTATTTTTATTTCATTTGATGGAGAACTTTATTCAAGACTTTGTGCTGATGATGCTTCTCCAAATCCATGTCTTTTTGAGTATGTTTATTTTGCAAGACCTGATTCAATCATAGATGGGGTAAGCGTTTATCAATCAAGACAGCTTATGGGTAAGAAATTAGCTGAAAAAATTAAAGCAGAGATACCCGATGAAGATATTGATGTCGTAATACCAATTCCTGAAAGCTCAATTACAAGTGGGACACAAGTAGCCAGAACACTCAATAAAGATTTAGCTTATGGTTTTGTGAAAAACAGGTATGTTGGCAGAACTTTCATAATGCCAGAGCAAAAGCTAAGAAAAGCTTCAGTAAGAAGAAAACTTAATCCTATTAATGATGAATTTAAAGATAAAAAAGTTCTTCTGATAGATGATTCTATTGTTAGAGGAACAACTATGAAAGAAATTGTAGCAATGTGTTATAAAGCAGGTGCCAAAAAAGTCTCAGTAGCTTCAGCAGCTGCAGAAGTTCGTTATCCGAATGTTTATGGAATTGATATGGCGGCTAAAAAAGACTTAATTGCTAGCTCCAGATCAAATAATGAGATTAGAGATTTCTTGGGTTGCGATAATTTGGTTTACCAATCACTAGAAGATCTTGTGCAATCTGTCTTAGAACTTAATCCTGAGTTAAATGATGTTGAAAAATCAATATTTAATGGTGAATATCCAACTGATATTTCTTCAGATTACTTAGATAGGCTTGAGTTTAAAAGAGGATAGCTTAGCTTTTAATTTCTTCTATATCTAAATGAGATATATCCATATCTCTTACCTTTTTTAGATATTCTTCAATTTCATTAAAATTCATGTATCTAAAGACATCATCTGACATGGTGTTGAGGTCTGTCATATATTCTTTATATTCTTCATGATTTGGTATTCGGCCTAGTAATGAAGATATAGCAGTTACTTCTGACGAAGCTAGGTAAACATTGCAGCCATCCCCCATTCTATTTGGAAAATTTCTTGTAGAGGTCGAGACCATAGTTGTATTATCTGCAGCCCGGGCTTGATTACCCATGCATAATGAGCAGCCAGGTATCTCTACCCTTGCTTTAGATTTTTCGTATATTTCATAGTAGCCTTCTTGTTTAAGTTGATACTCATCCATTCGTGTCGGAGGCACTACCCAAAGTCTTGTATTAGATTCGCCATATTTATCTAAGAGTTTTCCAGCTGCACGGAAATGACCAATATTAGTCATACAAGAACCTATAAATGTTTCATGTACTTTATCTCCAGCTACCTCAGATAAAGTCTTCACATCATCAGGGTCATTTGGGCAGCATAGTAGTGGTTCTGTTATTTCATCCAATGGTATATCTATTATTGCTGCATATTCAGCATCACTATCTGCTTCCATTAGCTCTGGATTTTTTATCCATTCTTCCATTTCTCTTGCTCTTCTCTCAAGTGTCTTTGGATCATGATAACCATCTGAGATCATCCATCTTAATAAAGTGATATTAGATTTAAGGTATTCAATTATTGGCTCTTTATTAAGTTTTACTGTACAACCTGATGCAGATCTTTCAGCTGAAGCATCAGATAGCTCAAATGCTTGCTCAATTTTCAGGTCTGGTAAACCCTCTATCTCTAAACATCTTCCTGAAAAAATATTTTCCTTATTCTTTTTATCAAGTGTTAGCAGTCCATTCTTCATAGCATAATAAGGAATTGCATGCACTAAATCTCTTATCGTAATACCTGGTTTTAATTTACCCGAAAATCTGACTAGAACACTTTCAGGCATCTCTAACGGCATCACTCCAAGTGTTGCCGCAAAAGCAACCATACCAGAACCTGCTGGAAAACTTATGCCAATAGGAAATCTTGTATGACTATCACCTCCTGTGCCAACTGTATCAGGCAAGAGCATTCTATTTAGCCATGAATGAATGATTCCATCCCCAGGCCTTAAAGAAACACCACCTCGATTTATAAAAAAATCAGGCAGAGTTCTATGAGTGACTTCATCTACTGGTTTTGGGTATGCAGCTGTATGACAAAATGATTGCATTACTAAATCTGAAGAAAAACCCAAACAAGCCAATTCTTTTAGTTCATCTCTTGTCATTGGGCCAGTTGTATCTTGTGAGCCAACAGTTGTCATTCTTGGTTCACAGTATTGGCCAGCTCTTACTCCTTGCATCCCACATGCTTTGCCAACCATTTTTTGTGCAAGGGTGTAGCCTTTCTCATTTTTCTCATTTTCACCATATCTTTGAAAAACATCTGAAGTTTCTAAGCCTAATTTTTCTCTCGTCTTATCTGTGAGTTGTCTACCAATAATGAGGTTGATCCTTCCGCCAGCTCTAACTTCATCAAAAATTACATTACTTTTTAATTCAAATTGAGCGATCTCATCATTGCTCTCTGCATCTAGAATTAAACCTTCATAAGGTTTTAATATTATTTTTCTACCATGGGTGAGGGCATCAACATCCAACTCTATTGGAAATGCACCGGAATCTTGTAGCGTATTGTAGAAAATTGGTGCAATTTTGTTACCAAAGCAAAAACCACCTGTTTTTTTAGCAGGCACATATGGTATCTCATCACCCATATGCCATAGAACTGAATTAGCTGCTGATTTTCTTGAAGAACCAGTACCAACTACATCTCCTACGAAAGCTAGTTTTGAATTATCTTTTTTAAGATCAGTTAATTTTTCTAGTGGATCACTAATATTTTCTGACCATTTAAGAAATGCTTGAGCATGGAGAGGTATATCTGGCCTTGACCATGCTTCTTTAGCAGGAGAAAAATCATCAGTATTTGTTTCACCACTTACTTTATATACTGTTAAAGGAATTTCTTTTTCAACTTCTGGTTTATTTATGAACCATTCTGCATTTGCCCAGGATTGAATAATTTCATTTGCATATTCATTACTATCTTTTAAATCAAAGATTTCATTGAAGGAATCGTAAACAAGAATTGTATTCCTAAGAGCAGAAACAACATTTGAACCATGTTTTCCAGATTTTAGGACTTCTACTAAGGCCTCTACTGAGTAACCTCCCAGCATAGTTCCTAACATTTGAATTGATTTTTTTGGTGAGATTAATTCCGTTGTAATTTTTTCTAGGGCAAGGTCTTTTAAAAAAGCTGCCTTAACATACGCGGCCTCATCAACACCAGGGGGCACTTCATTCTCTAAGAGATTGAGGAGTTCTTGATTTCCTTGTCCTTTTTCAAAGATATCCGCTATTGATTGCACCTGTTCTGCATTCAATGGTAGAGGAGGAAGACCTTCCTCTCTTCTATTTTCCTTCTCTTTATAATACCCTTCCAACATAACCTAAAAATTTGATCTAGATTTTACATCTAAGTACTCTAAATATAAAGGTAGAGAATTTTTTATGGCAGACAAACTAATAAAAAGAACACCCTGCATAGGAGTATGCTCTACAACCTATGGAGATGACATTTGCAGAGGGTGCAGAAGATTTAGACATGAAATTACATCATGGATTGAATATACAGATTCTGAAAAAAGCATAATTAACCGCAGACTAGAAAAATTTAAAATTACTGTGCTTGAAGAAAAATTTCATGTAAAAGACTCTGAGAAATTTAAGGAAGCACTTCTTGAAGCAAAAGTTAGGTTTAATCAAGACCTCCAACCTATTTGCTGGGTCTTTGACCTTTTTAGATCATTAGATACAGAAAACCTTAATTTAAAAGAATTTAGTTTGAATGTTAGAGAAGCTTTTATTGATATATCATTGTCCCAATTAAAAGATGACATTAATAAAGAATTCTATGAATTGTCTCTAGCGCATTATCAAAGATATATCCAACCTAGTTTTTTTACTTAATTATTGGAATTTCATCAATTTTGGTTGTGTATCTCTGTGATTTTATTTCTCTTTTCATCTTCCAGGTATTTTGATAACCCTGATTTCCAAACCCGACTTTAGCTATTTCCATTAAATTAATGTAGTCGATGGTTTCCATTAATTTTGATGCACTTTTTTCATCCCTTTTTTTATCAAAGAGAGACATTTGGTAACCATAGCTATCAGTAAAATCACTTAACAATATACCTGCTTTCGCATATTGGTAACCATTCGCATATATCTTTTCTAATATACGATTTGCGCTCTTGATTATTGTCCTTGTATCGTCTGTAGGATGAATTAATTCAAGCGACCTGGAAGCATATATTTGTTTGATCTTGGTGTTGAATCTATTTGATCTGATAAAGGTAGTTATTAATCTACATTTCTGTTTTTCATACCTTAATTTTTCTGCAGCTCTGCTTGCGTGGAAGCTAATTGCTTCACTGAGTACGTTTTTTGTCCTTATACTTCTCCCAAAACTTCTGCTAACCATTATTTGTTTTTTTAGGTTCCATAAAATCATGCAATGTTATACATGATTGGCCTTTTAATTCTCTAACAGTTCTTTCTAGCACAACATTAAAATTATCTCCTATTAGCCTTGAATCTATTTGTGTTAGGTCATGGGCGGTTTTTACTCCGATATTTTCAAGTCTTGCAGTTAGTCTCTTGCCTATACCCCAGATCTTTTCAACTGGCATAGATCTCAAAAAATGTTTTATGACTCTTGGCTCAGATAAAATAACGACCCCGTCAAATCTTGGATCATCTTTAGCAACTTTATTTGCAAGCTTAGCAAGTGTCTTGGTCGGGGCTATGCCAATACTTACAGGGACGCCAACCCATTCTCTAATTTTTCTTTTGCAGTCATAGGCGAAATTAACTAGATCAATATTTTTTTTGAATGATCTTAGATCTAAAAATGCCTCATCTATACTATATATATCAATTTCTGGACAAAGATCAGATAGAACATTCATAACTCTATTGGAGATATCTGCATAAAACTCATAATTAGATGAAAAGACTATACCTCCTTTAGATAAATACTGATCTTTAATCTGATACCAGGGCTGCGTCATACTGACCCCCATTTTTTTAGCTTCTGAAGATCTTGCAATTACACAACCATCATTATTGCTCAAAATTACAACAGGGCGATCCTTTAAATCTGGTCTAAATATTTTTTCACATGAGGCATAGAAGCTATTACAGTCAATTAAAGCAAACATTAGTACCTATTGATTGAGGAAGTAACAACACCAAGAAATTCAAAATTAATTATTTTGTCTATATCTAATATTTTATTGTTTGGGCAATTGGTAACTAGAGCTTTTTTTGCTCCCAAGAGAATTTTTCTGCAAAGAAATTCACCATTAATTGAGGCTACTACTATATTGCCATTTGCAGGTTTAAGGCTTCTATCTATTATTAATATGGCATTATTTTTTATTCCAGAAAAAATCATTTCATTGCCTTTGAACCTCATTAAGAAAGTAGCACTAGCTCTCTTTATTAAAAGGTCATTAATATTAATAGGGTTTTCTACGTAATCATTAGCAGGGCTTGGAAAGCCAGAGTTTTTCAGCTTTTTGTGGGAAAAGGGATCCTTATAATCTTTACTCGAAAACATAAAAATACTGTATATTTATACAGTATTTTATAATAAATTATTAGAGTGGAAAAGACTTGAGATCAATGTTTCCTTGCTTATATTCAATTATCCAGCCCTCATTATTTTCCCAACTCCCAAGTACGGCTCTAGAAGCACCACTATCGAGTTTATGAATAGCTGGTCTATGCGTATGACCATGTATTAAAAGATCTAGATTATTTTTACCTACAACCTCATCAACATAATCTGCATTTACGTCCATTATGTTTTCTGCCTTATTGCTGCTAGATTCTGCGCTTTGGGATCTGAGTTGATTGGCAAAATCAATTCTCTCTTCAATAGATCTAGATAGGAAGCTTTCTATCCATTCTTCAGATCGTAAGGTTTTCTTTAAATTTTGATATTCAATATCATCGGTACAAAATACATCGCCGTGAGAAACCATAATTTTGCAAAATTCATCTTCGATAATGGTCATATCATCAATAATCTGGATTCCTGTCATTTCTTCAAACTTAGAGCCAAGCAAAAAATCTCTATTGCCATGTATTAGAAAAATATTGAGGCCACTATCAGTAGCTTTTTTTAATGTTTTGAATAATATCTTTATTAACTGGGTGCTTATCATCATCACCAATCCAATACTCAAATAAATCTCCAATAATATAGAGTGAATCAAACCGGCTATGAGCTTCAGATAATAAGTTATAGAAGGTTTTAAGTCTGGTATTTTCTATTGGTTCAAGGTGAAGATCTGAAATAAATGCGATAGCCATAATTTGATAATAAAACTTTTTTTTAGATTATGGAAAATGATTAAAAGCATTTAGAATGCAAACATGAAAAAAAACATCATCATCATTTGCTTAGCGTTATTAATCATGGGCTGTAATACAGAAAAAGAACGAGTAATAGATACAACCGATCCATATCTTTGGCTTGAAGATGTTGAGGGCGCTGATGCTCTCGATTGGGTAAAGGCTCAAAACAAAATCACAGAAACAAGGTATGCTGAATCCGAAGAATTTTCTTCAACTTATGAAGAGTTATTAAAAGAATATCAATCAACAGACAGAATACCTTATGCCAGTGTACAGGGTGGCATGATGTATAACTTCTGGCGTGATGAAAAAAATGTAAGAGGTCTTTGGCGAAGAACAACAATTGAATCTTATAAGACTGACAGCCCAGAATGGGAAACTTTGCTAGATATTGATGAGTTAGCAGAGAAAGAAAATGAAAATTGGGTTTACAAAGGCTCCAACTGTCTTGCTCCAAACTACGATAAGTGTCTTTTACGCCTTTCAATAGGAGGCAAAGATGCTGTGGTTGTAAGAGAATTCGATTTGGTCAATAAAACATTTGTTGAAAATGGTTTTAATACCCCTGAATCCAAACAATATTTAAGCTGGATAAACGAAAACCAAATAATGGTTGCTACCGATTTTGGGGAAGGCACTATGAATGAATCAGGCTATCCAAAGCAAGTCAAAGTATGGACAAGAGGTGAGAATTTGGAGGATATTTCACCAATTTTTGATGGTGATTACACTAAAATATTTAGTTTCCCATTTGCTTCGATAAGACCAGATGGAAATTATTATGGAGTAGTTGAAGGCCCGACTTTTTTTACTCAAGTACTGTACTTATTAAATGACGAAAAATTAGTACAGATTGATTTGCCATTAAAGATGGATGTCGCTGGAACTTTCAAAGGATCCCTGATTGTAAGTCTTGATGAAGACTGGAGAGGCTATGTTTCTGGCTCATTAGTTGCTGTAAATATAGAAGATGCTCTTAACCAAGAAATATCTGATGACTCAATTGAACTTATATTTGCACCAACAGAAAAACGATTCATGCAAGGCGTAAGTCTTGGTAAGGATGAAATCTACGTTAATGTTTTAGATAACATTAATGGAAAAATTCTGCATTTTGAAAAAGTTGGACTTAACTGGAGAGAAAGTGAAATAAGAAGTTTCGGTAATGCAGCTCTTTCAATATCCAGTATTGATGAGTGGGATGAGCATCTTTTTATAAGCGCAGAAAGTTTTACTGAACCAACTTCTCTTTATTATTCCGATGAGAATAAAGATTTTGTAAAAATTAAATCTCTTAAAGAGAAATTTGATCCAAAAAAATATAAGGTTCAGCAGCTTTATGCTACTTCAGCAGATGGCACACAAATCCCTTACTTCCAAGTATCAAATGTTTCAATGGAAAAAAATTCAAGCAACCCAACACTCCTATATGGTTATGGTGGTTTTCAGATTCCTTTGACTCCTTCTTACCTTGGTTCATTTGCCAGACAGTGGTTAGATAATGGCGGCGTTTACGTTATTGCCAATATCAGAGGAGGAGGTGAATTTGGGCCAAAATGGCATCAAGCAGCTTTGAAACAAAATCGTCAAAGAGCTTACGATGATTTTATTGCTGTGGGAGAAACCCTTATAGCGAATGGCATAACATCCAGCAAAAATCTTGGTATTAGAGGAGGGTCTAATGGTGGTTTATTAGTAGGTGCTGTTGTAGCACAGAGGCCAGATCTCTTTAATGCCGTCATTTGTGCTGTTCCTTTATTAGATATGTATAGGTACGACAAACTGCTCGCTGGTGCATCTTGGGTAGATGAATATGGAGATCCTGATAATCCAGAGGAGTGGAGTTATATCAGTAAGTACTCTCCTTATCAGAATGTTTTTGCTGAGAGAGAATACCCGGAGATATATTTTTATACATCAACTAAAGACGATCGTGTTCATCCTGGTCATGCAAGAAAAATGGCTAAGAAGATGCTGGACCAAGGACACAAAGTCATTTATTACGAAAATATTGAAGGAGGGCACTCAGCTGCAGCAAATCTTAAACAATCAGCTTATATGACAACACTTCAGCTTGAGTACCTCAAAGAAAAACTGCTTTAATGACAGATGTAACTCTATTAACTTGTCAGGCTTACTTTAAACCTGACAAAATCACCCCTTATATCCAAAATATTTTATTTGAAGAGCAGCTTTTGAAGTCTGCACTAGAAGAACAAGGCTTAACTGTGGAGATTACTTATTGGGACAATCCTTCATATGATTGGAGTAAAACAAAATCTGTAATATTCAGAACAATTTGGGATTATTTTGAAAAGTTTGAAGAATTTTTCAAATGGCTAGATGAAGTTAAACACCAAACCCAACTAATAAATTCATATGAATTAGTTAAATGGAATATAGATAAGCACTATCTAAAAGATTTGAATGAAAATGGCATAAATATTGTGCCTACCTATTTTGCAAAACAACATACAGAAGAAAGTTTATTAGATATAACTAAAAAAATGGAATGGAATGATTTGGTTATCAAGCCAGCTATTTCAGCAGCTGCATTCCAAACCTTCAAGATACTTAATAATCAAATAAATGATAAAGAAGAACTATTTCAGCAGCTAATAAAAAATAGAGACATGCTTGTACAACCATTCTTTGAAACTGTAAGTAAATTTGGGGAAGCTTCATTAATGATTTTTGATGGAAAATTCTCTCATGCAATATTAAAAAAAGCCAAAGAGGGAGACTTTCGAGTTCAAGACGACTTTGGAGGAACAGTGCATGATTATTCACCTTCAACAGAGGAAGTTGAATTCGCTTTAAAAGTTATCAAAGCTTGTAAGTCTGCTCCACTCTACGGCAGAGTCGATATTGTTTGGGATCAAGAAAAGAATATCTATTTATCAGAATTAGAAATCATAGAACCAGAACTCTGGATAAGAAACCATCCTAAAAGTGCTGAAAGCATAGCTGAAGCTATTAAGAAAATTTTATAATTAAGTTTTAAGGAGAATTATGAGTTGTTCAGAAAGTGTAAATAAAGTCGTTGAAACATATATAGATTCACTAAAAGAATCTAGCCCAGATAAAGTTAGAGAAGCATTCCATCCTAACGCTAAAGTTGTAGGACACTTGCATGGAGATTTTTTAGAAATGAGTACTGAAGATTTCGCTGGTTTTGTTGAAGCTCAAGAGCCATCAGATGTTGAATATGAAATACTATCAACTGTTGTAGAGGGCACAACTGCTGCAGTAAAGGTGAGAGATAAATATTTAGGGATTACTTTTCTAGATACATTGTCACTAATAAAGATTGATGATCAGTGGAGTATCTACAACAAACTTTTCAACGTTGAAGAATAAGTAACAAGATAATATATAAGAACTACTGCAAAGTGGCTCCCCGAACTGGGCTCGAACCAGTGACCCACTGATTAACAGTCAGTTGCTCTACCAACTGAGCTATCGGGGAACGAATAGGAATTATATACAACTATTAAGAAATAAAAAACAATGAAAGGCTTTAAAGTAGTTTCAGATTTTGATCCAAAGGGCGATCAGCCACAAGCAATTAAAAAAATTGCAGAAAATTTAAATGATGGATTATTAAATCAAACCCTATTAGGTGTGACTGGATCAGGAAAAACTTACACCATAGCTAAAGTTATAGAGGAAACACAAAGACCAGCCATAATCATGGCTCCTAATAAAACATTAGCTGCTCAACTGTATGGAGAGTTTAAAGATTTCTTTCCGGATAATAGGGTTGAGTACTTCATTTCATACTATGATTATTACCAGCCTGAAGCTTATGTACCTTCTTCTGATACCTACATAGCAAAAGACGCCAATATTAATGAGCACATTGAACAGATGAGACTATCTGCAACCAAGGCATTAATTGAGGCAAAAGACACAATAGTAGTTGCTTCTGTTTCAGCAATATATGGATTAGGTGCTCCTGAATCATATTTAAAAATGGTTTTGAATTTAAGTAGAGGCGAGGTTATTAATCAACGCGATATTCTTAGACAGCTTGCAACTATGCAATACTCCCGTAATGACTTAGATTTTCAAAGAGGCACTTTCAGAGTAAGGGGAAACAGTATTGATATTTTTCCAGCTGAAGCTGAAAAAGAAGCAGTAAGAATAGAGCTCGAACTAGAAAAAATATCTGAAATTTATTTCTTTGACCCTCTTACTGGTGCAGTTATAAAGGAAATGCCCAGAGTAAGTATCTTTCCTAAAACACACTATGTTACACCTCAGAACACTATTAATAAGGCTTTAGATGATATTAAGATTGAGCTTGATCATAGGCTTGTAGAGTTGAAAGCAAAAAATAAATTGTTAGAAGCTCAAAGACTAGAAGAAAGAACTAACTACGATTTAGAGATGATGGCTGAGTTGGGTTATTGCAACGGCGTAGAAAATTATTCTAGATATCTTTCAGGTAGAAAGCCTGGTGAAGCACCTCCTTGTTTATTTGATTACATCCCAGAAAATGCCATAGTATTTGTTGATGAATCTCATGTTTCAGTTCCCCAAATTGGAGGAATGTTTAAGGGCGATAGATCTAGAAAAGAAACATTAGTTGATTATGGTTTTAGGTTACCAAGTGCACTTGATAATAGGCCACTTCGTTTTGAAGAATGGGATAAATTAGCACCACAAAGAGTTTTTGTATCAGCCACACCTGGCAAATGGGAAAAAGAGTTTAGCGATAATCAAGTTGAATTATTGGTAAGACCAACTGGCCTAATAGATCCTGAGGTGGAGCTCAAGCCAGCCAAGCACCAAGTTGAAGATGTCTTGGAGCAAGCCAACAAAACAACAGCAAAAGGTTTTAGAACATTAATTACAACTCTAACAAAAAAAATGTCAGAAGATTTAACTGAATATTTGCATGAAAAGGGGCTAAATGTTCGCTACATGCATTCAGACATAGATTCGGTTGAAAGAGTAGAGATACTCAGAGATCTTAGATTGGGTGTATTTGACATACTAGTTGGAATTAATTTACTTAGAGAAGGGTTAGATCTACCTGAAGTTGGACTTGTGGCAATACTTGATGCAGACAAGGAAGGATTCCTAAGATCAGAAGGTTCATTAATTCAAACAATAGGAAGAGCTGCTAGAAATTTAGAAGGTAAGGCAATACTTTATACAGATAAAATGACAGGTTCAATTGAACGGGCACTTGGTGAAACTAACAGAAGAAGGGAAATACAAAGGGCCTATAACAAGAAACATAGTATTGTGCCGAAAACTGCGACATCAAAAATTAAAGATGTTATGGAAGGTGCAAGATCACTCAAAAAAGAAAAAAATCAAACTAATGATGACTCTAATCTATATGATGTCTCAAAAGTTAATTACCATAACATTGGCAAGGAAATTAAAAAGCTTGAGAAAATGATGAAATCTTCTGCTAAAGATTTAGATTTTGAACAAGCAGCGAAATATAGAGATTTAATAAAAGAACTAAAAGATAAAGTTTTAATTAATAAAGCATGATGTCCAATAAAATTATTTTTCTTCAAGGTCATGATGTATTCACGAAAGCAAAACAAACAAAAATTTTTGGCAATTCTTTAAAAATTGAGAAGGGAAAATATATTTTTGTCTTAATCGTTGAAAATGAAATTTCCCATGAAGATATAAGTAAGCTGAAGTCTCTTTTAGGTGCTGTTGAAATGGATTTCTCGCCTAATTTAGTTATAACTCCAAGAATTGGCACTCAAAGCTCATGGTCAAGCAAGGCACAAGATATCTTTGCAAACATTGGCATAGATTCAGTTGCTAGGATAGAGCGTTTAAAAGCTTTTGAAACAAAAGACCCGGAGATAATTATTGCGAAAATCTTCGATAAAATGACTGAGTCTCATTTTTCTAAACTACCATCTCAAGAAGAGCTTTTTCAAAATCTGAAAAGAAAGCAATCGAAGAGCTACAACATTCATAAAGACCAAGACCTAATCTTTACATTAAATGATGAACTTGGTTTAGCACTCAATGATGTAGAAAAATCATACTTGAATTCACTCTTTGCAAAACTTGATAGACCTGTAACAGACGCTGAATTGATGATGTTTTCTCAGATCAATTCTGAACACTGTAGGCACAAGATTTTTAGATCAAACTGGAAAACCGACATACCTTTCAGTCACGATTCACTTTTTGATGCTATTAAATCTACAACTAAAGATGAAATGGACCACGTTTTATCTGCGTACCACGATAATTCAGCAGTTATAAAAGCAAATGGCACTACCTTGTTAGAAATTAATGGAAATAATAAATACAAAAGTTTTAAAGGTGAAGTAGATACTACTATAAAAGTTGAGACACATAACCATCCTACCGGTATATCTCCTTTTGAAGGTGCAGCAACCGGTTCAGGTGGAGAAATTAGAGATTGCAGTGCTACTGGAAGGGTAGCTAGACCAAAGGCAGGTTTTATGGGTCTATGCTTATCTCATTTAAGGTTAGGTGAATCCTTAGAGCCCTGGGAGGAGCCTGAAATAAAACCAGATTTCTTAGCATCTCCTAAAGATATTCTTGCTGATGCACCAATAGGCTCTGCTTCCTATAATAATGAGTTTGGAAGACCAGCAATCTTTGGCTATTTCAGAACACTCGAATATCAAAAACAAGGTTTCCATAAACCAATCATGCTTGCTGGTGGAGTTGGGTCAATAAAACAAGTTCAAATTGAAAAAGGTAAGCCTTCAGCAGGAGATGCGGTGATAGTTCTTGGTGGTCCTGCAATGCTAATAGGTCTAGGAGGAGGGTCTGCAAGCTCAACAAAGAAAACAAGTGACAATTCAGATCTAGACTATGCCTCAGTGCAAAGATCTAATCCTGAAATGCAAAGAAGAGCGCAACAAGTGCTTGATAAATTTAATGAACGGTCTTCAAAAAATCCAATCACATTTATTCATGATGTTGGAGCAGGAGGAATATCCAATGCTATTCCTGAATTAGCAAAAGATACAAACTTAGGCGTAGAAATTAACTTAGAAAAAATTGATTCAGCTGACCAAACTATGAGTCCAATGGAACTCTGGTGTAACGAAAGCCAGGAAAGGTATGTCTTTACAATCCCAATGGCTAAAGTGCCTGCGCTTGATCATATTTGTAAAAGAGAAAGATGTCCTTATTCAGTAGCTGGTGCTTTGACAGACAAGAAAATTATCAAAATTAAATATCATGACGAGGAGATAGTAAATTTAACAATTGAAGATCTATTTGGTGAAATTCCCCTACCAGATCTCATAGCTCAAGACTACGATAGGTCAACTGAACAAGAGGATTTACCCTCCGATGACCTTAAGAAATTAATTTTTACAGTTTTAAATTTTCCAGTAGTTGGTTCAAAGAAATTTCTCATTACTATTGGGGATCGAACTGTGAACGGCTTAGTTTTTAGAGATCAATTAATTGGAAATAGACAAATGCCAGTGAGTGATTATGCTGCAACTCTTGATGATTATAGTTCTGATTCAGGCCAAGTATTTTCCATAGGAGAGAAACCTAATATTGCAATCGAAAACCCAGAAGCTTCTGTAAGAATGGCTTTATCAGAAGCTTTATTAAATATCGTTGGTGTAAAGCATGAAGCTTTGGATAAGATTACCTTTTCTGCAAATTGGATGAGTTCAACAAAAACTGCAGATGAAAGAGGAGACTTAGTTAGGGGTGTGCAAGCGGTTAGCAATATGGCTGATGCTCTTAATGTTTCTATTCCTGTAGGAAAAGATTCTCTTTCAATGAATGTTAATTGGAAAAAAGATAACGAAGAACATTCAGTAACATCTCCGATGACTCTAAATATTTCATCTTTCTCTAATGTGAAGGATCTCAATAAATCTGTTACGCCAGAACTCTCGGAAGCAGATTCAACTATTCTTCATCTTTGGGTGCACGAAGATAAATACAGAATGGGTGGCAGCTCACTTTACCAGAGCTTTAAACTCTTCGGAGGACCAACACCAGATATAGATGATATAGCTTCTTTTAAGTCTTTATTTGATGGAACTCAAGAGTTACTAGAGGATGAACTTATTTTATCTATGCATGATATTTCTGATGGAGGAATGATTACTGCTTTAATAGAAATGGCTTTATGCAGCAATACAGGCCTTGATATAAATTTAGATTATCCAGAAAAATCAAAAATTGTTCCTAAACTTTTTTCTGAAGAATCTGGTCTAATTATTGAGGTTAATAATGAAAGCCTTGAAAAAGTAAAAAAATATTTAGGTGGTTTAGATATTAATTCTGAGGAAATTGCCAAAAAGAATAGCGAAAAAACAATAACGATTAATTCATTCAAAGAAAACTTATTTACTGAGAGTTTAGATAATCTTTTTGATGAATGGAGCAAAGTGAGCTTTGAGATGCAAAAAATGAGAGATACTGTCGAAGTAGCAGAACAGGAAAAAATCGCTTATAGAGATTACGCAGATTTCCTTACTCCGAAAATAGATTTTGATATTCCTAATTCAGGTAAACGACTCTTTTCACAGAAACCAAAAGTTGCCCTGTTAAGAGAACAAGGAATAAATGGTCACTATGATATGGCTGCAGCACTTATGGAAGCAGGTTTTGAAGTTGATGACTTGCATATGAGTGAGATAGGAAAAAAAATAACTAACCTACATAATTACCAAGGTCTTGTAGTGCCTGGAGGTTTCTCATATGGAGATGTTTTAGGAGCTGGTTCTGGGATGTCCAGCACCATAATATTCAATAAAGACCTCAAAAAAATATTCAGTAATTTTTTAGAGAATGATAAGAATTTTGCACTGGGAATATGTAATGGTTGTCAATTTATGTCCGGTTTAAATTCTATTATTACCGGAGCTGAAGATTGGCCTAAATTTGCCCGAAATGATTCCGATCAATATGAGTGTAGATTAGTGCAATTAAAGATTGAGGAAAGTAAATCAATATTTTTTGATGGCATGGCTGGGAGCATTATTCCTGTAATGGTGTCCCATGGCGAAGGTAAAGCAGTCTTTAGTGATAAAGAAAACAATGTGGTGGCAAGGTATGTTGATCCATTACATAGAACAACTAAACACTATCCTTTTAATCCAAATGGCTCTGAACAAGGCGCAGCAGGAGTTTGTAATGATGATGGCAGAATTATGATAATGATGCCGCATCCTGAAAGAACTTATTTAGCCAAACAATATTCCTGGTCACCTAAGGAATGGAATCATTATTCGCCTTGGTTCAAGATGTTTGATAATGCCTATCAATTTACTAAGAAAAATTAAATTTTAGGTCTTAGTACTTCATTAATAATTTTATCGTCACCGTGCTCTAAGAAAAGCTTTATGGTTTTGATAACTGTTGGAAAAGCTAACTCTTCCCATGGAATATCATCGTATTTAAAAAGCTTAACTTCGCTACTTTCTGGTGTTGGGCCAAAATCATAGTTAACAACTTTACCTGTAAAGAATGTGTAAATCTGATCTATGTGGGGCACACTTAAAATAGTAAAAAGTTTTACATCACTTACTCTAAGCTTTGCCTCTTCTTCAGTTTCTCTCAGTGCTCCCTCTTCAATAGATTCCTGATTTTCTAAAAATCCTGCTGGTAAAGTCCAATATCCATGCCTTGGTTCAATTGATCTTTTACA
>QCMX01000003.1 GCA_003213455.1 SAR86 cluster bacterium AG-422-P06 | reverse complement strand
GGTAAATCTATTGTTATTGAACCTTACTTGGCAAATGTAGTTTTATCTGGCGGAGTTCTTAAAAGATGTGATCACGAAAATAAATCAGATTTAATTGAAAGTTTGATTGCAGGAGAAGCTCAATTTTCTCTTGCAAACTATGAGCCTCAAAAAGGATTTAACTTAGACAATGTTGATTGCGAAATCTCCTCAGATGGAACAGTAAATGGTATAAAAACAACCGTATTGAATGCTCCAAATGCTGATCATTTTCTGGTATTTGGAAAACATGGTTCAAGCCATGCTTTTGCGCTTGTTTCTAAAGATGCTGAGGGTCTGAATGTTACTTCATATAAAACGTACGATGGTTTTGTCTCAGGGGACATAAAATTAGATAACGTCAAATCTGAAGCTGTTTTTTCTAAGAATGATGCACTTGAAATACTCACTGAAGCGATCTTAGAAGGAATTATATCTGTTTCATCAGAAGCTATTGGTGCAATGGAGAAGTGCTACAAGCTAACTATTGAATACACTCAACAAAGAGAACAATTTGGTCAATCATTATCTAAGTTTCAGGCATTGCAACACAGAATGGTTGATATGTTTATGGAAACAGAATTTAGCAAATCATTCTTACTGAAAGTTCTAGCAACAGACGATGCTTCGGAAAGAAGAAAACTAGTTTATGGTCTCAAACATCAGATAGCAAAAGCAGGCAAATATGTAGGCGAAGAAGCTGTTCAGCTCCATGGAGGCATGGGGGTTACAGAAGAAATGTCTGTTGGACATTATCTCAAAAGGTTACTAGTTATTACCAATATATTTGGTAGTTCTGACTATTTCTTAGATAAATATATAGATAGTTAAATTGGTTAAGAGATTCAATCCAGATAAACGAAGAAGGCCAAAGGTCGATGATTACTTTGGTGACTGGAAATGGAGAGAAGCTCTTGCCGAGTCTATGGTTCCAATCATTGGTAAACTCTTTAGAAATGGCGTCCATTTACTTATGTATGGTCGCCCTCTAAGTAATTGCTCTCCAATTGAAATTATGAAGCTTCACAGGTTTGTAAGGGAAGCTGAAGGCAATGAATTAAGTGAGCTAGAAACTTATCCAGTAATTGAACAAATTGCCAAAATGAAACTTATGCCATGTGAGATAGATATTGGTGAAATGGTTTCTCATTTACTTGAAAATCCTGAACTTGATGCATCAGGTTATGTAAGCAAAACATTAGATGGCCAAGAAAGAACTAAGCGATCTTACCCTCTAAGGCCTAAAGACGTTGTTTTGTATGGTTTTGGAAGAATTGGTAGACTGATAACTAGAATACTGGTAACGGATACAGGAGCTGGCTCAAATTGGCGATTAAGAGCTGTTGTAATTAGAGATTCAGGCCATGATGATGATTTAATAAAAAGGGCTAGTTTGTTAAGAAATGATAGCGTGCATGGTACATTTCCTGGAACAATAAGAGTCAATAAAAAGAATAACTCCTTGATTGTAAATGGAAACGAAATTTTTGTTATTTATGCAAACGATCCTCGTAAAGTTAAATACAAAGATTATGGGATTAAAAAGGCAACAATTATAGATAATACTGGTGCATGGAAAGATGAAGAAGGGCTTGGCCAACATACAAGAAATGCATCTGTAGACAAGGTGATTCTTACCGCTCCTGCAAAAGGAAAGATCAAAAATATTGTCTTTGGAATAAATGATGAAAAATTAAAGCAAGATGAAAAAATTGTTGCTGCAGCATCATGCACAACAAATGCCATTGTTCCGCCGCTCAAACTAATAAATGATGCCTACAAGATAGTCAGTGGGCACATAGAGACTATCCATGCATATACAAACGATCAAAACCTTGTAGATAACTACCATAAGTCAGATAGAAGGGGTAGAGGAGCAGCTCTTAATTTGGTCATCACTGATACTGGTGCTGCTAAAGCTGTTTCTGACATACTGCCGGAAATGAAAGGCAAACTTACAGCTAATGCAATCAGAGTTCCAACACCAAATGTGAGTTTGGCAATTATGAACCTTAACCTTAAAAAGGGTGTTGCTGTAGATGAACTTAATGACTTATTCAAACAGGCAGCTTTTCACTCAAATCTAAGAACAACAATTGATTACTCTAATTCAATTGATGGTGTATCTTCAGATTTCTACAGCAATGAATTTGCTTGTGTTTATGACGCACAAGCAACAATAAGCAATTTTAACTGTGTAACTATTTACGTCTGGTACGATAACGAGTATGGTTACTCCAAACAAGTTGTAAGGCTTTTGAAAAAAGTTCTTGGTGTAAATTTAATTAGATACCCAAAACAGTAAATGAAAAAAATTAAAATGAAAGGGGGCCTTGATGTACCTCTTCACGGCTCTGTAAGAAATAACAATCTAGATATCATCGACCCTCAGTTTTCTGCGGTTTTAGCAGAAGATTACTTTGGTCTAAAACCAAAAATCTTGGTAAAAGAAGGCGATGAAGTAAGTATTGGTCAATCGATTTGGGAAGACAAAACCAACCCTGGTTTTACAGTAAAATCTCCTGCAACTGGCATAATTCATGAGATAAATAGAGGTGATAAGAGAGCACTAGTCTCTGTTGTAGTCAAAAGACACGGTGATCAAACAAGAGCATTTGAAAGATCAACCAATCATCTTGAGAATATCTTTAATGCAGGCCTATGGGATAGTTTTAGAGAAAGACCTTTTAATCGCATTCCTGACATGGGTACAGCCCCTGATTTTTTATTTATAAATGCATGTAAGTCAGATGAATTAGAAGTTAGTCCTAATCAAATTCTAGAGATAGAAAAAGAAGGCTTCATTAATGGATTAAAGTACCTCAAAGAAGCTTTTGCTTGCCCTTTATATCTATGCTCATATTCAAATATTTATACTGGTGACTTAGATATTCAACAGTTTGTTATAGATGGTAAATACCCATCTGGTAATAGCTCGCTGCATATACAAAATATACAACCTTTAACAAAAAGCAAAAAAACATGGACTATAAACTGGCAAGATGTCTTGAGAATTGGAAAAGCAGTAACAAGTGGTGATTTTTGTTATGAAAAATATGTCAGTGTGTGCGGTCCAGCCTGTGACGAACCAAAAGTTATTCAAACAAGACAAGGCGCAAATATGGAAGAAATTACAGCAGGCCTCTACTCTCAAAATGTAAGAAGAGTATCTGGGAGCTTATTTTATGGGAGAAGTGGTGATAGTTATTCAGATTACCTTACTCGCTATTCCAATCAAGTTTCATTGGTATCAGATGAAAGAAAAGCAACATTCTTTAATTGGCTAAAGCCTGGCTTATTAGATCACAGCAACTCAAATGTATTTTTATCGAGCCTATTGAAGCCCCAAAAGTTTGATTTTGATACAAATATAAATGGTGGTTACAGAGCAATTGTGCCTATAGGTGTTTTTGATGAAGTTAACCCTTTTGATATTGATCCAACACTATTTTTAAAGTCACTAGCTATTGGTGATTTAGTAGCATTACGAGAATTAGGCATCTTTGACTTAAGTGAAGAAGATATGGGTGTATTTTCATATGTTTGCCCTAGTAAATATGACTATGTGGCACTATTTAATGATTGTATGCAAATGATTTGGAAAGAAGAGACATCATGAAATTTTTAGAGAATTTTTTTGATAAAAATAGACCATCAAAAGACAATAACTATTTCTATTTGTATGAAGTGATTCAAAACTTCTTTTTTTCATCAAAAGTTGCAACAACAGGAAAAACTCATATCAGAGATAAGCTTGATATTCAAAGAGTGATGGTAGTTGTATGGCTAGCTACTTTCCCAGCTATGTTTTGGGGTATGTATAACATGGGGTTCTGGGGTCTAGATTACATGCAAAAAGGAGGTTTTACCTCCACAGGCGACTGGCATAATGCCTTAGTACAACTAGTAGGAACAGATCCTAGTAACCATTTACATAGATTTTGGTTTGGTTTGGTCTATTTTGTGCCAATTTACTTAACAGTTTTCGTTGTAGGTATTGCTTGTGAAGCGATCTTTGCAACTATCAGAAGACATGAAATTAATGAAGGAGCATTTGTTTCAACTGTATTATTCTCACTAAGCTGTCCTCCTGACATTCCGCTTTGGCAAGCAGCCTCTGGCATTGCATTTGGGATAGTTGTGGGTAAAGAATTCTTTGGTGGAACAGGAAAGAATTTCTTGAATCCAGCACTAACAGGCAGAGCTTTTATTTACTTTGCTTATCCATCTGAATTATCTGGAGACATGGTTTGGATTTCATCATTAGCAGATAATGGAGCTATAGATGGTTATTCTGGAGCTACAGCGCTTGGGATAGGGGCACAAGAAGGTATTGCAGGGATTCAGTCTAACTATACTTGGACTCAGACATTTTTAGGTCAAATACCAGGTTCCATTGGTGAGACATCAACACTGCTTATATTGCTTTCAGGTGCTTATATGGTTTATGCAAAAATTGCCTCCTGGAGAATAATATTAGCCACATTAATTGGCATGATCCTCATGACAAGTCTATTGAACTTTATTGGTTCAGACACAAATCCAATGTTTAGTGTCCCTTGGTGGTGGCACTTAACTATTGGAAGCTTTGCATTTGGGCTTGTATTTATGGCGACGGAACCAGTTACAGCTGCTAATACTAATATGGGCAGATGGATCTATGGCTTCTCAATTGGGGTTTTAGTAATACTCATAAGAGTTGTAAATCCTGCTTTTCCAGAAGGCATGATGTTAGCTATTCTATTTGCTAACTTACTTGCTCCTGCTATAGATTATTGTGTAACTTCGTACAATACCAGCAAGAGAATGGAGAGATATAACTCATGAACAAAATGATCATTCCATTAATTGCATGCATTGCCTGTGCTGTAATTGTCTCGGTGACTGCTGTTTCCGTGAGGCCAGAGCAAAACTTAAATATTGAAAATGAAAAGAAATTAAAAATTCTTGCTGCAGCAGGTATTGTGACTGATGAGGTTGAGAAAGAATTCTCTAAGATTGAGACTCTCTATGTAGATTTCGCTTCTAATCAGTTAGTTCAAGTCGAAAACAATTACGATCATATTAAGGCATCTGCGAGCGTTGAAGCCTCTAGCATAGTTCCTAAAGATCAAGATATAGCTATTCTCAAGAGAAGAGAAAATATTGCTCCAATTTATGTCTGGTATTCTGATGAAGAACAGATCCAGAAAGTTGTTTTACCAATAAGGGGTTATGGTTTATGGGGCACACTTTATGGCTACATATCTTTAGATGCTGACCTAAATACAGTTAAAGGCATTGAATATTATGATCACAAAGAAACACCAGGTTTAGGGGGAGAGGTAGATAACCCTGTTTGGAAATCTGATTGGAATGGAAAGAAAATTTATGACACCTCAGGAGAAGTAATTCTTTACGTAACTAAAGGACCGTCTTCTGAAGATTATGAGATTGATGGCATTTCAGGTGCAACTCTTACGAGCAATGGTGTAACAAATATGATTAGATACTGGCTTGGTGAAAATGGTTATGGTCCAGTATTGCAAAAATTAAGAGAAGGGATAGCTAACGTATGAAGGCAATTTCAGTTAAAGAAACAAGAAAGCTCTTATTTACTCCTATAGTTGAGAATAATCCTATTGCGCTTCAGATCTTAGGCATTTGTTCTGCTCTTGCAGTTACAGTAAAGATGGATGTAACTTTGATTATGTGTATAGCTTTAACATCGGTTGTAACGCTCTCAAACTTATTTATTTCAATTATTAGACATTACATACCCGACAGCATAAGAATCATTGTCCAAATGACAATTATTTCGTCACTTGTGATCATAGTTGATGAGCTTTTAAAAGCATATGCTTATGAAGCTAGCAAACAATTATCTGTGTTTGTTGGTTTAATTATTACAAACTGTATTGTTATGGGCCGTGCAGAAGCCTATGCCATGAAGAATCCACCAATTAAAAGCATGCTTGATGGTTTTGGTAATGGTCTTGGTTATAGCTTTGTTTTGTTGGTAGTTGCTACAATTCGAGAAGTATTTGGTAGCGGTACTTTCTTTGGGGTACAGGTAATGCCTGAAAGCTATCCTATTAATAACTTTCTATTACTTCCTCCAAGCTCATTCATAATTATTGGAATAATGATTTGGGTTATAAGATCATTCAGTAAAAGCCAAGTTGAAGAGAATGAAAACCCATTGAAAGCTCATACATTCAAGCCTTTGAAAGTTAAGAAAGAGGTGCACAGTGGCTGATCTTTTAAACCTTTTTGTTAAAACCGTTTTCATTGAGAATATTGCACTTTCTTTGTTTTTAGGGATGTGTACCTTCTTTGCTATCTCAAAACAAGTTAAAGCAGCATTTGGATTAGGTGTTGCGGTTATAGTTGTTTTGACTATCACTGTCCCTCTCAATAATTTAATTTATAACTTTGTGCTCAAAGAAGGGGCTCTATCCTGGGCTGGTTTGGAAAATACTAACCTGAAATTTGTAGGTCTGATAACTTACATAGGAGTGATCGCTGCAGCCGTGCAAATACTAGAAATGTTCTTAGATAAGTATGTGCCTGCTTTATATAATGCTTTGGGCATATTCTTACCCCTTATCACAGTAAATTGTGCAATCCTAGGAGCATCACTATTTATGATAGAGAAGAACTACAATTTCACTGAAAGCATAGTTTATGGGTTTGGAGCAGGTTTTGGTTGGGCTTTAGCTATTGTGCTCTTGGCAGGTATCAGAGAAAAGTTAAAATATAGTGATATACCAGAGGGGTTAAGAGGACTAGGTATAACTTTTGTAATAGTTGGTTTAATGAGTTTTGGTTTCATGTCATTTGGGGGTATTTTGCTCTAATGGATATCTATCTAGGAATACTTTCGTTCACTTTAATAGTTGCATTTTTAGTTGCATTTGTAATGTTTGCAAGATCACAGCTTGTCTCAACGGGTGAAGTTTCTATTGAGATTAATGGCGATCCAGAAAAAAGCATTAAAGTTCCTGCAGGTGGAAAATTATTAAGCACATTAGCAGCTAAAAATATCTATCTTGCTTCCGCATGTGGTGGTGGTGGAACTTGCGCTGAATGTAAGTGCCAAGTAACCGATGGTGGTGGATCTATTTTATCAACTGAACAATCACATTTTAACTATAAGCAACAAAATGATAATTGGAGACTATCCTGTCAGGTTGCAGTTAAGGGAGACATGAAGATTCAAATACCAGAAGAAGTTTTTGGTGTTAAGGAGTGGGAGTGTGAAGTCGTTTCAAATGATAATGTTGCCACTTTCATTAAAGAGCTAGTGCTAAAACTTCCTGAAGGTGAGAATGTAAAATTCAGAGCAGGGGGATATGTCCAATTGGAAGCCCCAGCCTATGAGAATATGAGATATAAAGATTTTGATGTGGCTGAAGAATATCATGAGGACTGGGATAGATTTAAGATTTGGGACAACGTTGCTACGAATCCTGAACCGATAATTAGAGCTTACTCAATGGCAAATTATCCACTAGAAGAAGGGGTGCTTAAGTTCAACATAAGAGTAGCTTCTCCACCACCAGGTTCTGATTTTCCACCAGGCATAATGTCATCTTATGTATTTAGCTTAAAACCAGGAGATAAGGTAAAAGTATTTGGTCCTTTTGGGGAATTCTTTGCACGTGAAACACAAAATGAGATGGTTTTCATAGGTGGAGGAGCAGGCATGGCACCTATGCGCTCACATATCTTTGACCAGTTAATGAGACTTAATTCGAATAGAAAGATCTCTTATTGGTATGGTGCAAGAAGTATGAAGGAAATTTTCTATAAAGAAGAGTTTGAAAAACTTGCTGAGGAGCATGAAAATTTCTCTTTCAACATCGCTCTTTCTGATGCGTTGCCTGAAGATAATTGGGAAGGACTTTCTGGCTTCATACACCAAGTAACTCAAGATGAGTATCTATCAAAACATGATGCTCCTGAAGACTGTGAATATTATCTTTGTGGACCACCAATAATGAATTCTAGTTGCATCAAAATGCTTACTGATCTAGGAGTTGAGCCAGAAAACATAATGCTCGATGACTTTGGTGGTTAAGAGATTAATTCTTTTTTGCCTTCTTTTTTTATCAGGTTGTTCTAATGCAATTCTTCAAGACTTTTCCGGAAAGATTTATGGCACAACATATTCAATTAAAATTGCTGAAAATTCTAGCTATGCGAACTTAGAGTCGAAAATAAAAAATGAGCTTACAAGAATAGATTATGTTTTCTCAACATATAAACCTTCATCAGAAATTTCACTAATTAATAATGATGATGATCTTGAATGGTCGAAAGAATTTAGAAACCTTTATGAAACAAGTATGGAAATATCAACTTTAAGTGAGGGAGCCTTTTCACCAAAAGACAACAATGGTTATGACTTTTCTGCTATTGGTAAAGGTTATGCCATTGATAAAATTGCAGAATTAGTTGAGCAAAATGGAGTAAATAATTACTTTATCGAAATAGGTGGTGAAATTAGGTCTAAGGGTTCTAAATTTAAGGAAAATTGGATTTTTGGCATAGAAAGACCAATCAACAGTAAAAAAAGCCCTTATATCGCCTTTAATGTGCCCAAAGGTGGTATTTCTATTGCTACATCTGGAGAGTATCGTGAACCTAATCACATCTGGGGTAAGGGCCCTAGAGATTTGTTGTCTGTAACAGTCGCTCACGAAAGTGCAACTTATGCAGATGCATGGGCTACAGCTTTGTATGTGCTTGGGAAGGATCAGGGTTTAATGACTGCTGAATTAAATGGTTTAAAAGTATTTTTTATTTTAGCTAATGGCGATTCCATTCAAAGCAGTAATTGGAGTATGATATCCCCATGATTAATGCTCTTTTAGCCACTTTAGTAGTTGCCTTATCAATATGTGGAATGGCAATTGGTTTAATACTTAAAAATAAGCCTTTAAGCCCTAGTTGCGGTGGGGTATATCTTTCTAAAGGTGAGGCTTGTCAGGTTTGTGGCAAAGTTAAAGACTAAAGTCATTCACATCTAATATTAATTAAACTAAATAAGTAATTTTTTGTAGCGCTCTCATTCATCCAACTGTCACTTGTTGAAATAAGATCTAAACAACCTTCATTATCAAGATTTATTGGCATTCCCTTAAATAAGTACTGATTATTATCGTATTCATTGGCTTTAGGTTTTTGAGGCATAATGCTTCCTGCCACTGACGAAAAATTCCCTTCACCATCATTTAGGGCAATATGAGCGCCATGTAAGTCAGATAGAAAGTCTCGGGTTGAATGAAAGATATCTATATCGCCGTCGTTATCATAGTCTCTAAGATATATGTTGCCTTCTCCATGATGGCTATCAGACCTTGGTTGATTGCTAAAGTTAGTAGCAGTTACATCTGTCATGAGGCCTGTGCCATCGCCTAAAAGAACTTGAATATATGCTCCTTCGTAATAAGGCAAATCCCTTGTAACTGCTACAACAATGTCATTATTACCATCGTTATTTATATCGCCCCAGGCAGCATGATTATATTTATTATGATTTCTACCAAAAGGTCCAATTGGTAATTCTGTAAGGGTCCAGTTCTCAAGATTAGCTGTTCCATCGCTCAAGAAAACAAAACCATCCTCTGGAAGGTTCTCAAAGTTCCAACGGTTATCAAAATTCCAGAAAACTAAATCATCAAAATCATCGTTGTTGAGATCCACTACTAAACTACTCATAGGGTTTCCATAGGCAAATTGATGGTTTCTTTCCAGATAATCATGAAAGGAAAAGTTCCCCGAACCATCATTAACTAATAAGATATTGCAGGCAAAAATATCAATATCACCATCGTTGTCAAAATCACCCGAACTTGAATCATGACTAAAACCACAGAGTTTTCCCTCGCCATTATTTTGGTCATCAATATTGGCTGACGACTCGATAAATATTCCTTCAGAGTTGCTTAAAAGCAGAAGATCAGGGTAGGGCAGTATAAAGTTATTTGAATAATCAGGATCTCGATATTGCAACCCCATAGAGCCTGCAAATATATCATCAATGCCGTCACCGTTGTAATCAGCAATTGCTAATCTATATGCAAAAGGGTGGGTTGGAACTTCACCATTTTCATAGATTGAAAGATCTTCATATAGATTACCATTACCGTCATTTAAATAGATATTTACAGGTGCATTTACCTTTTGATCAAGATCAATAGTGTGTGGAAATAATGCCCATGAAACTACCATATCTTCATATCCATCGCCATTGAAATCACCTGTAGCCATGTTATGAGCATCTTGACCAAACAGCTCATTCTCCCATGTTTCACAATCTTCAGGCGTGGGATAACAAATAGTTGCTGTAAATCTATCTGTAATTCTCATACCCCCAAAACCCAAGTCATGTGAGGCAAAATAATCAGTTTTTAAATCACTATAGTTGTAAGGTTCTGGGTCAGGCACATACCTTAATGTATTGGCTTCTCTGGAAACATTATGAGTAAAAATTCTTGATCCAGAAGGACAATTAGCTGCAGGCACTGAGCTAACGGTTATATTGAATTGCTCTTCTTCAAGCAAAGTAATCGGAGCTCTATATGAAAACGTTTTATTATCTGATGTTGTAACCCAATGTATATCAGGCCCTGAAAGATTAAAAGAGCAGTTATAATTTGCTGAAATAGTGATTGTTTTTGGTTCATAGCTTCTAACATTAGAATCAAAATTACTCACATTTATTGTTAGAGGTATGGATTCAGGTGTTGTCTCATTACTTGATCCACCACCTCCACCACATGCTATAAGCAATAAAGTGTATGAAAAGATGAGGGTTCTTTTAAAATAATGCACTTATGTATAATAAATTTACTTAATTTCTTTGTAAAATATATTCAATGACAAACCTAGAAGCTCTCTATCTAACATTATTTATCGTTGGTTTTTGGTTGATATTTGGAACACTCTCATTAAAAATTCGTAAGTTTTTAGGAACAAAAATGTCTAGAAATGCTGCTTTTACACTGTATGCAGCCGTGCTTTTGCTTCCCTTGTTACTCCCCTTTATTTTTGGTTGGCTATAAAAAAGGGCCGTATAAATACAGCCCTTATTGTTTTAAAACAGTTCTGATTAAAACTGTTCTTCTTCTGTAGAACCTCTGAGTGCAGAAGTTGAACTTTCCTCTCCTTGGATACAGTTATTAACAGCATCAAAGTATCCTGTGCCTACTTCTTGTTGATGTGAGACAAAGGTATAACCTTTTTTGGCATCTTCAAATTCTTTTTCCTGAAGCTTAACGTAGGCTGTCATACCATCTGCTACATACTCATTCGCCAGGTTAAACATGCCGTGCCACATTGAGTGTATGCCTGCTAGTGTAATAAATTGAAACTTATAACCCATAGCACCAAGCTCTTTTTGGAATTTAGCTATAGTTGCATCATCGAGGTTCTTCTTCCAATTGAAAGAAGGTGAACAGTTATATGCCAACATGATTTCTGGATGATCTTTTTTAATAGCTTCTGCAAAAGTTCTCGCCTGCTCAAGATCAGGTTTAGAAGTTTCACACCAAACCAGATCAGAATAGGGTGCATACGCTAGACCTCTTGATATAGCCTGATCCAAGCCCGCTTTTGTTCTAAAAAATCCTTCTGATGTTCTTTCACCAGTTAAGAAAGGCTTATCATTTTCATCGACGTCAGAAGTAACAAGATCTGCTGCATCAGCATCTGTACGTGCAATTAGTATAGTTGGAGTCCCTGAAACATCTGAGGCTAACCTAGCTGCGATAAGTTTCTGTACTGCTTCTTGTGTAGGCACTAAAACTTTTCCACCAAGGTGACCACATTTCTTAACGCTTGCTAATTGATCTTCAAAATGAACGCCTGCAGCTCCAGCTGCAATCATTCTTTTCATTAATTCAAAAGCGTTTAAATTTCCACCGAACCCTGCTTCAGCATCTGCAATTATGGGAGCAAAGAAATCAACATTTGGCTCTCCATTTGATGTCATCCATTCTATTTGGTCCGCTCTTCTAAAAGCGTTATTAATTCTTGTTATGACTTTTGGTACAGAATCTACTGGATATAGAGACTGGTCTGGGTACATTGTGCCAGCTGAATTGTTATCTGCAGCAACTTGCCACCCTGATAGGTAAATTGCTTTAACTCCTGCCTTAACCTGCTGAACTGCCTGTCCACCTGTTAACGCTCCCAAGCAATTAATATAATCTTCAGAAAATAAATAGTTCCAAAGCTTCTCAGCTCCTTTTCTTGCTAATGTACATTCAGGTTGCAAAGAACCTCTTAATTTTACAACTTCTTCTGCTGAATACGGTCTTTTTACGTGCTTCCATCTTGGGTTCTCAGCCCAATCTTTCTCTAAAGCAACGACTTGGTCAGTCAAATTCATTTATATACTCCTATATGCGGGCAGTGTGAGGAAATCAGTTAATTCATCGCTCAATACTAAATCTTTCAATAAAGCTTTAGCTTCAACAAACTTACCTGAATTTAAAGAGTCTTGCCCAACCTCTTCTAAGACAACATTGTATTCTTCCTCTAATAGTTTTTCAAACGTCTCTTTTGAAGACACTAAACCAGTATCCAGCTCTACACTGTGCTTGATCCATTGCCAAAGAGAACTTCTTGAAATTTCAGCTGTAGCGGCATCTTCCATTAAGCCATAAATTGGAACACACCCAACACCTCGCAACCAAGCTTCAATATATCTAAGTGATACCCGAATATTCGTTCTAAAGCATTCTTCAGTAAAACTACCGGAACAAGGCTCAATTAAATCATCTTGATTTATAACATCATTCTCACGAAGGACATGCAACTGATTAGTTCTGTCAAATTCAAAAGCATTAGAAAATACATTATTGGCAATATCAGCAAGCCCAGGATGAGCGATCCACGTACCATCATGACCATTGTGTGTTTCAAGGGTTTTATCGCTTAGAACTTTCTCAATAACTACTGCATTTTCATCAGAATCTTTTGATGGTATTAGGGCTGCCATCCCACCCATAGCAAATGCTCCTCTTTTATGACATGTTTTGATTAGAAGCCTTGAATATGCATTCAGGAATGGTTTATCCATGCCTACCTGATATCTATCAGGAAGAAGTCTTGAGCGGTCATTTTGGAAGGTCTTAATGTAGCTAAAAATATAATCCCATCTACCACAATTTAATCCAACAATATGATCCTTAAGTTCAAACAGAATTTCGTCCATCTCAAACACTGCTGGCAAAGTCTCAATGAGGCAAGTGACTCTAACAGTCCCTCTAGGAAGGTTTAGTTGATCTTCAGCGTAATTAATTACTTCATTCCAGTATCTTGCTTCCAAATGACTTTGCAATTTAGGAATGTAGAAATAAGGCCCTGAACCTCTATTAATTAATTCTTTTGCATTATGAAATAGGTAGTAACCAAAGTCGCAGAGACATCCTGGTGGGTTAATACCATTAATCTCAATGCCTTTTTCTAGTAAATGTAGACCTCTAACTCTACACATTAGAACTGCTGTTTCATCGTTAAGCTGGTATTTTTTACCGTTTGCAGGGTTTTCGAAGGTAATGGTCTTGCGTACAGCGTCATGGAGGTTTAATTGGCCGTTAGCTACGTTTTCCCATGTTGGGCTCAGAGAGTCTTCAAAGTCAGCCATAAAAACTTTCACATCTGCATTAAGAGCATTTATAACCATTTTTCTATCCACTGGTCCTGTAATTTCAACGCGTCGATCTCTTAAATCTTTTGGGATTTCTCTTACTTGCCAATCAGAAGATCTAATATCTTTGGTTTCATCTAAGAAATTTGGTAGGTTGCCTTCGTTAAATTCAGACTGTTTTTCTTCACGTTTGGCTAATAAATCTTGAATTTGAGTTCCAAACTTACTGTGCAGATCTTGTACAAATTTATTTGCTTCATCGGTAAAAATAATCTGTGTATTTTCAGGTATATTAAAATTGAATTTCATTATTTCATTTCAGCTAGCTTAGCTGCTAATCCTATATATTTGCTGGGAGTTAAATCCATTAATATTTTCTTGTATTCGCTATTTTCTATTAGCTCTTCAACTGCTTTTAAATACATTTCCTTATCCATTTTTTGCCCTCTTGAAAGAAGTTTTACTTGATCGTAACCATCTTTTTTACCTTCAAGTCTTAGAAAGCTTTGCAATGCTTCTGTAAGCAACTCATATCTTTCCTCAAGATCATTAGATATAACCTTTTTATTAGCTTCCAATTTACTAAGCCCTTTTAATGTTGAATTGATTGCAATTTCCATATATCCATAAGCTGTGCCGATATTTCTTAATACCGTAGAGTCAGATAAATCCCTTTGAAGTCTTGAAACCGGAAGCTTTTCAGATAAATGCGAGAAAATAGCATTTGATAAACCAATATTGCCTTCTGCATTCTCAAAGTCTATTGGATTAACTTTGTGGGGCATGGTCGATGATCCCACTTCATTTTTACTCATTTTTAATGAGAAATAATCTAAAGAAATATAGGTCCAAATGTCTCTATTCAAATCTAGAATAATAGTATTAATTCTTTGAATATTTTGAAAAAGTTCAGCCATATAATCATGTGGCTCAATTTGAGTTGCAACAACCGTTAAATCAATATCAAGCTGTTTTAAAAAATCTTTAGAATGCGATACCCAATCCTCATCAGGAAAGGCTAAAAAATGAGGGTTATAGTTAGCTGTTGCTCCACCCCATTTAGCGCAAAATTTTGACTTCAAAAGACTGGCATATTCTTTCTTAATTCTGGTTACAAACACATTAATCTCTTTTCCAAGTGTAGTAGGGGAGGCTGGTTGACCATGTGTTCTCGACATCATAGCTGTATCTTTATTTTTTTGAGCAAGAAGTTCTAATTCCTCTATCACCTGTTCTGTCGAGCTTAATAAGCTTACATGTGCATTTTTTAACATCAGAGCATAGCTAAGACTGTTTATATCCTCTGAAGTTAAGAATATATGTATGAGGCTTTGTACTTTTTCTGAATGCTTAAATTCCTCTGCAAGTGCTAACTCAACTGCTTTTACATCATGATTTGTAGTCTTCTCAATCTCTTTAACTCTTGCAACTAGTGGTTCTGGAATTGTTTTCGACAACTGATCAATTTTTGAATTAGTTTCAGTATCTATTAATTCAGGTTTAAAGGTGGTTAAAAAATAGCTTAACCATTTTATTTCTGCTATTAATCTTGCTTTTATAAGTGCGTTTTCAGAGAAATTTGCGCGTGAATTTTGGGTTTTTTCCCGATACCTACCATCTAGTGGGGATAGATTATTAAGAGTGTCATTCATAGACTTCGTAATTATACTCCCTATCTTCTGCCCAACTGTAGTATTTCTGTGAAATTCTTTCTCTAATTACAGCTCCACCCAAACACTCTTCATTTTGGTATATCACTGCGGACTGGCCCGGAGTAACTGCTGATACTGGTTCATGAAAATTTATCTTATTACCCATAGGTGTTTTGTAAATTTTTGCCTTGATAGGTTCTGATTGGTAACGAATTTGAACCTCACATTCAGAACCATTCTCGAGTTCTGTATTTATCCAATGCATATCCTCTGTATAGCAACCCTCGCTATAGAGAAGGGGATTATCGCCACCCTGAACTACTGTGAGTTCATTATTTGACTGATCTTTATGTGCAACATACCAAGAGCTTTGGTCTCTGCCTTTCACTCCCCCAATACCAATTCCCTGCCTTTGACCAAGTGTAAAATACATTAGGCCTTGGTGCTCGCCTAATTTGATCCCATTTTCATCAACAATTCTGCCAGGCTTTTTACCCAAAAAGTTCGATATAAAGTCGTTGTAATTATTTTTCCCAATAAAGCAGATTCCTACAGAATCTTTCTTATCAGCGTTAATTAACTTGTTATCATGCGCAATCTTTCTAACTTGATCTTTTGTTAACTCTCCAAGAGGGAAGATAGCTCTTGTTAGGTCTGAACCTTTAACTTGGTGTAAAAAATAGGACTGGTCTTTTGAATTGTCGATTCCTCTAAGCAATTTGACACTATTTTGGTTAGTATCAAGTCTTGCATAATGTCCAGTTGAAATATAGTCAGCACCAGTTTCTAAGCAATAATCGAGAAAAGCACCAAATTTAATTTCCTTGTTGCAGAGAATATCAGGATTAGGGGTTAAGCCTTCATGATGATCAGAAAGAAATTTTTTAAAAACTCTATCCCAGTAATCAGATGAAAAGTTTGCTAGATGCAAAGGAATTCCAATTTGATCGCATACCTTTTCAGCATCTATAAAATCCTCTTCAGAGGTACATTCAATGTTTGGAGCATTATTAGTCCAATTCTTCATAAATATGCCTTGAACATCATATCCTGCTGATTTTAGAAGCAATGCTGTTACTGCTGAATCAACACCGCCTGATATGCCAACAATCACTTTTTTTTGTTTTTCCATACTTATTGTCTATTGAGTCTTAATATTTAGTGTAAATGTAAGTATAATCAAGCCAAATTTTTAGCTATGACTTCATCAAAAATCAAAATTCCAGCCAAAGGCGAAAAGATAACTTACAAAGATAATCAGTTAATTGTACCTGATAACCCGATCATACCCTTCATAGAAGGTGATGGTATCGGAGTAGATATAACACCTGTCATGATAGATGTTGTGAATGCAGCTGTAGCATCAGCCTATGGTGGCAAGAGAGAAATTAGCTGGATGGAAATTTATTGTGGAGAAAAAGCAGTAGATGTATACGGTGGTGATGAGTGGATGCCACAAGAAACACTTGATGCCTGCAAAGAATACAATGTTTCAATTAAAGGACCTTTGACTACCCCAGTCGGCGGTGGAATTAGATCATTAAACGTAGCTATAAGACAAAAACTCGATTTATATGTTTGCTTAAGGCCTGTTAAGTATTTTGCAGGTACGCCAAGTCCTGTTAAAAGGCCGGATCTTGTAGACATGGTTATCTTTAGAGAAAACTCGGAAGATATTTATGCAGGTGTAGAATTTGAAGCTAATACCGACGAAGCAAATAAGCTAATAGACATTCTGGGAAAAGAGTTTGGTGTTGAAAAGATTAGATTTACTAATAATTGCGGAATAGGAATTAAACCTGTTTCGGAAGAAGGAAGTAAAAGATTAATACGAAAATCTTTCGAATATGCAATCCAAAACAATAGAGATTCTGTTTCATTAATTCACAAGGGAAATATACAAAAATTTACAGAAGGTGCTTTCAGAGATTGGGGTTATGAGTTAGCAAGAGAGGAATTTGGAGGAAAAGCATTGGATGGCGGCCCATGGCATGTTTTTAAGAACCCAAACAATGGCAAGGATATAGTTGTGAAAGACGTTATTTGTGATGCATTTTTACAACAAATTTTACACAGACCAGCTGAGTATGATGTTCTTGCTTCGCCAAATCTAAATGGCGATTACATTTCCGATGCACTTGCAGCTCAAGTTGGTGGTATAGGTATAGCCCCAGGTGCAAACCTCGGAGATACAACAGCTGTATTTGAGGCCACACATGGGACAGCCCCCAAGTATGCAGGCCAAGACAAAGTCAACCCAGGCTCTTTAATTCTTTCCGCTGAAATGATGCTGAGACATATGGGTTGGGTAGAAGCGGCAGACTTAATTATTAAATCTATGGAAAAAACAATCCAGAAAAAGAAAGTTACCTATGACTTTGCAAGACTAATTGATGATGCAACAGAAGTAAGCTGCTCAGATTTTGGTAGACTATTAATCAAAAAATTTGATTAGATAAATGGCACAAGATGAGTTTTCTACTGGCACAGTAGAGCTTGAAGAAGCAGAACTAAAAGTCGATAAACCTCCACTTTTTACAGTAATTATATTCAATGATGACTTCACCCCAATGGAGTTTGTTGTTTATGTTATACAAAAGTTTTTTGGTTTTGATCATGCTAAATCAACCGAAATTATGCTAGAAGTTCATTCCAAAGGAAGAGGGTTCTGTGGTGCATTCTCACAAGAAATAGCAGAAACAAAATCGCAACAAATTAATCAATTTGCTAAAGAAAATGAACATCCTTTGAAAACAGATATTGAAGAATTAGGAAAAGATTAGATATATTAGATATATGCTTTCAAAAGATTTAGAAAATACTCTTAATTTATTGTTCAAAGAGTGCTCTGATAATAATGATGAGTTCGTAACAATTGAACATCTTTTACTTGTTTTAACTCAGGAAGATTCATCCAGAAAGGTGCTTGATCACCTGTCTATAGATATTGAAAGCCTTCAAAAAGAAATCAAAGAATATATAAAAAAGAATGTTCCTAAAGCTACAGAAAATAAGGAAATTCAGCCAACCTTGGCTTTCCAGAGAGTATTGCAAAGAGCAATTTTTCATGTTCAATCCAGCGGAAAAACAGAAGTTAATGGTGAAAATTTACTAGCTGCGCTTTTTTCGGAGAAAGAAAGTTATGCAGTTTATATGCTGAGCAGAAGAAATATCTCTAGATTAGATGTCGTCGAATACATTTCACATGGTAAGAATACTGCTGTAGAAACAGAGGAAAATGTCGAGGAATCTCCTAAAGAAAGCGAAACACATCCTGAATTTTTAACAAACCTAAATAATCTCGCAAAAGACGGTGATATAGATCCGCTTATTGGTAGAACCGATACTCTTAGTAGGCTTTTTCAAGTTTTAGGTAGAAGAAGAAAAAATAACCCAATATTAGTTGGAGAATCTGGTGTAGGTAAAACAGCTATTGCTGAAGGTCTGGCTAAATCAATAGCAGATGGAAAAGCTCCAGAAATATTCACTGATTATCAAGTAATGTCTCTAGATGTAGGAAGTCTTGTCGCAGGAACAAAATATCGAGGTGACTTTGAAAAGAAAATGAAATCTATGATGGATTTTCTAAAGAAGTCGCAGAAAATAATATTATTTGTTGATGAAATTCACACAATAATAGGTGCAGGGTCAGCTTCAGGTGGAGCTCTCGATGCTTCTAATCTATTAAAGCCAGCGCTAGCTAGAGGGGACATTAAATGTATTGGTGCAACGACGTACAAAGAGTATCGTCAAATTTTTGAGCGCAACAATTCGTTATCTCGTAGATTTCAAAAAGTACAAATCGATGAACCTTCAACTGAAGAAGCAGTTCAGATCCTCGAAGGCTTAAAAAATAAGTTTGAGCACTATCATGGCATAACTTATTCAAAAGAAGCCCTTAAATCAGCTGTTGAGCTCTCAAATAAGTACTTACAAGACTCTAAATTGCCAGATAAAGCTATTGATTTAATTGATGAAGCTGGATCACAAAAGAAATTATCAAAATCAAAAGGGAAGATTATCAGAAAGTCAGATATAGAAAGCTTAATTTCTAAAATTACAAAAATTCCTACAATGCAACTTAACGCATCTAGTAAGGAAAATCTTAATAATTTAGAGGGCAACTTGAAATCTGTAATATTTGGCCAAGATCATGCAGTAGATGACGTTGTTTCAGCAGTTAAAACCTCGAAAGCAGGCATTGGCAATGATGAAAAACCTATTTGCTCATTTCTTTTTACCGGTCCTACTGGAGTTGGCAAAACAGAGCTTACAAAACAATTAGCATTCTTCTTGGGGATTGAATTTGTCAGGCTTGATATGTCTGAATTTATGGAGAAACATAGTATCTCAAAACTCATAGGATCTCCTCCAGGATATGTTGGTTATGAGCAGGGGGGATATCTTACAGAGGAAATCAATAAGAAGCCTCATTCTGTATTGCTTTTAGATGAAATTGAAAAGGCACACCCTGATATTTTCAATATACTCCTGCAGATCTTAGATTACGGCAATTTAGCAGATAGCAATGGCAGAAATATTAACTTCAAAAATACAATTATCGTAATGACCTCAAATACAGGAGCAGTAGAGGCTGAGGGAGAGTCTGTAGGTTTCATAGAGCAGGGCACAGACGATAAATTTGAGAAAGCAGTATCAAAAGCATTCACTCCTGAGTTTAGAAATAGACTCGATGGTATTGTTAATTTCAATAGCCTCACAAACAATAACTTAGAATCAGTTGTCAAAAAACTCATCATTGAGGTTGAGGCCAAACTTAATGAGAAAGGCATAGATATTGAGTTTAATGACGATGTAATAAAATTAGTTTTAGATGAAGGTTATGACCCTAAATTAGGTGCTAGACCATTATCTAGAGCTGTAGATAAATTAATCAAGAAGCCTATATCTACCATGTTAATTGAGGACTCGATAAAAAGAGGAAGTTCAGTGCAACTAACTGTAAAAAGTGGAAAAATTGACCTAAAAATAGTTAATAGAAAAGAGAGAATTACTTAGATCTAAAGGTTATACGTCCCTTAGAAAGATCATAAGGCGACATTTCAACAGTGACCTTATCTCCATTAAGAATACGAATGTAGTTTTTTCTCATTCTGCCTGATATGTGGGCTGTAATGACATGGTCATTTTCAAGCTTCACCCTAAAAACAGTGTTAGGCAGGACCTCCATAACGGTCCCTTGCATTTCAATAGTATCTTTTCCTGCCATTGGTTGCCTATTTTACTAGGTTAGCTTTAAATGTCACTTAAATTACCAAAATGAATGATATTCAAATACACGATCTAAAAGCTGCTAATGAGGAAACTTTAAAAGAAATATTTGAAATAAATGAAGGTTATAACCCATTTTTAGGGCCTCTTAGAACTGTAGATAACCTAAGAGATTTAGTTGATAAATCAAACTTCAGCATATTTCTTACTAGCAAAAACCAGATTTGCGCGTTTTTGGTATGTTTTAGAGAAGATTCACAATACCAATCAATGAATTATAAATTCTTCAAAAAAAGGTTTAAAAGATTCTTCTACATTGACCGTATAGGCGTGGTTAAAGGCTTTAAAAATAAGGGTTTAGGAACTTTCATATATAGTAAAATAGATAATATTTGCTTAAAAAAAGGCTTACCAATTTGTGCGGAAGTTAATATCGTTCCAATAAATAAGGAATCAATTAAATTTCATGAAAAAATGGGCTTTAGAAAGGTTTCTGAAGCATATTCAAATCCAGAATATGGTGTTAGATACTATGAAAAATGTATGTAGAAGCTAAAAAAACATTCAAAAAGGAAAAATCTAAAATATTAGAGGCTATACGGGTGCCTGGAAATTTAGAGAATTATCATCCATTTTGTATAGAAAATAAAATAGAGAAATGGCCAGGAAAAGGCTCCATAGATTATGTTAAATATTTAAATAAGCTTAAATACCGTAGAGAATTCATTAAATGGGATGAGAGCGGATATGTTCTAGATATAGGGGTAAAGAGTAAGGTAGCTAGAGTAAAATGGCTTGTAGAAGGAAATTCAAAGGCATCTTCACTGAAAATTACTATAGAACCAGAATTACCATATAAAAATAAAATAATTAAATGGTTATTGTGGCATCTTTACATAAAGCATAGATTACAAAGTTATATAGATAACGTTGTAAGAGGTTTTTCTGAATATATACATACAAACACTAGGGTAACTAAGAATAAATACGGCAAACATCCTTGGTATTCATAATCATAAGATTATTATGTTAAATAAATTTTTATCTATTATTTAATAATCTCCTAATAACCATATAGAATAAGCTATTTAAAGCATGTACTTAATACATTTTATCCTTATATATATTTAACATAATATATATTATGCGAAGTTATTTGCATGTGGATAAAAGTGTGGAAAAAAAGTACTAACCTACCCTGAGAAAATTTATATATTTTTGTAGTTTGTAATTGATCGAAAAAAATATCTAAAAAAAATTGCTTAGTTTTTAAAATTTATGAAATTGCTAAAAAAATATTATTTTGAAGAAAAAAATTACTCTTAAATTTCACGTTTAAGATATGTCTCTAATAATTAGTTGACTACTATCTCACATTTTCAATAATTTCTTCTAGAAAAGCTTTCTGGGCCCTATTTTGAATTTTTTGCATAAATCGAACAATTTTTTTAATTTTTTATATTAATATTGAATAAATTTACTCAATTATCGGATTTTTTATGATTTACAGATTTTTAATGTTACTCACCCTACTCTCCTCTAATTATTTAATTGGAGATTTAATGAAACCAACTTCTTTATCGAAAGATTTATATTCAAATACTATTCTTAATGGTAATTATCTAGATACTATCAGCCATCCTGACAATTTTCTTGATTTTGATTATGGTACTAGAGTAGCTAGCCCTTATCAGATTGAAAACGCTATAAGAGCATATGCACAACAATCTGACAGGCTAAAAGTAATTGAATATGGCAAAACACATGAAGGTCGCACATTGTTTGCATTGTATATATCCTCACCTGAAAATCTTGCTAATTTAGATAATATCCAAAAATCTATTGCTAAACTCTCAGATGCCAGAGCTACTTCTAATCGTGAAGCTCAATCTTTAATCGAATCGTTACCAGCAACTGCTTGGATGGCCTATTCTATCCATGGTAACGAGACATCTGGTGCAGATGCAGCATTAGGTATTATTTATCACCTAATAGCAAGTAAAGATAATGCTGTTACTAACATGCTAGATAATATGATAGTAATTGTTGACCCTATGATGAATCCAGATGGTAGAGATAGGTTCGTAAAATCCCTTGAACAATATAGAGGAACAGCACCAAATTATGATGATCAATCTCTTTTACATTCAGGCGACTGGCCTTATGCAAGAACAAATCATTATTACTTCGATCTGAATAGAGATTGGTTTTACCTTACTCAACCTGAAACTCAAGGAAGAGTACCTTTAATCAATAAATGGCGTCCACAAATTCTTGTTGATGGTCATGAGATGGGTGCCCAAGATACCTTTATGACTGGGCCTCCAAGAGAACCAATAAATACAAATATAGACAGAGATTTAATTAAATGGGGTAATGTTTTTGCTGATGATCAAGCAAAAGCTTTTGATGATAATAATTGGCGATTTTATACTGGTGAATGGCATGAAGACCTCTATCCTGGCTACTCTTTTTATATTCAATTTAGAGGAAGTTTAGGGATCTTATATGAGCAATCTAGAATGTCTGAAGATGGTGTAAGAAGACCTGAGGGAACGATTCAATCATATAAAGAATCAGTCCATCACCAGTTTGTTAGTACCTTAGCTAACCTTAAAACTCTTGAAAAACATACAAAGGCTATGTATCAAGATTTCTGGGATGGAAGAAAATATAATGTCTCTAAAAATAGTGAATTTGCTAATCAAACCTTTGTTGTATTGCCTACAGAAAATATAGGAAGACTTAATACTTTTGCTAAGAAACTCCAAGCTCAAGATATTGAAATTTATTTAAATACCAAACCTATTCAGACTAAATCTGCTTTAAAACAAACTGGTGATTCTCAAGAGAATTATGTAATACCAGCTGGTAGCATGATTATTCCAAATCTTCAGCCAGAAGCACCTTTAATAGCAGCAATACTTGAATTTGATGCTGAAATAATTGAGTCAGTCCTGGAAGAGGAAAGAAGACAAACTTTAAAGAATGGCTCTTCAATAATGTATGACACAACAGCTTTTAACTTAACCATGATGTACGGCCTAGAAGCAGTTACTGTTCAAGAGAATATACAAGGAAATCTTTCGAAATGGGAACCATCAAAAATAGACAATACTATCAATAAAGATGCTCTTATGTGGGCTGTAAATGGGATAGATGATCGCTCTGTAGCCTTCGCTGCAAGACTTATGGAGCTTGGTATTGAGGTTAGAATTATAGACAAAGAATCTATTCTTTCAGACCAAAACCTTCCACGAGGCAGCGTAGTTGTTATTGAAATGGATAATCCAAATTTTGAAAATTTAAGCTCTGTTGTTGGGTCTGTGGCTAGTGATTTAAGCATTTCAGTTGTATCAATAGATTCAGGTTTTGGACCTGAGGAACTTCCAGATTGGGGTGGTAGACATTTCAGGCTTTTAGAACGACCACAAATTGCATTAATGGCACAGCAAAACTTCAGCTCATATGATGTGGGTGTAAGTTGGTGGTCTTTAGATCACCACCTGGGCATTAGACATAGCATGGTAAATGGCTCATCTGTTAGTTATGGTGATTTAACCCGTTACAACACAATTATTATGCCAAGTGGCTATCAAGGGCTATCAAACTCTGAAATGAGCAGCATAAGAGATTGGGTTAAACAAGGTGGTACCTTAATTGCTCACAATGGAAGTTCAAGAAGTCTTGCATCTGAAAATGGAATTGGTTCAGTTAGACAAATTTCAAGCACATTCGATAAAAGTGAAGCCTATAACATGGATCTACAGCGTGAATTTGGAGCATTGAGCGTAGAAATTGATATGCAAAAGGTTAACGAAAATAAGGTAGATTTTGAAGTTGAATACCCTTGGGAAGTTAGTAAAAACAAATTCAATAAAGCGCAATTAGAAATGAGGGATAAGTGGCAGTCTTTGTTTATGCCATCTGGTGCTATTGTTGCAGGAAGAATTGATAATGAGCATTGGTTAACGTTTGGAACAATAGATACCCTCCCCGTTCTTTATGGCAATAACCCTGTTCTTATGACTAGCAATAACTCTGAAGCAGCTGTTCGAGTGGGACAGATAATTGAAAACAAAGAAGCTACAACCTATAGAACAATTAACTGGTCTGATATGCCGCCTAATACAGATCTCAATGTAAAAATGAGTGGCTTAGTTTGGCCTGAAGCTTCACAAAGAATTGCAAACTCAGCCTACCTTACACGAGAAAGGGTTGGTAGAGGCCAGGTAATTTTATTTTCAGGAGAGCCAAACTTTAGAGGTGCAGCACTAGGAACAAGCAGACTATGGTTAAATGCAGTAGTTTATGGGGCTGGATTAGGTACCTCACCTAGAATAGATCCATAATGTTAAAGAAGGTTTTTAAAGTTTTATGGAAAAGTGCAACTGCATATGTAGTTGCTGGTTTTGCATTAATACAATTAGCAAGTGTTGTAGTAAACAATGTTTCCATTAAAGATACTTTAGGGATCTCTCAAGAGCTATTCATGCAAACTTTGTTTATTGGAGTGCCAGCATTCTTGCCTGTGTTCCTATTAATGGCATATTTCTTAAGATCTGAAGATGACGAAGTAGAAACAAATAAAGGTGTTGTCAAAAGTGAAAACTTAATACCCAAAATTGGGGTCCTGCCATTTGAGAATCTCAATAAAGATGAAGAAGGTTTATTTCTTGTTGATGGCATCGTAGAAGACTTAATAAGTGAGTTTTCTATGATAAAAGAGGTTGAAATTGTTTCTAGAAAAGCATGTTTCGAATGTAGGAATGATGCGCTTTCTGTTAATGAATTTGCCTCCAAATGGAATGCTGATTATTTAGTATCTGGAAGCATTAGAGCGGTAGAAGATAGGCTTAGGATATCTGTGGAATTATCTGAATCTGAAGATGGTAATGTACTTTGGTCAAATAAATATGATCGTGTTAAGAAGGATATCTTCGAAGTACAAGATGAAATTGTTAAAAAAATTATTAATCAAACTGTAGGAAATATTGAAATAAAAAGTCTTAAAAGAGCCTTTAGAAAACCTACAAAAAATATGACTTCATATGACTATATGCTTAAGGGAAGAGCCTTAAATCAGAAATATAACAAAGAATCTAATACTGAAGCATTGAAAATGCTTAATTTAGCAATAGAAGCTGATAAAACAAACCCTCTGCCCTACTCCTGGAAAGCCTGCACTATGGGTCAAGCTATAGGTATGGGTTTTGTAGAGCAAACAGATGAGTGGGTAAATGAGATGTTTGAAGCAATAAATTTTGCAAAAGAAATGAATGAAAATGATTGGAATGCTAACAGACTCTTGGGAGAGGTACACCTTTCCTTGCATGATTATGCTCAGGCTCTAAAATTTGCCACAATTTCTTTCAATGCTAACCCAAATAACCCTAATGTGATGTCTATTTACGGTGATGCGCTTTTAAGAAACAATAAAATTTCAGAGGGAGTAAAAATGTGGGAAAAATTATATGCAATTGATCCTGTACCATTTGCAGATAGTAGTTCTGACAGACGAACAAATAATCTATTTTTTGCATATTTCCTTAATAATACTTATGAAAAATGCGAAGAAATTTTTGATTTAATCAATGAAATTACAAGCAGGACTTGGTTAATGAATACCTTTATTAAATCTTCACAGGATTTAGAGTTTAAAGACGAAGACTGGTATAAGAAAGGGCTCTTAGACTTTAAAGACCTTGATTGGGACAATGAAATAGATAGATTTCATTTAAATAATGAAAATCTTCAAGCTAACCTGTTATCTGTCGCTAAAAAGCAATTTATCTAAGATGAGTTCTAAAGCAATATTTGTCTTATTTTTATCGTCTTTTCTATGGAGCTCAGAATCATTTAAGGCTCTCTCAGTCACTGAGTTTCAAGAAAACCTATCTGACAGTAAAAATAAAAAAGCTTTTCTAAAAGACTACTCTGATTGGGTAAAAAACTCAGATAATGATGTTAATTCTATAATTTCTCTTTATGAAACTAATCAGCTTTACAGATCATACGTGTATGGCAAGAATAAAGATTGGCAAGGTGTACCTATACTCCTTAAAGATAATATAGATGCAAAGGGGCTTGCTAATACTGCAGGATCAATCTCTTTAACCGATAATTTTCCACGAAGTGATGCTCATTTAGTCAAGAATCTAAAAAAAGCTGGTTTTCTTATTCTTGGAAAAGCAAATTTATCAGAATGGGCTAATTTTAGGGGAGAAAAATCTGTAAGTGGGTGGTCAAGCTATGGGGGACAAACAAGAAATCCATACAACTATAACTACAGTCCTTGCGGATCAAGCTCAGGCAGTGCAGCAGCAGTTGCTCTTGGTCTTGTTCCTGTATCGATAGGCACTGAAACAAATGGCTCTATAACCTGCCCTGCTTCAATGAATGGTGTTGTAGGAATAAAGCCTACAGTTGGGCTTGTTAGCAGACATGGAATAATTCCTATTTCTTCTACCCAGGACACTGCTGGACCTCTAGCAAGAAGCGTTTTAGATGCTGCAATAGTACTTCAAGCTATTTCAGGAAAAGACCCTAAAGATGTATACACGCATTCAATACCAAGCAATTACGATTTTGATGCACTGACAGAATTAAACAGAGATTACTTAAATGGAAAAAGAATAGGTTTAATAATGCCAGATCTTAATGCTCCAAATGAGGCATTAAGATTAATTGAAAAGGTTAAAAAACAGCTAAAATCAATTGGTGCTGAAGTAATAGAAGTTAGATTTTCTGGCATGCCTGAAAATTTTTGGTCTGCTGCTTTATTTGTTCTTCAGCATGAATTCTATATAGGTCTTAATAGTTACCTAAAAAAATCTAAATCAAGAATGCAGGATATGGAATCAGTTATAGATTTTAATAAATTAAATTCTAAACAAGTTATGAGCTTCTATGGGCAAGAATATTTCATCAAAAGCGTAGAGTCTGCGCCAGGAAGAACTATTGGAAGTGTCAGAACTGAAAACATCTATCAAGAGTCATTAAAAACGCTTGAATATGCTAAGAAAGCTATAGACGATACATTAGCTGATAATAAACTGGATGCTCTTGTAGGTTTGACTAGAAATACTGCATGGAAAATTAATTATCAGACTGGAGATACTTTTGAAAATGGTTGGGGAAATGGAGCCTTGTCAGCTATATCTGGCTATCCTCATATCACAATACCTCTAGATTTTTCAGATAGCCTCCCTACCGGGGTCTCTTTTATGGGTTCAGCATGGGATGAAGTTAAGCTGCTTAATATGGCTTATTCTTTTGAACAAAATAACAAGTTTTTTCCTAAACCAATTCAAGACAAGAATTGAGTCTTAATTTGATTACATCAAGACTTAAATTGTTTGGTAAATTTATAGATTTTTTAATATCAATCAATTTCTCTAGATGTATCAATGACTGTTTACTATTTGAAACAACCCTACTCTTCTCAAGAAATATAAGATAATCGGTGAAGGCTGAAATTTCACCTTTATCTTTTGACTGAATGTTTTTATTTTTAAGGTACGAATCATATTTTTCCATTTTTGTTGATATTTCATCTATTGATCTATCAAATTCATTTGGATTTTCTGATAAAAAATTAAGTGCATCTTCTGAGAGGTTGAATGATTTAGATGAAAGATATTCTTTTACTTCAGATGCTGAAGGTCTTGGTACTCTGGTGATGTGAAATCTACTTTTTATAGTCGATGGAATTTGTGAAAGATTATTAGTAGAAATAAATATATATGTGTCCTTACCAGTATCCTCTGCAACTTTGAGCAATGAATTATAACCATCAATTCTTATATCTTCCCCACCCTGAATAAAAAGCAACCTTCTGTTTGAAGTACTTAGGGTAAGAAAATCTCTTGGTTCTCTAAGTTCAGAAATTGGTATGATGCTTTTTTCTGGATCTCTTTTTAGAAAATAGAAGTTAGGTGAAGCTATGTTTTCCAACTTACTGTCTGAGTAATCTCTACTGTCTGTTTCAGAGATTAATTTCTTAACCAAACTTCTTGAAATGTCATTTATATTAAGGCCATCAGGCCCACATAAAATTGTTTTAGGCTGAATACTGCCTATGCCATCTAAAAATTTTTTATCCCAAGGAAGCATTTAGTTTTTCAGTAGTTTTAGTGGCAATCTCATCTTTTAATTCGTTAATGCTTTTGTTTGCATCGAGGCTTATTACTCTTTCTGGGTTCTCTGCTGCTATCTGCAAGTATCCTTGTCTTACCCTGTCAAAAAACTCAACTGACTCACTTTCCATCCTATCCATCTCTCTATCAGATATCCTTTCCCTCGACATTTCAGCTGAAATATCCATATAAAATGTTAAATCTGGAGTTAGCAAATTAGAGCTATTGTGTATTAGATCTATAAAGTCTTTCTCTAGGCCTTTACCAAAACATTGATAGGCTACAGTAGCATCAGAGTACCTATCAGCAATAACGATATATCCTTGATTAATTTTTTCCCTTAAGAAGTTTTGGTCAAGATGTTTTCTTGAAGCATAAAGTAAAAAAGCTTCTGTAATTGGATCAACTTTTTCTGAAGTATCTTGTAGAAAAATATCTCTTATCTTCTCACCCATAAGAGTGCCGCCTGGCTCTCTGAGTTTTGCAACTTTATAACCTAGCTCTTTAAGATGGGATTCTAATAAGTCAATTTGAGTAGACTTTCCTGATCCTTCAATACCTTCAAATGAAATAAACACGATATATATTATTTACTGTAAATATACTTTTTTACAGCTTTATTATGTTCCTGATATGTTTTTGAAAAAACATGAGATCCATCACCTCTAGCTACAAAATAGAAATAATCACCAGGAGACGACATTATTGCTGCATCGATAGCACCTTTAGATGGGTAGCAAATTGGTCCAGGTGGAAGACCTTTCACCTGATAAGTGTTGTATAAGTTTTTATCGTCTAGAACTGCTCTGCCAATTTTTTTCCCATAATCCTGATAATAGCCATATGAAGAAGTTGGATCGGCCTGTAATTTCATATTTATATTTAGTCTAGCTAGAAATACTGATGCAATTGTTGTTTGCTCAGATGGCAAAACTGCTTCTCTCTCAATAATTGAAGCAAGAATCAGAGCTTCTTTGGGTGAATTTAAAGGATTATCTTTTGGCTTGCTTTCCCATGCTTTTATTAAATATTCATCTAGATAGGATTTTGAATTTGCCAAAACTTCAATGAGATCTTGCTCGTCACTAAAAAAATATGTGTCAGGCATAATAAGACCCTCACGAGAGAATATGTCACTCACTTCTTTGGGAATGTTTATTTGTAAGTTTTGGTTATTAATTAGCTCTTCTAAGTTATCTAAGCTTTTCTTTGCAACTGTACCTTCAATAACTGCAAGCTTAAATAACTGAACATCACCCTCCTCAAAGCGCTTAATTAGCTCTGAGATGCTTGAATTAGACGGTATGTTATATCGGCCTGCTTTTATAACAGGATGGTCTTTAAATATGTATTTGAACCTCACCCACCATGTACTATAAAGACCATACTCTGCCTCGATATCAGAAAGTATTCCATATAGGCTATCGCCCTTCTCAACTATGAAGGTTTGGTTATGGTCTTGGACAGGGATTTTTTGCTCAAGCGCAAACTGAAGCTTTGTAGATATAAATAAAAACCCAAGAACTAGGAAAAAAAGTAGTGATTTCTTAGCTATTGTTTTGGATCCAATCGACGGCACTCTTAATTGTTGTAATATTTTCAGCTTCGTCATCTGGAATTTCAAGACCGAATTCCTCTTCAAATGCCATTACTAATTCAACAGTATCCAGTGAATCTGCTCCTAAATCTTCTACAAAAGAAGAATCTGGTGTGACATCATCTTTATTTACAGTCAGCTGATTGCAAACTATTTCTACAACTTTATCTAGAACTTCGCTCATTATTACTCCTCAGTAAATTCGTAAAGCATACATTACTTCATAAATAGCCCGCCATCAACTACTAAAGTTTGGCCGGTTATATAATTTGATTCCTCAGATGATAAAAAGTTCACTAGAGAAGCAACATCTTCAACCTTACCTGCTCTTTTTAGGGGAATCTTGTCTATTATTTCTTGGTCTAAAACACCCTCTGTCATGTCAGTTTCAATAAAGCCTGGAGCAATTGAATTTACTGTAATGTTTCTCGATCCCAATTCTTTAGCGAGAGACCTAGTAAACGCGTCCACACCAGCTTTTGATGCTGAATAGTTAGTTTGGCCTGGATTTCCCATTGAACCTGAGATTGAACTTATATTTATGATTCTTCCCCATCTTCTTTTGAGCATACCTTTAACTACTAACTTGGTAATCTTGAATACTCCATTTAAATTTGTATTTATTACTTCATTCCAATCATCCTCAGACATTCTTAAAAAAAGATTATCTTTGGTTATGCCTGCATTATTAATCAAAATATTTGGTTCGAATTCCTCAACAGATATACGAAAAGCCTCTACCGAAGCATCATCAGAAATATCGAGATTAGCAACAGAAAGATTTTCATGAGAAAAATCAAAATTTGAGGCATCTCGGCAAGTGGCAAGAACTTCATAACCACACTCTAGTAAGCTTAGAACTATGCCTTTTCCTATTCCCCTGTTACCGCCTGTAACAATTACTTTTTTATTTGCCATATTTATCAAGTAGTTCTTTAAATGTATCAATATTATCAAGAGATGAAAATGTTCCTTTAATCCTGTTTTGCTTTGCCAAACTTGAAAGAACTTTATTAGGGCCAAATTCAATATGTTCTTCAAGACCATATTTCTTCAATCTATTCATTGATGATACCCACTGAACAGGGTTGGATATCTGTTCAGCAAGATTATTGCAAATCTCTTTAGTTGTTAATGGAATCTTTGCATGTAGGTTTTGTATTACCGGAAAGCTTGGTTTTGCGATATTGAGTTCGTCTAAAACAAGTTTTAGTTTTGTGGTAGCAATATTCATTAAACTTGAATGAGATGGCACTGATACTGCTAAATCAATAACTCTTTTAGCGCCTTTATCAGCTAGCTCATTTTTTACTGCTTCAATCTCATCTGTATTACCTGCAATAACCGTTTGTAATGGAGAATTCAAATTCACAGCCTCTAAAAATTTAGCTTTTTTATCGGCTAATATTTTTCTTATACTTTCACTGTCCAGACCAAGTACAGCTGACATCTTTGTCTTAGTATCTCCTTTGCTTTCTATCATGAAAGTTGCTCGAAATTTTATAAACCTCAATGCATCTTTTACACTGAAACCTCCAGCACATAAAAATGCAGATACCTCACCAAGACTATGCCCCGCAGCCACTTTTGGCATTGGACAATTATGCTTTTTCCATACCTGAAAAAGCGAATAACTCATCAACATCAATAATGGTTGTGTGTAGTAGGTATCATTTAGCCTGGGGTCATCGGTTAATATTATGCTTCTAAGATCTTCTTTATAGAATTCTTCACCAATAGCTAGAGTTTCTTGAAATTCAGGGAATTCTTGAAAATGCTCTTTGAACATTCCTGAATATTGAGCTCCCTGTCCCGGGAATAAGAATGAGAAAGCCATTAAAATCTACTGTTGAATTTCTTCTTCAGATTCTTTTGATTTCTTCTTGAGATCTTTGACTAGCCTGCCTTTATAGAAACCATCTGCAGACATGTTATGTCTTAAATGTCTCTCACCTGAAACAGGGTCAGTAGCCAATGAATTGCTTGATAATGAGTCGTGTGAACGTCTCATTCCAATTCTGCTTCTTGTTTTTTTACTTTTTTGTACAGCCATGAAGCATGCATTTTAAATCTTTTAATACTTATTGTGAAGCATAATAATCAATTGAAATTATTTGTTAGAATAAGAGCATGTTAATCACAACCTCAGAGCATATTCCTGGAAAGAACATTATTAGCACTATTGGTTATGTTAAAGGCAGTTCTGCAAGAGCCAGACATGCCGTAGCAGATATTTTTGCTAGCCTTAAGAATGTTATTGGCGGTGAGGTAGAAGAATACTCAAGATTACTTCAACAGACCAGAGATCAAGCCGTAGAAAGAATGATGGCAGATGCAAAAAACAAAGGTGCGAATGCGATAATTTGTTTTCGTATACAAAGCAGCACTATTGCACAGGGTGCATCTGAAGTGGTTGCTTATGGTACAGCTGTAACTATTGAAGACTAATAGGTATCTTCTTCTTCAAGGGGATTAGCTCCAAATCTGTTATCCTCATAACCGCCCTTTCTTAAAAAAGCTAAGCAATACAGAAGAGTAACAAGATTTCCTGCTGCATCAAGTCTGATAGCTGCAGGCTCAACTGAAGGAAAAATTGCCATCCATATGCTCATAATACTTGCAATGAAATACGGAATTGCCCAATAGTAACTTGCATCCAAGTCCTGAAGTCTTCTGATTGTTACTGCTAATGAAGGTAAGAAAAAGGCTAAAGATAAAATAACGGCAGACAATCTAGTGCCTATGCCAAAACTTGAATCTAAAAGAAATTCTGTTGCTTGGCCTTCGTTTAACGTTGCAACATATTCCCAATCAACGCTTCCAAAAGTAGTAAAAGCTACTAGTGCACTTACCACGATCGATACAATTATGGTAAATAATAAAAAATACCACCATTCTGCTCTGCTTGCTCTTCCGCTAAACGTAGAATATTTCTCTATTAATGCTGACTTTACTGCTTGACTAAAATTCATTTTTCTCCCTTATATAGACATCATATCTTATTGATGAACCCTTAAATGATATAGCAGAGCTATCTTTTATACTAGCTGAAGCTCTTAATTCTTTCTTGATTACCAATCTTTTAAAATCTGATTTAAAGAAATCAATTGCAGGGTCATCGTAATCTTCTAAATATAGATCCAAAAATTCCATTTGTTTTGTTCTTTTGAGTCTTTTGTTTGAATTAAACATAGGATCAACATAGATAACATCAAAGCTACGAACTGAATCTAAAAGATTTCTTGAGTCACTATTTATAATAGTGATATTGCTTACAGCATCGTTAAAATATGGAAGATCTGGCAATTCATTTAGAGCTTCCTCTAACAATATACAAAGACCTGCATTCTTCTCAACAACAGTAACCTTTTGACCAAGCAAAGCCAATATAAAAGCATCGTGACCTAGTCCACCAGTCGTATCTAATATCTTTTGTGGTTTAGCTGTGTTCACAGCACAGGCTTTCTTTAAAAGAGATTCATTTTGAAATTTTGTAATTCTTGAATAAAACTTACCTTTAATGAATGAATTAACTAATTTCATGCCTTGAAAGCATAAAACTGATGGATAATCTAAATTTATGTGAGTATCAGAAGATTCTGGTTCAAGCAAAAGAACATTGTACTTAGATGATAATTTTTTAGCTCTTTGAAAAAGTTCTGGATCTCCAGTCTTTATTCCTTTTATATCAGCCACAATAATATAGAACCCAAAATTAACCTATATAAAATAAAAGGCATGTAGCCTAACTGTTTTACTAGTTTAATGAAGATTGAAATTGAAAAATAAGATACTGTAAATGTAGTTAAAAATGCTATAAATGTTGTTAATATGTTTATATCTTCTGTTAAAGTGTTTATATCTTTAAAGCTAAATAATAGTGCTCCTAGTATTGTTGGAATTGATAGCATCAAGGAGTATTTAGCTGCTTCTTCTTTCTTATACCCTAAAATTAATGACCCAGTAATAGCTGTACCAGATCTTGAAGCACCTGAAATTAAACTGAAGGTTTGAAATACGCCAATAACTATTGCATGTTTGATATTCATATTTGCATTTGTGAGCTTATTAGAGCTAATCTTCTCAGAGAATAAGAGCAATAAAGCAAAAAATAAGTTTGCATACGCTATTGATGATAATGACCACCTATAATCTCCTATACCATCGACAAATAAGACCAATAACACTATTGGCAATGTGCTTAAAGATAGATAAAGAAAGGTTCTAGACAAATAAAAGTTAATTTTTAGGAATTCATCTTTAAAATAGATTAAAACCGCCATTAATGTCGCGAAATGTACTGTGATATCAAATAATATTCCCTGGTCTGGCCAACCAAGCACTTTGCTTGGCAATAGCAGGTGTGCAGAGCTTGATATAGGCAAGAACTCTGTTATCGCCTGAATTATGCTTAAAATTATAGTTTGAAGTATGCTTAGATCATTCATTGGCTTTTTGTGTAACTAAGCTCTTTAATATAGTTAGGGAAGTTCGAAGTTAATTCATGATTATCATCCTTTAAAAGCATTCTAAGAATGTTGGTCGGTATTGTCTTACCATCAACCTGCTCTAGGCTTTTAAGAGCAAGCTGATCTCTTTTAAGTCCTATATATTGTCCTTTAGGAATATCTTCAGCACTATCACAATAAAAATCTTTACCCATATACCTATAAAAAAAATCATTTTTATTTCCTTTGATAACTGGAATCTTCTCTGGACTAGTTAAATTTAAAGCACTCAAATTTGAGAAGGCATAGAATTTTTTATCTAAAATTAGTTCAATAGTTTGTAAAAATGTGTAGGCCAGTCTTGCTCCTGTATAAGAGCCAGGACCAGCTGCATAAGCCATCTTATCCAATTTGTTAAAATCAAATGCAGGCACTGATTTCTTCAATGTTTCTATCTTTTCACCCCAATTATTCCTTTTTGCTATCTGTTTTTCATTAAATGAAAAATCATAGATTTTCCCATCATATTGAAGTGTTATGTAATGAAGATCTGAGGTTAGGTCTAAAACTATGGCGTTCAATTTGAAATACTTTGACGAATGGATTCTGTTACTTCATCTAGTGACTTTGAAGCATCTATTTCAATAAATTTTAAATTCTTATTTCTGTAGAAATCCAGAAGTGGTTCTGTTTCACTAAAATAAACATCTAGTCTCTTTTTAATAACCTCTGGTGCATCATCCTCTCTTTGGATAAGTGCTTCTCCTGTAATATCATCAAAACCTTCTTTTTGTGGAGGATTGTGAATCACATGATAAGATCTGCCAGATGAGAGGTGTACTCTTCTTCCTGACATGCGATTAATAATCTCATCTTCTGAGATGCTCAGGTATAAAACTAGGTCTATTGACACATTAGCTGAATCAAGAGCTTTGCCCTGATCAAGATTTCTAGGAAAACCATCTAACAAGAAACCTTTTCTGCAGTCATCTTGGCCTATTCTCTGAACAAGCATTTCAACTATTATGTCATTTGGTACTAAAGTTCCAGATGATAAATAGGTTTGAACTTTTTCGGCAAGCTCTCCTTCTGACCTACTGACTTCTCTCATCATTGCACCTGTAGAGATGTTAGCAATATCAAAATCTTTTTGGATTATTTCAGCTTGTGTGCCTTTTCCAGCCCCCGGCATTCCTAAAAGAATTAAATTCATTTTTCTATAACTACAAAAGACAAAGTATAACTATCAGTATTAGTTATTGATAGGTGGTTTTTGATTGTTTCTAGCTTGCTGCTTGTTATTGATGGCTTTCCTAATTCATCTTTTTTGATAGAGATATCTGGTGGATAAATCCCTCTAAAGCCTGTTCCTAAAGCTTTAACAAGAGCCTCTTTTGCAGCAAAGGATGAACATAAAAAGCTAACTTTTGCACTTTCCTTTAGTTTAAGAAATTCTTTTTTTTCAAAGTCTGAAAGCACTTTATCTATAAATCTTTTGTCATATTTTTTGTAGATAGCTTTTACTCTATCTTTTTGAACTAGATCAGTGCCTATGCCTAAAATCATTTAAAAAATACTCTGCTCTTTATATTAAGTTCTTCAAAATAATACTCTATTGTTTTTCTGTTTATTTCTTTTGATGCTGCTAAAGCATCTTTTGAAAAACTTCTGTTTGAAATTTCATTTAGTATTTTACCATCAAAACCATTAGTGCTCTTTGAAAAACCAGATTGGGGAGAATATTTATATTTTTGCTCAAAATCTATGTCATTATTTGTGCCGTATTCTGTAGAAAAATTTATTTCATACCCTAATACTCCCAGCAAATCTAATTCAAAATTTCTCAATACATTTTCAATAGATCTTTCATCCTTTAGTTTAGCGACACAGTTTTTATAGATATCAAATAGCTCTGCTGACTCCTCTGATTGTGTTATTAAGTAATTGATAAGTTCGTTAATATAAAAGGCGGAATAAAGGTTTTCACTCCCCATGAAGTCTTTGAATACCTCACATGGCTCGGCTAAATATAATGTCTTTAGATCTGATCTTCCTCTAAAATCAATGTTTAAACATTGAAAAGGCTCAAGATTACCGGAGAGCTTAGAATTCTTCCTTTTAGCTCCCTTAGCTACTGCATTTATTTTTCCGTTTTTTTCGCTAAGAAAAGTAACGATTAAACTAGTTTCTTTATAGGGCCTTGAATGGATTACAAATGCTTTTTGATAATTTGAGTCCATTAGCTCTTGATACCAAAACTCTCTAGGCTTATAGGGTTATTTACCCAGTTCTTTTGTACCTTGCACCAGAGTTTTAAGATAATTTTTTTTCCAAATTTTTTCTCAAGGTCTGCTCTTGCTGCAATACCTATAGATTTAATTTTTTCTCCATTCTTTCCAATCACTATGCTTTTTTGACTTTGCTTTGAAACATAAATATTGGCGCTTATTTCAAAAGCATCTTTTTTATCGTCTAAATGCTCTATAACTACTGCTGTCTCATATGGCAGCTCATCTCCTAATAGGCGAATTACTTTCTCTCTTACTATTTCGCTAATTTCAAAATTTTTGCTTTGAAAACTTATTTCCTCAGGATAAAAAAACTCATTCTCTGGCAAAGCTTTCTCCAATTCCTCCTCTACAAGGTCAATGCCGATATTATTTTTGGCTGAAATAGGAACAATCGCAAAAAAATCATCTTTCTTGAAAGTTTCTTCAACAAAAGCAAAAAGATTCTTTTTATTTTTAACTAGATCAATTTTATTAATGACTAGTATTTTCTTAGCATTGGACTGATAAACCAAATCTAGTGTTTCTTTGTCAACATCATCAAATTTTGTTCCAGAAACCATGAAAATTACTACATCAACATCATGAATAACTTCTGATGGCTTTTTTCGAAGAACTTTATTTAAAGTTTTTTCACTTTTTTTATGAATACCTGGTGTATCAATAAAAATTATTTGTGTTTTTTCTAGAGTTTTGATGGCATAAATATTTGATCTTGTTGTCTGTGATTTATCAGCAGTAATTGACACTTTCTTATCAAGAAATTTGTTTAAAAATGTTGATTTACCAACATTAGTTTTACCAATAATTGTTGTATAGCCACACTTTATCAATTTATTTTTCCAACCCTGTCTGTAGATGGCCATTCACCAGGTTTCCAGGACATCCATATATATTCTGCTTTTCCCCAAATAACATCTTCACTAATATAGCCCCATGCTCTACTGTCATTAGAGTTATCCCTGTTGTCTCCGCTCACGAAATACATGCCCTCTGGTATTGTCCAGCTGCCACTCTGGCCTCTTCTGTCCATGTGTCTGATTGTATATTCTTTGCCTGCATTTGATTCAGTTAGAAGCTTTGCAGAATCGTCTTCTATGTAATTTTCTTGGGATAAGACAACTCCATTTACGTAATATTTTTTGTTTACATACGTAACGACATCTCCCCCTTTTGCAATTACTCGCTTAACGAAAGGCACTGTGGGTTTATGAGGTGGGAAAAAAACAACTATTTCACCAAGCTCTGGCCCAGTTGAAAACAATTTATCACGACCTGTAAAAGGTATCTCTAAACCATAAGCATTTCTATTTACTAGAACAAAATCACCCACTTCTAAATTTGGTCTCATTGACTCTGATGGTATCTGCCAAGGCTCATAAACATAACCTCTTATGAAAAATACTAAAAAAATATTGATAAACCACCCTCTACTTTCTTTGATTATTTCTTTGTGGCCATTTATTAAAGAAATGATGAGTAATATTAATGAAAAAACTGAATAAAAAGCCAATAAATCTCCTATATTCCATTGCTTCACAAATAATATTCCAATAATTAAAATTGATATTAATAAGCCTGCTCTTTGTGCCCATCTATGTATATTTTCGTTAAAGTTGTTTGTAGCCTTCATCCAATACCAATGAATTGCTATTAAACAAATAGCTATATTTAGAAATACAAATACAGGGATATTTGAAATAGGCTGAATAAGAGAAAAAAATGTACTCATTTTTTATCAGTTGATAAGAAGCTTAAGAAAGCTTCTTGTGGAAGTGCTACCTTGCCTATTTGTTTCATCTTCTTTTTTCCTGCTTTTTGTTTTTCCAGAAGTTTTTTCTTTCTTGTGACATCACCACCATAAAGTTTAGCAGTAACATTCTTTCTAAATGCTTTAACGCTCTCTCTAGCTATGATTTTACTACCTAACATGATTTGAATGGGTATCTCAAACATTTGTCTTGGAATTACTTCTCGTAGCCTCTTAGCTATCTCTCTTCCTTTTCTTTCAGCTTGGGATCTATGCATTATTGACGATAGAGAATCTACAACTAGACCATTAATGGCAACATCTACTTTCACGAGCTTGGCAGTTTGAAACCTATCAAATACAAAATCAACAGAAGCATAGCCCTGACTTTTAGATTTAAGAATATCAAAGAAGTCCATGACTATTTCAGACAATGGCATTTCGAAAATAATTGAAACCTGTCCACCCAAATACTGTAAATCTTTCTGCACCCCTCTTTTAGACATAGCCAATTCAATTACATCGCCAACATATTTATTTGGGCAAAGAATAGTTGATCTGATTATTGGTTCTCTAATTTCCTGAATTTCATTAACTGTTGGCAGTTCAGCTGGGGAACTAATTGTAGATTCTTCTCCGTTTGTTCTGAGTATTTCGTAAGCAACGCTTGGTGCTGTAGTTATCAGATCTAAATCATACTCTCTTTCGAGTCTCTCTTTTACAACCTCTAAGTGCAATGTTCCCAGAAAACCGCACCTAAAACCACTACCTAAAATTTCAGAATTCTCTGGTTCAAAAGTAAGTGAGGCATCATTTAAATTAAGTTTTTGCAATGCCTCTCTAAATGCTTGGTAATCATTTGAATCAATTGGAAAAAAAGAAGCAAAAACCTGAGGTTTCACTTCTTCAAAACCATCAAGTTCTTTTGTATCTGGGTGTTTTGCAGATATTAAGGTATCTCCGACCGGAACAGACTTAAGATCTTTAACACTTGCAACCAAATAACCAACTTCACCTTCCATTAATTCGTTGCAAGGAACTTTTTTCGGAGTGAATTTTCCAATGGTGTCTGCGGTATATGTTTGACCAGTTGACTTAACAATAAATTTTTCGCCTTTCTTCAAGGAGCCACTAAATATTCTAATTAATGAAATTACTCCCAAAAAATTATCGTACCAAGAATCAATAATGAGTGCTTGCAAGTTCTCTTCAGTGCTTTTTTGTGGAGGGGGCACTTTTTGCGATATCTGCCTTAATAATTCATTTAGATTTGTTCCATCTTTTGCACTTACAAATAATGCTTCTGATGCATCTATACCAATAATCTCCTCAATTTCATTTTTAACCCTTTCTGGTTCAGCTTGTGGAAGATCTATCTTATTAATTACAGGTATTACTTCTAAACCAAGATCTATTGCTTTATAACAAGTTGATAATGTTTGTGCTTCCACTCCTTGTGACCCATCTACAACAAGTAGCGCACCTTCACAAGCAGCTAGAGACCTTGAAACCTCATAAGAAAAGTCTACATGACCTGGAGTGTCTATAAGATTAAATTGATATTCCTCATCATCAACATACTTCAATGCCACAGATTGAGCTTTAATAGTGATTCCTCTCTCTCGTTCTAGTTCTAAAGTATCTAGAACCTGAGATTTCATTTCTCTTTTGCTTAGACCTCCACAGAACTCTATTATTCTGTCAGATAGCGTGGACTTCCCATGATCAATATGAGCGATAATTGAGAAATTTCTAATCTTATTCAACTGTTACTGCAACAAAAAAGTTGGAACCCTCTCTGGTTCCAAATACCGCTATTTTGTCACCTACAGCAAATGAATCAAGTGCATTTTTAAAATCTGCAACTTTTGCAATATCGTAAGTTGTATTGCCAGATTTAATTTTGTTAATAATATCTCCTTTAATAATTTGCCCCATAGCAGGAGAGTCTCTTGTTACTTGGACTACTCTTACTCCAACAATTTCTTCATTGTCTAAATTCTCTAATTCTAAGCCAAGAGGAAAATTTGGTTCATCTGGCACATTATTAACAGGTTCTGGTCTATCTTGTGTTGGAAGTTCACCTACTTTCACATACAAATTTGTGTACTCACCATCTCTAAATAATTTAATTTTTAAATTAGTCTTTGGCTTTGTCATGCCTACAGAGTGTTGCAAGTCCTTAAAATAAATAACATCTTTTTGACCTACTTTGACAATTACATCACCTGGTTTAATTCCGCCTTTTTCAGCTGCTCCATCTTTAACAACAGCACGAACCAAGGCGCCAATTGGTTTTTCCATTCCAAGAGCTTCTGCCAAATCACTCGAAACTTCTCCGCCCTGAACTCCTAGATAACCTCTAGAAAATTTTCCATTTTCTTTGAGCTGTTCAACAACCTCAAGAGCAATATTTATCGGTATTGCAAAAGCTAAACCTTCATTTCCTCCTGATCTAGAAAAGATCTGAGAATTGATGCCTATAACTTCACCCTCAGTGTTAAATAATGGTCCTCCAGAATTTCCTCTATTAACTGCTGCGTCTGTTTGAAGGTATGGCACATAGTCCCCTATGCCTTGCCCAGAAGTTATGCCTCTACCGGTAGCGCTAATTATTCCAAATGTAACTGAAAAATCATAATTATATGGTGAACCAATTGCTATGACCCCATCCCCTTGCTCAACTTCATCAGAATTGCCAATCTCCACTGGATCAAAATCATCAGATTCAATTTTTAATAGTGCCAAGTCGCTTAATTCATCCATTCCTACGATCACAGCTTTAAATTCTCTTCTGTCTAAAAACTTAACCAGAACTTCATCGGCTCCTTGGACGACATGGTAATTGGTTATTACATATCCATCTTTATCTATTACAAAACCTGACCCTGTACTTATTGATTCTCTTTCTTGGCCTCTTGGGTCATTCATCTCTGGCATAGGTATGCCAAATTCCCTGAAAAGCTCCTCTGGGAAGCCTCCTAAAGATCTTCTGTTATATTTAATTTTCCGAATTGATTGTATGTTCACAACTGATTCAGATTGGTCTTTTACCAGCTCAGAAAAATCAAATTCATGAGCATCAAGACTAAACAAAAATACAAGAATTATTGCTAAAAACTTTTTCATTAATAATTTAATTAATAGGTCTTATAGAATTAAGGATTCTTTTTCCTGATTCAATGTCTATATCGCCAAATATCGCAATAGTATGTGGCTTATCAGAGTGAATAAGGGTTTTCTTAATCAAAATAAAATTTTCTTTTTTATACACCCCATCAGGAAGATTAAGTGTATTTGGGCTATCAATAAAGATTGAAAACTCTTTTTTATTAGCTCTATTAATAAACCTATTATTCAGTCTATCGTCAGTATTAAAACCTCTTGGCAACCATTGTGGTTGATATGCGACAGGCATAATATTTTTATTCACATTTGGAGCATAATGCCTGGAAGCAAACTGCAAAATTTCGTCTGATTTAATGTTTTCTAGAATTTGTTTAGCTTCCACTGATGCTATTGATTGTTGCAGCAAAAGACTAGCCTTGTTTGCATCATTATTATTTATTGCATTATTAAGAACCGAATAGCTTAATAAGGCGCCTACTGAAAATATCGTTAGAGGCATGACAAGCCTTTGATTGAAAGCAGAAAATAAACTTTGCAAGGACATATTTGCTAATTGCTGTTTAAAGCCAATTGGCTTCAAATCTTTTGACGCCTCACTTATTTCAATAATATTAAAATACACTTCTTTAAGCTCAGGTTTAGCAGTCATATCTTTAATAAGACAATCAACTTCTTCTGTGCTTAACTCTCCGTCAACGAATGCAGATATCCTGCTAAAATCATAGTCTGAAATATTACTCATAATCTTTCTTTTAAATTCTCCATTAAAAATTGTCTCGCTCTAAAAATTCTTGATCTTACTGTTCCAACTGGCACACCTGTTATATTTGCTATTTCCTCATAATTCTTTGAATCTACTTCGCACAATATATAGGCTGTTCTTTGCTCTTCAGGTAGCTCATTCAACAAGCCTTTTACAGATTTAAATAGCTCAGCATTCTCAATAGATTCAACAACATTATTTGGTGCCGCAAGTGTACTTTCAAATCCCTCATCAATTTGACTCTCTCTAGAGGAATTTATTTTTGTAATTGCTAGGTTAAAACCGATTCTATATAACCAAGTATAGAAATTAGAATTACCTTTAAAAGTTCCAATCTTTTCCCATGCCCTCATGAATGCTTGTTGAACAACATCCTCTGTCTCATGATAATTTCTCAAAACTTTGAACAAAGAATGATGAAGACGAGTTTTGAAAGTAGTGAAAAGCAACTCGAATGCATTCGAGTCGCCTTTCTGTGAGAGTTCCACAAGTTGTGGGATACTATTCTTTTTCATTTACACCTTTGATAATGAATTTTTAATTAAGTTCATTTTATTAGCAAATTTTTTAACTTAGGAAATTTTTCAGAGAATAGTTTTTTATTTTTAAAAACAAGATCGAAAAGCTCTTGATCATTTAGTTCAAGCAACTCATGTAACTCTTCTTTTTGCATATTATCCATATCCTCAAAATCAACAATGAGTTTTTTTACTACAAATGTAGTTTCCTTCATCCCTCTTCTTGATTTAAAATTTAACTTTTTAAGTAAAAGATTATCATCCATGGCATTAAGTTTTTCCTTACCAAATTATACTTCGATATTAATCAAAGGAGTTGATTCAGAAAAGCTTCTTCAGGGTCAGGTATCTTGTGATCTTGCTCAGAATAAAGATTATTTTGATGGCCTTTTCTGCGATGAGAAAGGTTATGTGATCACAAATGCTGTAATTCTTAAAGAGAACTTCTTCAGGATTATTGTTAAAAAAAATGTATCTAAATTCTTGATAGATGAATTGCAAAAATTTGCAAAATTTTTTGATTGTGAAATCTCAGAAGAAAAGCAGAATATATATGGCGTGCAAGACAATAATGTTTTCAAAAAATGTCTTGGCAAAAACCATTTTCAATTAACAAGCTTAGATTGGGATATAGAAACTATGAAAAATTTCTGTTTTGACATTGATGAGCAATCATCAAATAAATTTCGTGTTAATGAGATAGGTTATAAATTTGAAGATTATATTTCTTATGACAAAGGCTGTTACAGAGGACAAGAAATAATTGCTCGATTAACTTACCTAGGCAAAAAGGTAAAGAAAGCAGTGGTATTCGACAGTGCGCTAGAATTTATTTCAGACTCGTCAGGGAAAAAAATAGGGAAAAAAATTTTTGAGCTTGGGTCAGAAGAAATTAATTTAAGCCAATTCTTTGTGGAAGAAAATGATTATTACCATGACGGCAAGATAATTATTCCAACTTCCAGTCAATGGGAGCTAAACCAAGATCAATAAGCCTTTCATTTGTCTTTGAGAAATGCTTGCAACCAAAAAAACCATTATGTGCAGATAAAGGCGAAGGGTGAGATGCTTCTAAAATGTAGTTTTCGTGCCCTATTAAGTCCTTCTTTTTCCTTGCAAAATTACCCCAAAGTAGAAAAACAATATTTTTTTTATTCTGTAAAAGATTAATTGCTTTGTTTGTAAATTCCTCCCAGCCAATATTTGAGTGAGATGCTGCTAAGCCCGAACAAACAGATAATGATGTATTCATTAGAAGAACGCCCTGTTTTGCCCAATTTGTTAAATCACCATGTGTGTTATCAATACCCAAATCAGTTTTCAATTCCTTAAATATATTCTGTAAAGATGGTGGAATTTTTTGTTGTTTTCTTACTGAAAAGGCAAGGCCATTGGCAACACCAGGAGTATGGTATGGGTCTTGTCCTATTATCACAACTTTAAGATTCTCTAGCTCGCAAAGGTTAAAGGCTCTGAAATAATCTTTAGGATTAGGCAAGATAATCTTGCCTTGCTTATTATCGGAAATTAAACGTTTTTTTATGTCAGCAAAATAAGGTTTTTTTATTTCGCAATCTATAAAACTTTGCCAATTATTATGCATGTCCACAAGGTAAAAATAACACATTTTTTTTATCCACAGAAACTGTGGATAACTTTGGGGAAAACTGCATTAAAATATCATAAACCCCACAAGAGAAAATGCTTTCGTTAAATTGTACAAAAAATGAACAATATATTTTTAACCAGTTAAAATCAGTCTTTCAGCCTACAATATAAAAAAATATTAAATTCATAAAGGAATTATTGGGTTTAAGTGGTTGATGCTCATTCTTGTGAGAAAAGCAATAGATTTCGAAAAAAAAAGTGCGTTTTTTTAATAGCAAAGTCTTGCATTTGTAACACCGCTGATTTTCTCTAGCTTAGAGACAATTGAAACATCAATTTTATCGTCAGTATCTATGATATTGCAGGCTAAATTGCCTCTACTTTTGTTTACAAACTCTAAAATATTAATTTTATTGGTAGCTAAGCTCTCTGCAATTTTACTTATAATGCCCGGTTCATTTTTGTTTGTTATGAAGATTCTATGCTTGCCAATTTTTTCAGAAATTATATTAGGAAAATTTACACTATTGGTGATTGTGCCTTCCTCAATAAAATCTTTTAATTGAGAACAAGCCATTACTGCGCAATTAACTTCACTTTCTTTCGTGCTAGCACCTAAGTGTGGGAATATCATCACATCCTTTTTTGTATTAAGCCTTTCTAAAAGTTCCTTTGTTGGAAAATCTGTAACATATTTATAAAGGTGCTGATTATCCAAGAATTTAATTACACTATTTTCATCCACTATTCCTCCTCTTGAGAAATTAATTAAGACTGAGTTTTTTTTCATTAACTTTAATTTACTTTCATTTATTAACCCTTTGGTCTTTTCTGTTAAAGGAAGGTGCAGGGAAACAAAGTCGGAGTTTTGTAATACTTCTTCCATACTATCAAACCTTTTCAAGCTGCTAGGAAGGCGTAGAGCTGTATCCACTGTTAGACCAGGATCAAAAGCATTAACCTTCAGGCCAAAAGACATCGACTGTTCAGCAACCATGGAACCAATTGCCCCAAGCCCTATCACACCCAGTGTTTTTCCTTTAACCTCTTCCCCTTGGTAAATTTTTTTCATACCTTCAATCTCTGCACTAATTTCCAAGTCACTCTTATTTTCTGTCACCAACATGTCTAGATTCTTATTGCCAGATACAAGATCTCTTTTCGAGAGAATCAGAGAACAGATGACCATTTCTTTTACGGCATTTGCATTTGCGCCTGGTGTATTAAAAACAACAACCCCGTGTTTTGAGCATTCGTTTATATTGATGTTATTTGTTCCTGCACCAGCTCGTGCTATTCCAATTAGATTTTTTGATACTTGAAGGCTTGTTAGATCATGACTTCTTAGAACAATTCCAGATGGATCAACATCTTCATCAACAATCTGAAAATTACCTTGGCCAAGAATGTCTAGACCTTCTTTTGCTATGTTATTTAGTATCTTTATTTTCATTATGAAAGAGATTTAAAGAATACACATTTATAGGCTTTATTTAAACGGATATTATTAAATAAACAACAATTTATCCATAAGTTATCAACAAGAAGATTACAGCATATAGTGTGCAAATAAAAAAATAACACAACATATTGTGTTGAAATGCTTGAATGTCGTCACCATCTATAGAAAAATACCTAAAGTAATGGAACAACAAGTAACACAAAACACACCAGAAGAAAAAAAGGAAATAGCTCCTAACCAAGTAATGGCTCCAGGAAAAATTAGAGTCATAAAAAGGAATGGAAAAGTCGTTTCCTTCGAAGAAGAAAAGATCAAGGTTGCAATAATGAAAGCATTTCTAGCAGTAGAAGGTGGTACTGCTGCTGGTTCTTCAAGAATACACGAAGAAGTTGATCAAATGGCGCAAGACATAATTAAAGTTTTCGAGAGAAGAATGCCTTCTGGTGGAACAATTCATATAGAAGAGATCCAAGACCAAGTAGAGCTTCAATTAATGAGAAATGAACATCATAAGGTTGCAAGATCTTATGTCTTATACAGAGAAGCTCGAAAAAATGAGAGAGTTGAAGAAAAAGAAGACAGCAGAAGTATAGAACAAAGTGTACAAGAGATAATAGACGCTGCTGTAAAGAAAGCTTGCACTGATCTTGATAACGTTGATGAGGCCTTACTTGCCACTGAGATCAAAAATGCCACCTATGATGGTATATCTGAAAAAGATCTCGCAGAAAGCATGCTCATGACAGCAAGAACAATGGTCGAGAAAGAGCCTAACTATTCCTATGTTACGGCACGCCTGCTCCTAAACAATATGGAAAATGAAGTGTGTAGCTTCCTGAATATCAAAGAAAGAAAAGATAGAGCAAAAATGTATATGGAAGCACTCACAAAAACAGTTGATAAAGGAATTGAGCTTGATTTTCTAAGCGAAGAACTAAAAACATTTGATTTAGAAAAACTCGGAGCAGCTCTGCTCGAAAAGAGAGATTTCCAATTTACATATTTAGGATTACAAACTTTATATGATAGATATTTCATTACACATGAAGAGACTCGTTATGAGATGCCTCAGGTATTTTTCATGCGGGTAGCTATGGGTCTTGCAATAAACGAAGAAAATAAAAATGAAAAAGCAGTTGAGTTTTATAAGCTACTTTCAAGTTTTGACTATATGAGTTCGACTCCTACTTTATTTAACTCAGGAACTAATCGTCCACAACTTTCTTCTTGTTATTTAACCACAGTGCCTGATGATCTATCTGGTATATACGGTGCAATAAGAGACAATGCCTTGCTTTCAAAATGGGCTGGTGGATTAGGAAATGATTGGACCCCTGTTCGCGCTTTAGGGTCAAGGATTAAGGGAACAAATGGAAAGAGCCAAGGGATAGTGCCTTTCCTTAAAGTATCGAATGATACAGCAGTTGCAGTTAATCAAGGTGGAAAGAGAAAAGGTGCTTTTTGCGCTTATCTTGAATGCTGGCACATGGATGTAGAGGAATTTTTAGACCTGAGAAAAAATACAGGGGATGATCGAAGAAGAACACATGATATGAACACTGCTAATTGGATCCCTGACCTCTTTATGAAAAGGTTAGAAAAAAATGAGAAATGGACCCTTTTCTCTCCTTCTGATGTTCCAGACTTACATGATATTTACGGTACTGAGTTTGAAAAAAGATATGAAGAGTACGAAAAAATGGCTGAAGCAGGCGAGATTAAATTTTATAAGACCATAGAAGCAAAGGACTTATGGAGAAAAATTCTTTCAATGCTTTTTGAAACAGGCCACCCATGGGTGACATTTAAGGATCCATGCAATATAAGATCCCCTCAAGGACATGTTGGTACAGTCCATTCTTCAAACCTATGCACAGAAATAACCTTAAATACAAACGAGGATGAGATAGCTGTATGCAATTTAGGTAGTGTAAATTTACCTCAACATATCAGTGAAGGAAAAATCAATATAGAACAACTGAAAGGCACAGTGAAAACAGCCATAAGGATGTTGGACAATGTGATCGATATAAACTTTTACCCTGTTCCTCAGGCAGAGAATTCAAATAAAAAACATAGACCGATTGGTCTTGGGTTAATGGGCTTCCAGGATGCTTTGTATAAGCTCGGGATTTCATATGACTCAGAAGATGCTGTTGAATTTGCGGACAGATCTATGGAGTTAATAAGTTACTTTGCTATTGAAGCTTCTTGTGAGCTTGCTGAAGAAAAAGGAGTATATGAAACATATAAAGGGTCACTCTGGGATAATGGAATTTTTCCACTAGATTCAATTAATCTCCTCACGGAACAAAGAGGAAAAGAATTTATTGATCAAAATACAGAAAAGACCTTAGATTGGGATAAGTTAAAGGAAAAGGTTGCGGCACATGGAATAAGAAACTCAAATGTAATGGCAATAGCTCCAACAGCAACCATCGCTAATATTACAGGTGTATCTCAGTCGATTGAACCGACCTATCAAAATTTATATGTTAAATCTAATCTTTCAGGAGAGTTTACTGTTGTTAACCCATACCTTATTGAAGAGTTGAAAAAAGAGAACTTGTGGGATGAAGTTATGCTAAGTGATCTCAAATACTTTGAAGGTTCACTGAAACAGATAAACCGAGTTCCTGAACACATTAAAAATAAGTTTAAGACTGCTTTTGAAGTGGAACCTAGATTCATAGTTGAAGCAGCCAGTAGAAGACAAAAATGGATTGACCAAGCACAATCCCTAAACCTCTATATAGCAAATGTAGATGGAAAGAAATTAGATATAACATACAGAATGGCGTGGTATAAAGGTCTTAAAACAACATATTATTTAAGATCAATGGGAGCAACCGCAACTGAAAAATCAACGGTGGAGAGGAGCAGCTTAAATGCTGTGCAATCAAGTCAAGAAGCGCAAACAGCGTCACAAGCACCGAGTGCTTGCAGCATACTTGATCCAGATTGTGAGGCGTGTCAATAACGGAGGAAATTATGTTAAGTTGGGAAGACTATTATAAAGACGAAGCTCCGGTTAAAAAGGAAGAAACAAAAAATCCTGAACCGAGAGTAGCAGAAGTAACTGAAGCTGAAACGATTCCACAAGAATCACAAGTTCAACAAGAACAAGTTCAGTCATCAGATACAGATACCCTTGTTACTGAAGATATGTCTTCAGAAGCAATGCAAGATATTGAAAATTACACAACAATGAAGGAGCCAACTGAAGCAGAGCTTGAGAAAGTTCGTGAAAGAATGGCAAGCGCATTAGAAGGTAGGGTACAAGTCGGTCAAAAAGCTATGATAAATTCAAAGGCAGATCTGAATCAGCTTGTCCCTTTTAAATATAAGTGGGCATGGGAAAAATACCTAGATGGAACAGCAAACCATTGGATGCCTCAAGAAATTAACATGACGGCTGACATTGCTTTATGGAAGTCAGAAGATGGGCTAACAGAAGATGAAAGAACAATTATAAAAAGAAGTTTAGGCTTCTTTTCTACAGCAGATTCATTGGTAGCAAATAATGTTGTTCTGGCTGTCTATAAGCACATCACTAACCCAGAATGTAGACAATATTTACTTAGACAAGCTTTTGAGGAAGCAATACATACTCATGCATACCAATACTGCGTTGAATCTCTTGGTATGGATGAAGGTGAAATCTTCAATATGTATAGAGAAGTGCCATGCGTTGAAGCAAAAGCAGCTTGGGGATTAAAGTATACTCAAGCGCTTGAAGACCCAAACTTTGAAACAGGGACTCCAGAGAAGGATAAGCTCTTCTTATCAAACTTAATTGCTTTCTATTGTGTTCTAGAAGGAATGTTCTTTTATTGTGGTTTCTCTCAAATTCTTTCTATGGGACGAAGAAATAAAATGACAGGAGTTTCAGAACAATTCCAATACATCATGAGAGATGAATCAATGCATGTTAATTTTGGAATAGACGTTATCAATTCAATTATTAATGAGAATCCTGGTCTATGGGACGAAGAAATGAAGAAGAGAGCTTCCGATATGATTGTAGAGGGAACAGAGCTTGAAATTAACTATGCCAGAGACACAATGCCAAGAGGTGTTCTAGGCATGAATGCCAAAACTATGGAAGAGTATTTAAAATATGTCTGCAATAGACGTCTTACTCAGATTAATCTTCCTGAAGCTTATCCAGGCGCTGAAAATCCATTCCCATGGATGTCAGAAATCATGGATTTAAGAAAAGAGAAAAACTTCTTTGAAACAAGAGTGATTGAGTATCAAGTAGGTGGTTCTCTAAAATTTGACGACTAGAGTTTTGCACTGCCTTAGGTCTGCAACTATTGGTGGTGCTCTCAAAAAAAAAGGCTCTTTATGAGCCTTTTTTATTTGAGAAAGAGATAATTTAACTTTCTGATTTCCCAATAGTTTCTAAATGCTTAATTGCAACATCTCCACCTTGAAATGGTCTTTTTGCATCCGTGGTATCTATCACTTCAGACCAATGATCAGCAACAGCCTCTGCATTAAAGCCTTCATCAGTGCCAAAATATTTACCCATAGTTTCCATGATGTATGTATTAGCAACAACGCCTCCGCCAACTTCTAAGATTTCTCCGTTCGGAGCTTTTTCACTAGCTAAAAAGACAACTGCAGGAATAATTAAACGGGGGTCAAGCTTTTCTGCAAACTCAGCAGGAAACAAGTGCTCTGTCATACGTGTTGTTGCAGTTGGAGCAACAGAGTTAGTGTGAATATTATATTTCGCTCCCTCAAGCTTCAAAGTATTCATTAGACCAACAACACCCATTTTTGCTGCTCCATAATTGGTTTGACCAAAGTTACCAAACAAACCTGAAGAAGAGCTTGTCATTATTATTCTTCCATATTCTTGTTCTTTCATGATTGGAAATACTGTATGTGCACATAATGCAGAACCCATTAGATGAACATTCACGACTGTTACAAAATCTGACCAATCCATTTTTGCAAAAGATTTATCTCTAAGAATTCCTGCGTTATTGACAAGAATATCTACCCTGCCCCATTTAGTCATGACATTATCAACCATGGCTTTCACATCTTCTTCTGAACAAACATTTGCACCATTTGCAATAGCTTCACCGCCAGCAGCTTCTATTTCTTGAACAACTGCTTCAGCTGCAGATACAGAGCCGCCAGAACCATCTACTGCTCCTCCCAAATCATTAACAACAACTTTTGCACCTCTTTGTGCTAATTCCAATGCGTACCCTTTACCAATTCCACCGCCTGATCCGGTAACAATGGCAACTTTTCCTTCAAAATCTAGTGACATTCTCTGACTCCTTTAAAATAAACTGTTAGAGTGTAAATTCTAATGGAAATCGATCACAAGTAAACATAGAATAAAGATTATTTTTTACAAGAAATGAAAGTAGTAATAACAGGTGCAGCAGGTCAAATAGCATATTCTTTGATACCTTTCCTTTGTGAAAAGGGTATTTTTAATTCCAATGAAAAGTTAGATTTAAATTTAGTTGAAATACCACAAGCCATGGGCAGACTTGATGGTTTTGTAAAAGAACTTGAGGATTCAGCTTATTCAACTGTTAGTTCAATAAGTACTTTTGACAACATAGAAAATGCAGTTGTTGATGCTGATTGGTGTCTTTTGGTGGGCTCTATACCCAGAGGAATAGTTCTAAATGGTAAAGAAATCAAAGAAAGATCAGATCTACTACAAATAAATGGTGGAATCTTTACAGAACAAGGAAAAGCAATTGGTGCTCATGCAAAAGAACATTGCAAAATTCTTGTTGTTGGAAATCCAGCAAATACTAATGCATTGATTGGATACAAAAGTGCAGGGAAAGCTACTCAGTTATGGATGGCAATGACTATGCTTGATGCGCTTAGAGCAAAAGCACAACTGTCCCAAAAACTGGGTTGCCATGTTGATGATATATACCGTTTGGCAATATTTGGTAACCACAGCCCAACAATGTTTCCTGATTTAGAAAATACAATAGTAGCGGGTAAAAAGGCATACCAAGAAATAGATGATCATGACTGGGTTGAGAATGATTTTCTTCCCAAAATTCAACAAAGAGGTGCAGAAATAATCAAAGCTAGAGGTGCTTCTTCAGCATCATCAGCTGCAAGAGCAGCTTGCGATACAGTAAAAGCTGTTGAACATCCTACTAGATCAGGTGATGTGTTTAACGCTGCGGTAATGAGCGATGGTGCTTATGGTATGCCTAAGGGTATATTTTCTGGTTTTCCTCTAATCTCAGATGGTAAAGGCTCTGTTGAGATTGTTCGAGATTATAGTCTTAGTGATTTTGCAAAAAAAGGATTAGAAAAAACTGCAAATGAATTGGTTGAAGAAAGAGATTTAGTCAAAGATTTAATCTAAACACCAACCTGAAAGATCTATATTGTTATTCTGATTAGGTATGTTGCTTTCATATACCTGCCAACTTAAATTCCCTTTATTATCATAATACTTTGCCGTACCTTCTATTTTGCCGTTAGATATTGGATACGTTCCCTTCACCACTCCATTTGGATACCAAGTAGTTAACTCGCCATTCAGAACTCCGTTTTTATAGAATGATTGCTTTCCTATTTGACCATTCAGATACCATTTCTGATATAGGCCCTCTCTAATATCACCCTGAAGCTCAAATCTTTCTTTCAGCTCACCTGTTTTGTAATAAGTTTCCACAGTCTCTGATTGCATAAAATTTGCTAAAAATAATAATAGAATGATTCTAATCATTATTATTGCCCCCTTGACCGCCGCCACCTATACCAAATGGCTCTCCTCTAATACAACCATAAATATAAGGAAAATCTTCAGTGGCATGGTAGTGGTATTCATAACCATGAGGGTTATCATGACTATGGCCATTACACTCATCCAAGTAAATTTCTAGATTATCTTTTTCAACATACTCATAGGCATCAAAAACATATCTTTGTGGATTCTGACCATCAATTAATTCATAGCTGCTTTGTGGTGATACAAGATTAACACCATCATTATTGGCATACTCATATCCATTGAAAATTGGGAAGCCATCAGGTCCAAAACCTAAAATTAATGAGGTATATAAAATCTCTGGTTGCGGATCTGTTGCAGGATTAGCAGTTAAACCATTGGGATTAAAACATCTAAAATTTAGTGCATGGTTATGATAGGCAAAGGCAGTATGCCCACCGCAATCATCTAAAATATTGTTATATACAGGATCACCGTAAGCTTGGTTTGCAGGCTGCCCTCCCTCTGTAGGACCAAAGATATTTAAGCCTGTATTA
>QCMX01000002.1 GCA_003213455.1 SAR86 cluster bacterium AG-422-P06 | reverse complement strand
TTAGAAGCAAGAACATTAATGATGTCCACAAATAATATTCTTTCACCTGCAAGTGGCGAACCTATTATTCAACCAAACCAAGATGTTGTCTTAGGTATTTACTATCTAACTAAAGAAGATTTCAATCTTCCAGGTGAAGGTAGAACCTTTGTAGACGTACATGAAGTCAAAAGGGCTTTCCTTGAAAAACAGGTTAACCTTCACACAAGAGTGAAAGTAAGAGTTAAAGAAGTTGATAGTAAGAATTTATATGAAACAACGGTTGGTAGATGTTTAATGTATGAAATTGTCCCGAAAGGTCTACCATTTGAGAAAGTAAACAAAACACTCAAGAAGAGAGATCTTCTAGATCTTATAGCAACTGTATATAAAGATTTTGGCTTAAAAGAGTCTGTTTTATTTGCAGATAACTTAATGTACTTAGGGTTTGAGTACTCAACTTCGTCAGGAGCTTCAATTGGTGTTAATGACTTTGAAATACCAGATGATAAGACATCAATAATTTCAAATGCAGAGAGTGAAGTACAAAATATCGAGCAACAATTTGAATCAGGCTTGTTAACTAAGGGTGAGAAATACAACAAGATTATCGATATATGGTCTAGAACAAACGAAAAAGTTGCCAGTTCTATGATGGGCGCTTTAGGCGATAAAGTTGATATTGATAAAGATGGTAATGAAACTATTATGCCTTCGTTTAATAGTGTGTTTATGTATGCCGACTCAGGAGCAAGAGGATCACCTGCACAAATAAGACAATTAGCAGGAATGAGAGGATTAATGTCTAAGCCTGATGGAAGTATTATTGAAAGTGCTATCACTTCTAATTTCAGAGAAGGTTTATCTATGCTTGAGTATTTCACTTCTACTCATGGAGCTCGAAAAGGTCTTGCAGATACAGCACTTAAAACAGCAAACTCAGGATACCTAACAAGAAGGCTTGTTGATGTCTCACAAGATGTGGTTATTACATCAGATGATTGTGAAACAGAAGAAGGTATTACTGTAGAAGCAATTATCGATGGCGCTTCAGTTATTCAGACAGTTTCAGAAAGAATTTTGGGAAGAGTCTTGCAAGAAGACATCAAGAAAGATGGGAAAGTGCTTTTTGAAAAAGGGCATTTATTCGATGAAGAAACTTCTGTAGAAGCACAAAACTCTGGTGTTAAGAAAATTAAAATTAGATCGCCAATTACTTGTGAAGCAAGCCATGGCTTATGTGCCAAGTGTTATGGTAGAGATTTAGCTAGAGGACATCTTGTCCACATAGGTGAAGCAGTTGGTGTAGTTGCTGCTCAGTCAATTGGTGAGCCAGGAACACAACTTACTATGAGAACTTTCCATATTGGTGGAGCTGCCTCAGGAACAGCAGAAGATGATTCTGTTACAACTTTAAGGGGTGGAAATATTGTTTTTGATTCATCTCTAAAAACAGTTGAGAAGAAGAATGGTGAATTGGTAGTTGTATCTAGAAATGCTCATTTCACGATACAAGATGATGATGAAAATCTGCTTGAAAAATATTCAATACCTTACGGTGCTGAGATTTTATATGGCAACAATACAAAAGTTGAACCAGGAACTCTAATTGCAAAATGGGACCCACTTACTTTGCCAATTATTGCTGAGGTTGAAGGGACAGTATCATTTAATGACTTAACTGAAGATGTAACTATGAAAGTTGATGTTGATGATTTAACAGGCTCAACTACAAGAGAAGTAATTGATGCAAATGATAGGCCTGTAAAAGGTAAAGGCATGACACCATCAATTACAGTCTTAGATGGTAAAAAGAAAGTTATTGCTTCTTACTCATTACCTTCAAAGTCAATTCTTATGAAGAACAATGGAAATAAAGTTTCCACAGGTGAATTTATAGCAAGGGTGCCAGTTGAAGGGACTAAGACTAAAGATATTACAGGTGGTCTTCCAAGAGTTGCTGATTTATTTGAAGCAAGAAAACCTAAAGATGGTTCTATATATGCAGAAGCTTCAGGTACTCTCTCTTACGGCAAAGAGACCAAAGGTAGAAAAAGACTCGTTATTACACCAGAAAAAGGTGAACCTGTAGAGATGATGATTCAGAAATATAGAGCAGTAGCATTTCTTGAAGGAGATTTTGTTGAAAAAGGCGATATTCTTTGTCATGGCCCAGTAGATACTCATGCATTATTAGCTATGCATGGTGTTGAGGAACTAGCAAAACATTTAATTGCTGAAGTTCAAGATGTTTATAGGCTCCAAGGTGTTGTTATTAATGATAAGCATATTGAAACTATAAGCAGACAGATGATGAAGAAAGTAACTATTACTGAACAAGGTGATAGTGAATACTTGGAAGGCGATATAGTTGAGCTTACAAAAGTCAGAGCATCAAATAAGAATCTTGTCGCTTCAGATAAAAAGCCAGCTGTATTCGATAGAATGCTTTTAGGAATAACTAAAGCAGCTCTATCAACAGATTCATTTGTTTCAGCAGCATCTTTCCAAGAAACTACTAGGGTTCTTACTGAAGCTGCAGTTACAAGTAAGAAAGATACCCTAAGAGGATTAAAAGAAAATGTCGTTGTAGGAAGACTAATACCAGCAGGTACAGGATTTGCAGCGAATCAAAAAGCAAGTGTATCTTCAGAAGAAATACAAGATATTGAAGAAGCATTGAAAAAAGAATTATTGGAAAGCTTTCAGTAAACATTGACCCATGATTAGCACTGCTTTATTATTCAGTTTTTAAAAAATGGCTACGATAAATCAATTAGTTAGGAAACCACGTAGAACAAAAGCTACAAAGAGTGATGTTCCTGCATTAAAAAACTGCCCTCAAAGAAGAGGCGTATGCACGCGTGTGTACACAACTACACCAAAAAAACCAAACTCAGCTTTAAGAAAGGTTTGCAGAGTTAAGCTTACTTCAGGTTTTGAGGTCACTTCTTATATAGGTGGTGAAGGTCATAATTTACAAGAACACTCAGTTGTCCTCATAAGAGGCGGTAGAGTAAAAGATTTGCCTGGTGTTAGATATCACACCGTTAGGGGAGCCTTGGATACTTCTGGAGTATCAGAAAGAAAACAGGGAAGATCTAAGTACGGTGCTAAAAGAGGTAAGTAATGAGAAGAAGAGCGGCACCAAAAAGAAAAATTATCCCTGATTCCAAATACGAAAGTGAGATCATTGCTAAGTTCATGAACCAACTAATGGTTGATGGGAAAAAATCAATTGCAGAAAGCATTGTATATGGTGCATTTGAACAGCTAGAAAAAGATAGTAAAGGCGAAGATCTAGTTGAAGTATTCAAAAAGATTTTAGATAAGGTAGCACCAGTTGTTGAAGTCAGATCAAGAAGAATTGGCGGAGCCACTTATCAGGTTCCTGTAGAAGTCAGAGCCAAAAGAAGAACTGCATTAGCAATGAGATGGCTTGTAGAGGCTGCACGAAATAGAAAAGAGAAATCTATGCCAGCAAGACTAGCTGCCGAACTCAAAGAAGCAAAAGATGGAAAAGGATCAGCAGTCAAGAAAAAAGAGGATATGCATAGAATGGCAGAAGCAAATAAAGCTTTTGCACACTTTAGGTTTTAATCATGGCAAGAAAAACACCACTGAATAGATACAGAAATATCGGAATATGTGCGCACGTAGATGCAGGAAAAACAACTACTACAGAAAGAGTGCTCTTCTATACAGGCATATCTCACAAAATTGGAGAAGTTCATGATGGCGCAGCTGTAATGGACTGGATGGAGCAAGAACAAGAAAGAGGTATCACTATTACATCTGCTGCAACTACATGTTTCTGGCAAGGTATGGAGCAACAGTTTGAAGAACATAGAGTTAATATCATTGATACTCCTGGTCACGTTGATTTTACAATTGAAGTTGAAAGATCTTTAAGAGTTCTAGATGGTGCAGTTGTAGTCTTCTGTGGTTCATCAGGTGTTCAGCCACAATCTGAGACTGTATGGAGACAAGCTAATAGATATGAAGTTCCAAGAATTGTTTTTGTGAATAAAATGGATAGAGCTGGTGCAGACTTTGAAAGAGTTGTAGACCAAATTAGAGATCGACTTGGTGCAACAGTTGTTCCTATTCAATACAACATAGGTGCTGAAGATGATTTCAAAGGCGTAATAGACCTTATTAAAATGAAGACGATTACATGGAATGAGGCTGACAAGGGATCAACATTTGAATATACAGATATACCTGAAGATTTAGTTTCTAAATGTGAAACACTAAGAGAAGAGCTGCTTGAAGCAGCTGCAGAAGCAAATGAAGAGCTGATGGAAAAATACCTAGAATCTGGGGATTTAAATGAAGAAGAAATAAAGAAAGGTTTAAGACAAAGAGTTTTAGCAAATGAAATCACACTAGCTTTGTGTGGTTCAGCATTCAAAAATAAGGGTGTACAAGCAGTATTAGATGCTGTTATTGAATATTTGCCTGCACCTGATGAAGTAAAAGCTATTGAGGGAATACATCCAAAAACTGAAGAACCAACATCCAGAAGTTCAAGTGATGATGAGCCTTTTTCAGCACTTGCATTCAAAATTGCAACAGACCCATTCGTCGGAAATTTAACCTTTGTTAGAGTCTATTCAGGTGTCTTATCACAAGGTGATGGTGTGATAAATACAGTTAAAGACGACAAAGAGAGAATTGGAAGAATGGTTCAGATGCACTCAAACAACAGAGAAGAGATTAAAGAGGTAAGAGCTGGAGATATTGCAGCTTGCATAGGTTTAAAAAATGTAACAACTGGTGACACACTGTCTGATGCAAAAGATTTAGTGGTATTAGAGAGAATGGAATTTCCAGAACCTGTCATTTCGCTTGCAGTCGAACCAAAATCTAAGCCTGATCAAGAGAAAATGTCTATCGCTCTAGGAAAACTTGCGCAAGAAGACCCATCATTTAGGGTAAGTTCAGATGAGGAATCTGGCCAGACAATTATTTCAGGTATGGGTGAACTTCACCTTGAAGTCCTTGTAGAAAGGATGAAAAGAGAATTTAGTGTTGAAGCTAATGTTGGAAAACCTCAAGTAGCTTACAGAGAAGCAATAAAATCTCACGTCGAAGTAGAACATAAATATGCAAAACAATCTGGTGGTAAAGGTCAATATGGTCACGTTATGATGCGCATGGAACCATGTGAAGAAGAATTTGAGTTTGTTGATGAAATTAAAGGTGGTTCTATACCTAAAGAATACATACCTGCTGTGTCAAAAGGCGTGCAAGAGCAACTACAAAACGGTGTTGTTGCAGGCTATCCGTTACAAGGTGTGAAAGTTACACTTTATGATGGTTCTTATCACGAGGTAGATTCAAGTGAAATGGCATTCAAACTTGCTGGATCTATGGCAGCTAAAGATGGAGCATTAAAAGCTAACCCTGTATTGTTAGAGCCAATGATGGATGTTGAGGTTGTTACTCCCGAAGACTATATGGGAGATGTTGTAGGTGATCTAAATAGAAGAAGAGGACAAGTCCAGAATATGGAGGATATCCCGTCAGGAAAGGCTATAACGGCATTGGTACCTCTTTCAGAAATGTTTGGATATGCAACAGATTTGAGGTCAGCAACTCAAGGTAGAGCTACTTACACCATGGAGTTTGAAAAATACCTAGAAGTTCCATCAAATTTGACAGAAGAAATTATCAATAAGAATTAGATAAATCCTTTGACACTCCCTATTTAAAGCCTTAAAATCGTGGTCTTTCTAATCTAAAAGGCGATTATGGAACAGCAAAAAATTAGGATAAAACTTAAGGCTTTCGATCATAAGTTGGTTGATAAATCAACGAAAGAAATTCTTGAGACAGTCACAAAAACCGGCGCAAAAGTTGTTGGGCCTATTCCTTTGCCTGTAAAAAAAGAAAAGCTCACAATTCTCACATCACCTCATGTAGATAAAAAAGCTCGTGATCAATACGAGACAAGAACACATAAGAGATTGTTCGACATCATTAACCCTACTGAGCAGACTGTAGATGCTCTAATGCGCTTAGATATTGCTGCTGGAGTGGATGTAAAAATAACCCTTAATTAAAATGCTTGGAGTAATTGGAACAAAAGTTGGGATGACGCGTGTCTTTAAAGATAATGGAACTTCTGTGCCTGTCACAGTTATATCTGTTGCACAAAGCAAGATAGTTCAAAGAAAGACTGCAGAGAAAGATGGTTACTATGCTGTACAAGTAAATTTTGGTTCCAAAAAGAAAGTTTCAAAAAGTTTAGAAAAAAAATTCAAGGACAATAATGCAGAAAAAGGATATTTAACAGAATTTAATTTATCTGAAGAAGAATTTAACTATCTAGTTGATGCAAAAGAAATAACACTACACCCTTTCAGCGGGACAGATAAAGTTGACGTATCTGGAGTGTCAAAAGGTAAAGGTTTTGCTGGTGTAGTTAAGAGACATAACTTCAAAACACAAGATGCAACCCATGGTAATTCCCTAGCGCATAGAGCTCCTGGTTCCATAGGCCAATGTCAATTTCCGGGCAGAGTTTTTAAAGGTAAAAAAATGGCTGGACACATGGGAGACAGAAATACAACAGTACAGAATCTTGAAATAGAAAAAATTGATTTAGATGAAAATGTTTTATTAGTAAAAGGTGCAGTTCCAGGATCAATAGGTTCATATGTTAAGGTCACTCCATCAATTAAAGATGGTGCAAAACTTTCACTTGAACCAATTATTGATGAGGTTGCAGATGCAGCAACTGAAACAGAAGAGTCAGTTGAAAATATTGCAGAAACTGCAACACCAGAAGAGTCTAACGAAAATCAAAATACTGAAGCAGATAAAGCTTCAGATGTCAGTGATGCAAGCACTGAAGTTGCAGAAGAGGAGCCTAATGAAGCACAGGCAACAGAGGAAGCAGTAAAAGAAGAGACAAAAGAAGAGACAAAAGAAGAGGCAAAAGAAGAGGCAAAAGAAGAGGCAAAAGAAGAGGCAAAAGAAGTTAAGGCAACAGAGGAAGCAGTAAAAGAAGAGACAAATACTGCTGAAGAAAAAGTCGAAGCAAAGAAAGAGGATAAGAAGGAATAATGGCAGAAGCTAAAGTAACAAAAAAAGCAGCTAAACCAGTAACAAAAAAAGCAGCTAAACCTAAACTTCCTAGTGAAGTTTTTTCAGTTGATTTTAATGAATCTCTGGTTCATCAAGCTTTAACGAGCTATATGTCTAATGAAAGACAAGGCTCAGTTATGCTTAAAAATAGATCAGCTGTTAGAGGCGGAGGAAGAAAGCCATTTAAACAAAAAGGAACTGGTCGTGCTAGAGCAGGGACAATAAGAAGTCCTCTTTGGGTGGGCGGCGGCGTCACCTTTGCTAATGCTAAAAATTACACAAAAAAGATCAATAAAAAAATGGCAAAAAAAGCTTTAGCATCAATCCTCTCAAAATTTAAATCTGAAAAAAGATTAGATCTTGTAGATGATGTGAGCTTCAAAGAACCAAAAACAAAATTAGCTCAAGAATATTTTAAAAAGAGCGGACAAGAGTCAGCTTTGCTTATCGCATCTGACTTAGATCAAAATACTATGCTAGCAATAAGAAATCTAAAACATTTCAATTTCTTGGATGCAAAAGACGTAAATCCTTATGATCTTCTTAAGGCTAAACATATATTGCTAACACATTCAGCTGTACCAATTCTTAAGGAGGCATTAAATGTTAAGTGAAAAAATTTATACAACAATTAAGAATCCTGTAATTAGTGAAAAAGCTGCAATAGAAAAAAGCACATCTAATACGTATGTATTTAAAGTTGCTAAAGAAGCAACAAAAGTGGAAATAAAAAATTCTATAGAGGAAATCTTCGGAGTCCAAGTTGAGTCTGTACGAGTCCTGAATACAAAGTTTAAGAATAAAAGAACAAGATTTGGTAAATACAAAACAAGCACCTATAAGAAAGCTTACATAAAGCTTGCTGAAGGCAAAGAAATTAACATGGAGAATCCTTTTAAATAAAATGGCTATCATCAAAGCAAAACCTACATCTCCTGGAAGAAGGTTTAGGGTACTTATTAGGGAAGATCTTCACAAAGGAAGACCTGAGAAAACACTTGTTGAGTCAAAAAGACGAATCTCTGGAAGAAATAATAATGGCCATATTACAGTCAGACATAAAGGCGGCGGCCATAAAAGACTCTACAGAATGATTGATTTTAAAAGACAAAAAATTGATGTAGAAGGCATAGTGCAAAGAATAGAATATGATCCAAACAGATCAGCTAATATTGCCTTAATTGAATATAAAGATGGCGAAAAAGCATACATCATTGCTCCCAAAGATCTCAAAGAAAAGTCAAAGGTTGTGTCTAGTGATAAAGCACCTATCAAATCAGGTAATTGTTTACCACTAAGCGAGATACCTCAAGGTACTGAGGTTCATTGTGTAGAAATGAGACCAGGAAAAGGGGCACAATTAATTCGTTCAGCAGGCACTACTGCCAGATTAGTTGCTAAAGAAGGAAAGTATGCAACGTTAAGACTAAGTTCTGGGGAAATGAGAAAAATCTTATTAACATGCCGAGCTACAATTGGTGTTATTTCAAACACACAACACAATCTTAAATCTCTTGGAAAGGCAGGAGCTAAAAGATGGAGAGGCGTTAGACCAACAGTAAGAGGTGTTGCGATGAACCCTGTCGATCACCCACATGGTGGTGGTGAAGGGAAAACTTCTGGGGGACGAAATCCGGTATCACCTTGGGGTACCCCAACAAAAGGTTATAGAACAAGAAAACCAAAGGCTAGTGATAAATTAATTGTGAAAAGGAGATATAAATAATGGCTAGATCAAGTAAAAAAGGACCATTTGTAGACTTATCTCTTGAAAAAAAGGTAGCTAAAGCTAAAGCAACAAATGATAGAAAACCGATTAAGACTTGGTCAAGGAGTTCAATGATTACTCCAGATATGGTTAATCTTACAATTGCTGTTCACAATGGACGCCAACATATTCCAGTTTTTGTAAAAGAGGATATGGTTGGTCAAAAGCTTGGAGAGTTCTCTATAACAAGGACCTTCAAAATGCATGCAGGTGATAGGAAGGTGAAAAAATAATGGAAGTAAGAGCTTATTTAAAAGGTGCTAGACTCTCTCCACAGAAAGCTTGTCTAGTGGCCGATATGGTTCGAGGTCTTGATGTGGAAAAAGCATTGGACATCTTGAGCTTTTCAAAACAAAAAGGTGCAAAACTTATCAAGAAATTATTAGATTCAGCAATTTCTAATGCCGAGAACAATGAGAATGCAGATATTGATGACCTCAAAATAAAATCAATTGTTGTAAATAAAGGTTTAGTGATGAAAAGAATAAAGATAAGAGCAAGAGGTAGAGCAGATAGAATTAAAAAGCCTATGTGCCACATCGAGATAAAATTATCAGACAATAAGGACAAACAGGAGGTTAAAGATGGGACAGAAAGTTAATCCTGTAGGTTTTAGGCTTGGCACATCAAGAGATCATGACTCTGTATGGTTTGCAAAATCAAAAGATTATTCAAAACTTGTCTTAGAAGACATTAAAGTTCGAGATAGAGTGCGTGAGATATTGCCAAATGCACCAATAAGTTCAGTAATAATTAAAAGAACAATGGAAGAAGTTATTGTAGACATAAAGACTTCAAGACCTGGTGTTGTTATTGGAAAAAAAGGTGAAGAAATAGAAAAAATAAAAAAAGCACTAAAGAAAATCATTAACCAAGATGTAAAAATTAATGTTGTCGAAGTAAAACAACCTGATCTTGATGCTCAGCTAGTTGCTACTTCTGTTACTCAGCAATTAGAAAAAAGAATTATGTTCAGAAAAGCAATGAAAAGAGCAGTTCAAAATACAATGCGACAGGGTGCTAAAGGCATAAGAATATCAGTAGCTGGTAGATTAAATGGTGCTGAGATAGCTAGATCTGAATGGTACAGAGAAGGCCGAGTGCCCCTTCACACTTTAAAAGCAGATATTGATTATGCAACAAGCGAAGCACTTACAACCTATGGAATCATAGGAGTAAAAGTTTGGATTTATAGAGGAGATAAAGGTGCTACAGCCTAAGAAAACAAAATACAGAAAACAGATGAAAGGCAGAAATAATGGTTTTGCTTCTGCTGGTTCTTCTGTAGCATTTGGAGATTTTGGCCTTAAGGCTACAACTCATGGGATGTTAACTTCAAGACAAATTGAGGCTGCTAGAAGAGCTTTAGTTAGACATATTAAAAGAGGAGGAAAAGTCTGGATTAGAGTATTTCCTGATAAGCCAATTACAAAGAAACCTCTTGAGACAAGACAAGGTAAAGGAAAAGGAAATGTTGAGTATTGGGCAAGTCCAATAAAGCCTGGAAAAATACTTTATGAAGTTGCTGGTGTAGATGAAAAAGATGCAAAAAGAGCATTTGAATTAGCTGGTGCAAAACTTCCTATGAATACAACCTTTGTGAAGAGAGGTACAAATGGCTAAGAAAGCAGCAAAAGATTTTAAGACTATGAAAATAGAAGATTTAAAAACTGAATTAATTGCCAATAGAAAACTATTGTTTGAAAGCAATTTCAAACATAAAATGGGCCAACTTAAAGAAAGTCATACCTTAAAAGAAGCAAGAAAAAATATAGCAAGAATTAAAACGGAGATTAACACAAAAAATGGCAGCTAGAACATTACAAGGGACTGTAACAAGTCAAAAAATGAATAAGACAGTTACTGTTGTCGTCGACAGACGAAAAAAGCACCCTAAATATGGTAAGTACATAAGCTTATCTACTAAGTACCATGTGCATGATGAAAAAGAAGTCTCAAATGAAGGAGATATCGTTAGGATTCAAGAGTGCAAGCCTATATCTAAGACAAAGAATTGGATGTTAGTGGATGTCGTCAAGAAAGGAGAATCAGAGTGATTCAAACTCAAAGCATGCTAAGTGTCGCTGATAACAGTGGAGCAAGAAGAGTTATGTGTATTAAAGTTTTAGGCGGTTCTAAAAGAAGAACAGCCAATATTGGCGATGTAATTAAAGTTGCTATTAAAGAAGCTTTACCACAGAGCAAAATAAAGAAAGGCTCTGTAATGAATGCTTTGATTGTTAGAAGCAAGTCAGGAGTTCGAAGACAAGACGGCTCTAAAATTGGATTTGATGAGAACGCAGTAGTGTTACTTAATACAAATAAAGAACCAGTAGCAACAAGAATTTTTGGACCCGTAACAAGAGAACTGAGAACAGCAAAATTTATGAAAATTGTTTCACTAGCACCGGAGGTACTTTAATGAAATTAAAGAACACAAAACTAAGAGAAGGTGATGAAGTAATAGTCATTTCTGGAAGAGAGAAAGGCAAAAGAGGAAATATAAAGAAGATAGTGGGAAACAGATGTGTAATAAACGATTTGAATCTTGCAAAAAAACATACTAGACCAAATCCTCAGCTTGGGATTACAGGAGGCATAGTTGAAAAAGAAATGCCTATTAATCTTTCAAATGTGATGATTTGGAACAGCGAAACAAAAAAACAAGATAAATTATCATTCAAAGAAGAAAAAGGTAAAAAAGTTAGAGTTTTTAGATCAACAGGCAAGAGTGTTAAATAATGAAACTTAAAGATAGATATACAAAAGAAATTGTACCAGTTCTTAAAGAGAAGCTTGGATACAAATCTGTTATGCAGGTGCCAAAACTCAAGAAAATTACAATCAATATGGGTGTTGGTGAAGCATCAAAAGACAAAAAAGTTTTAGATCATGCTGTTGCAGATCTTGAGGCTATTTCTGGACAAAAAGTTGTTATCACAAGAGCCAGAAAAGCAGTAGCAACCTTCAAAATAAGAGAAGAGTATCCAATTGGTTGCAAAGTAACTCTTCGAGGTGAAAAGATGTATGACTTTTTCGAAAGACTTATAGATCTAGCAATTCCAAGAGAAAAAGACTTCAGGGGTTTAAGTGAGAAATCATTTGATGGTAGAGGAAATTACAATATGGGAGTAAAAGAGCAAATTATTTTTCCAGAGATTGATTATGACAAAGTTGACAAGCTTAGAGGCATGGATATTGCAATAACAACATCAGCATTAAAAGATAGCGATGCAAAAGAACTACTTAAGTGTTTTAATTTCCCATTTAGAGGTAAGAATGGCTAGAAAATCAATTATTGAAAGAGAAAAAAAGAAGATAAAACTTGTAGAAAAGTTTTCTGAAAAGCGTGCAGCCTTAAAGGAAGAGCAGAGGAAAGCAGCAACTTTTGAAGAGAAAATGGATATCCAAAGAAAACTTCAAAAATTGCCAAGAAGCTCTAATCCTTCAAGGGTTGTCCGTAGGTGTGCTTTAACAGGGAGACCTAAAGGCGTATACAGAAAATTTGGATTAAGTAGAACAAAATTAAGGGAATTAGCAATGTCAGGTAAGTTGCCTGGTATTAAAAAATCAAGTTGGTAATAATATGACAGATCCGATAGCAGATTTATTAACAAGAATTAGAAACGCATTAATGCGAAGCAAAGAAACGGTGAATGCACCATATTCTAAGCTTAAGCATGAATTAGCAAAGCTTTTAGTTAAAGAAGGCTTTTTGCATAGTGTGAAAAAAGTTAAGAAAGACTTTGATGAGTTAGAAATAACATTAAAGTATTTTGAAGAAGAGCCAGTAATTAAAGAATTAGTCAGAGAATCAAGACCTGGCCTAAGAAAATATTTGAGTTATAAAGAAATTAAGCCTTACAAGGGCGGTCTTGGTTTAAAAGTCTTAACAACTAGTAAAGGGCTTATGACTGATAAAGATGCAATAAAAAAACAGCTAGGTGGCGAAGTAATTTGTAGGGTATTTTAATGTCAAGAATAGCAAAAGATCCAGTCAGTATTCCAGAATCAGTAAACCTAACAACTGAAGGCAAGACTGTTAATTTCAAAGGACCCAAAGGTGAAATGACTCTTGATATTCATGAAAGCGTAGATTTCTCTGTTGAAGAAAATATGTTTCAAGTGAAGTGGAGTAAGGATGAAGAGAGAGCAATGGCTGGGACAATGCGTGCGCTTGTAAATAATTATGTGAAAGGTGTTAGTGAAGGTTTTGAAAAGAAAGTAAAACTTAACGGTGTTGGTTATCGAGCAAAAGTTCAAGGTAAAAAGATTACTTTTACTCTCGGTTTTTCACACCCTGTGGAGTATGAATTGCCTGCAACTGTAGAAGCAGCACAAGACAGCCAAACAGAACTTACAATTTCATCATGCAACAAACAACTATTAGGTCAAGTATGTGCCGAGATTAGATCATTCAGACCACCCGAACCATATAAAGGTAAAGGTATCTTTATAGATGGAGAGCACATTGCTAGAAAAGAAAGGAAAAAAGCAGCAGCAGCAGGATAAGATATGAGTAAAGAATTAGCTAGAGTAAGAAGATCAAAAAAACTTAGAGCAAAACTGCAAAAAGTTCAGTTAATGAGAGTGTCTGTTTGTAGATCTCTGAAGAATATAACTGCTCAACTTATTGATTCTTCTAATGGAAAAGTTCTTGCAACTGTTTCAACACAGCAAAAAGAATTTAAAGGTAAGAGCGGCGGCAATATTGAGGCTGCATCAAAAATAGGTGCTGAAATTGCAAAGAAAGCAATCGATTTAGGGCACAAGAAAGTTACTTTTGACAGATCAGGATATAAATACCACGGCAGAGTTAAAGCTTTAGCTGATGGTGCAAGAGATGGAGGCTTAGAGTTTTAATGGAAAATTTACAGGCACAAAATATGGGGCAAGATACGCTAGTTGAAAAGCTAGTTCAGGTTAATAGAGTTGCAAAAACTGTAAAAGGAGGAAGAGTCATGTCTTTTACAGCACTTACAGTTGTAGGTGATGGCAATGGAAAAGTTGGATATGGAAGAGGTAAAGCAAAAGAAGTACCAGTTGCAATTCAGAAAGCACTTGATGAAGCAAAAAGAAGCTTAGTAAATGTTGAACTTAATGGTAATACAATTTGGTACCCAATTAATCAGAAAAGTTCAGCAACAAAAGTTTATATGCAGCCAGCTTCAGAAGGTACAGGTATCATTGCTGGAGGAGCTATGAGGGCTGTATTAGAGCTTGTAGGTATCAAGAATGTTCTTGCAAAATGTTATGGTTCAACAAATCCAATTAACGTTGTAAGAGCTACTGTTGAAGGTCTAGCTAAAATGGAATCGCCTGAAAAAGTAAAAGAGAGAAGAAAATAATGGCAAAACTCAAAGTCACACAACTTAGAAGCCTTATTGGCAGAAAAAAGAACCATAGACTATCAATAAAAGGTCTAGGGCTCAGAGGTATTGGAGATTCAAGGGTGCTTGAAGACTCGCCATCAGTTAGAGGCATGATTAATCAAGTGGATTATCTTATCTCAGTTGAAGAGGTTAAATAACATGGAAAAATTAACGTTAAATAATATTGGAGATCCTAAATCAAGGTCTGAAAGAAAAAGAGTAGGAAGAGGTACCGGCTCTGGTGTTGGTAAAACAGCAGGAAGAGGACATAAGGGTCAAAAATCTAGGTCAGGCGGCAATGTGAGGCCAGGGTTTGAAGGTGGGCAAATGCCACTTCAAATGAGGTTGCCAAAATTTGGTTTTACTTCAAGGGTTTCGAGAGTTTCAGAAAGCATTAATGTTAAAAATCTAGAAGGTGTGAAGAAGATAAATATCGAAAATCTTAAAAAACTAGGGCTCATAAAAAAATCAACTCTTAAGGTCAAAATATTTGGTGAAGGCAAGCTAGCTGAAAAACCAACTGATGAGAATATAAGAATTTCAAAAGGGGTAAAAGTTGGATAATTCAATGTCTGAATTATGGAAAAGGCTAGGTTTCCTAGCTTTTGCACTGCTTGTTTATAGGATTGGGACCCATATTCCAATTCCTGGCATCAACCCAGAACAAGTAGCTGCTTTATTTCAACAAAGCCAAGGCACAATTCTTCAATATTTCAACTTATTTTCAGGAGGTGCTCTCGAGAGAATGAGTATTTTTGCACTCAGTGTTGTTCCATATATATCTGCTGCAATTGTTATGCAATTATTTTCAAACTCACTCCCATATTTACAAGAACTCAAAAAAGATGGACAAGCTGGCAGAAATAAAATTACACAATACACGAGATACGGCACTGTAGTGTTTGCACTTATTCAATCAACTGCCCTGACAGTTACCTTGCAGACAGCTGGTCTGATTGAATCAAGTAGTATTTTTGGTGCAATTGTTGCTGTGTTATCAATTGTTACAGGTACAGTTTTCTTAATGTGGCTTGGCGAGCAAATTTCTGAGAGAGGAATTGGAAATGGCATATCTCTTATTATTGCAACAAGCATCATTACAGGCGTACCAAGAGCTTTTGGACAAGCATTAGAGCAAACTCAACAAGGCGACCTCAATTACCTTATTCTGATCGTTTTGGGCCTTCTAACACTATTGGTTGTTGCTTTAGTTGTATTTGTGGAGAATGCTCAAAGAAAAATTACTGTTAATTATGCACAAAGACACCAAGTTAGAGGTATGGTTCAGGCACCATCGAGTTTTCTGCCACTAAAATTGAATATGTCAGGTGTAATTCCAGCAATTTTTGCTAGTACATTTTTATTATTTCCAGCAACGTTGTCATCTTGGTTTGGAAATATTGAAGGATTAAGTGGTTTACAAGAATTTGCACTTTATCTTAACCCTGGACAGCCGCTATACATTCTTTTATTTGTAATTTTAATAGTTTCATTTTGTTACATTTGGTTAGCATTAACTTTTAGTTCTAATGATATGGCTGACAATCTGAAAAGAAGCGGGGGTTACATACCTGGAATAAGACCTGGAGATCAAACAGCTACATTTATTGATACAATTCTTTCAAGGTTAACAGTATTTGGAGCCTTCTATTTATCATTAGTTTGTATACTTCCATTACTTTTAATAAACAGCTTTGGGATATCTTTTTATCTAGGTGGAACATCAGTTCTTATTGTTGTTGTTGTAATGCTAGATTTACAAAGACAAATACAGTCATATGTTATGAGCCAACAATATGCATCTATCTTAAAAAATGCTAATATTTCCGGCTCTAAAAAGAGTAGAAGAAGATGAAAGTTAGATCGTCAATAAAAAGGATTTGCAAGGATTGCAAAGTAGTTAAAAGATCAGGCACATTATTTGTGATCTGTAAGAATAAGAGGCATAAACAGAGACAAGGATAATCATGGCAAGAGTAGGCGGAATAAACATACCAGATAACAAGCACATAGATGTTTCTTTAACTCATATTTATGGAATTGGTCGTAAAACTGCTCAAGATATTTGCGATAAGCTAAATATTAAATATTCCAAAAAAGTATCAGAGCTTACGGAAGATCAACTAGACAAAATAAGAGATGAGTTAAAAACATTTCAAATAGAAGGAGATTTAAGACGAGATATCAACTTCAATATTAAAAGATTAATGGATCTAGGTTGTTACAGAGGCATTAGACATAGAAGAAGTCTGCCACTAAGAGGTCAAAGAACTAAAACAAACGCTAGAACTAGAAAAGGGCCTAGGAAACCTATAAAAGCATAATGGCTGGAAAGAAAAAAACAAAAAGAATAGTAACTGACGGTATTGCTCACGTAAAAGCATCCTTCAATAACACTATAGTTATGATCACAGATATGGGTGGAAATGCACTGTGTTGGGCAACATCAGGAGGTGCTGGCTTTAAAGGTTCAAGAAAGAGCACACCATTTGCTGCACAAATTGCAGCTGAAAGAGCTGGAAATATGGCTAAAGAAATGGGAATGGTCAATTTAGAAGTAAGAGTGAAAGGGCCTGGAGCAGGTCGTGAATCATCTATTAGAGCTTTAAATGGTTGTGGTCTAAGAATTAATAAAATTACGGATGTTACCCCGCTACCACATAATGGTTGCAGGCCTCCTAAGAAGAGAAGAGTATAATGGCAAGATATAGAGGACCAAGATTAAGACTTTCTAGAAGAGAAGGCACAGATTTAATGCTTACTTCTGGCACTAGAGCTGTCGAATCAAAATGTAAGTTTGATAAAAAACCTGGCAATTCAATGTCAAGGGGAAGATTATCTGATTACGGAACGCAATTAAGAGAAAAGCAGAAAGTAAAAAGGATGTACGGTCTATTGGAAAGACAATTTAGAAATTATTATCTTAAAGCAGCAAAATCACAGGGCAATACGGGAGAAAATCTTCTGAATTTACTAGAGACAAGACTTGATAATGTTGTTTATAGAATGGGTTTTGGTGTAACTAGAGCAGAAGCAAGGCAAATAGTTGCTCATAAATCAATAAATGTTAATGGAAAAGTTGTGAATATACCTTCATATAATGTAAAACCAGAAGATGAGGTATCAGTTACAGCAAAAAGCAAAGAACACTTAAGAATTAAGGCCGCTGTAGAGCTTGCAAAATCAAAAGATAAAGCAAGTTGGCTTGATGTAAATTTTGATGAAATGACGGGTAAATTTTTAAGCTACCCTGATCGAAGTGAACTAAGTTCTGAAATCAATGAGAACTTAATTATTGAGTTGTACTCAAAATAATAGAGGAAATTATGGAAGATAAATTAAATGTTTTAGCGCCTGAAGTTGCAAAAGTAGATGAAGTAGACAAGAACAACCTAAAAGTTGTTTTAGAGCCATTTGAAAGAGGTTTTGGCTACACAATAGGTCATAGTTTGAGAAGGATAATGCTTTCTTATATGCCTGGTGCTGCTGTAACGGAAGTTAAAATAGATGGTGTTTCACATGAATATGGAACAATAGAAGGAATAAAAGAAGATATTTTAGATGTTTTACTAAACCTTAAAGATATGGCTATTAAATTAGATGGCCCTTCTGAAGCTGAAATTAAATTAGATGTTAAATCTCCAAAAACAATTACTGCTTCTGATTTAGAACTGCCAGCAGGTGTAGAGGTGATGGATCCAGATCATGTTATTGCTACTCTTGTTGAACCTAAGAAAGTCTCTATGACAATGAAGGTTAAGACTGGTATTGGTTATGTTCCAGCAGAACAAACAAAAGATAAAAGTATTGATTCTTTGCACCTTGATGCAATTTTTTCTCCAGTAAAAAGAGTTAATTACAAAGTTGAAAATACAAGAGTTGAAAATAGAACAGATTTAGATAAATTAATCCTTGATCTTGAAACTGATGGAACAATAGATGCAAAACAAGCTGTTAAATATGCTGCAACAATAATGCAGCACCAATTAGCAGTATTTGTTGATGAAGAACTTGTTTCTAGAAAAGAAAAGCGAAAAGACAAGTATGATTTTGATCCATTACTACTAAGATCCATTGAAGAGCTTGAACTAACAGTTAGATCAACAAATTGCTTGAAAGCAGAAAATATTTTCTTAATTGGTGATCTTATTCAGAGAAGTGAAATGGATTTATTAAAAACTCCAAATTTAGGTAAAAAATCTCTTAATGAAATAAAGGATGAACTTGCTTCTAGAGGACTTTCAATGGGAACAGTACTTAAGAACTGGCCACCAATGTAAAAATGAGACACAGAAAGCTTAGCAGAAGATTCAGCAGAACATCATCACATAGAATGGCTATGATGAGGAACCTTGCTGCATCTTTAATTGAGCATGAAGTGGTAAAAACTACAGTTGAAAAAGGCAAAGAGCTAAGAAGATTTCTTGAGCCTTTAATTACAAGAGCGAAAGAGGATACTCTTCACAATAGAAGACAAGTAATTTCGCAACTACATTCAAAAAGTGCTGCATCAAAACTATTCTCTGATTTAGGGCCAAGGTTCAGCGAAACTAATGGAGGATATCTTAGAGTAATCAAAGCTGGCTTTAGAGAAGGTGATAAAGCAGATATATGTTATGTGGAGCTAACAATAAGGAATGAATCTGATAGTTCAGATCAAGCAACTGATTCTGAAAACTTAGTAAAAGAAGAAACTAATGTTGTAGAAGATTCATTGGTTGAAGCTGTAGTTGAAGAAACTAAAGAAGAAAAACCTAAGAAAGCTGCTGCTAAGAAAACTGAAACTAAAGAAGAAAAACCTAAGAAAGCTGCTGCTAAGAAAACTGAAACAAAAGAAACTAAAGAAGAAAAACCTAAGAAAGCTGCTGCTAAGAAAACTGAAACAAAAGAAGAAAAACCTAAAAAAGCTGCCGCTAAGAAAACTGCTGCTAAGAAAACTGAAACTAAAGAAACAAAGCCTAAGAAAAAAGAAGAAAAGAAAAGCTGGTGGTCTAGGTTTTTTTAAGTAATTTTTAACATTTTCCCTGTAAAGGATTTCTTATTCTTCCTGATTTCTTTAATATTGCCCTCCGCAACAATATTTCCTCCTCCATCACCACCTTCAGGACCAAGATCTATTATCCAGTCAGCTAATTTTATTACATCTAAATTATGCTCTATTACAATTACACTATTACCCTTATTAACTAGCTTATTGAGAACATCCATTAACATCTGAATATCATAAAAATGAAGACCTGTTGTAGGTTCATCAAGTATATAAAGAGTATTGCCGGTATCTCTTTTAGATAATTCTTTTGAAAGTTTGACCCTTTGAGCTTCACCTCCAGACAAGGTATTAGCAGCTTGGCCTAATTTTATATACGAAAGCCCTACTTCTTTAAGGGTTGTAAGTTTTTTGAATATCTGTGGTATTGATTTGAAGAAATCTAAACCTTCTTCAACAGTCATTTCAAGTATTTCATGAATATTCTTATCTTTAAATTTGATCTCAAGAGTATCGTCCCTAAACCTTTTGCCTTTACATACATCACATTCAACATATAGATCTGGCAAGAAATGCATTTCAACTTTTACCCAACCTTCGCCTCTACAATTCTCACATCTTCCGCCCTCTACATTAAAGCTGAATCTGCCAGGTTTATATCCTCTTGCTCTTGATTCTGGAGCATTAGCAAAGATTTCTCTTATATGAGTAAACAAGCCGGTATAAGTTGCTGGATTAGATCTTGGTGTTTTTCCTATTGGGCTTTGATCAATTGAAATAAGCTTATCAATATTCTCTTCGCCAAGAATTTTATTAAATTCTGTTTTTTCTGGAATTTTTGAATTATTTAATTTTGAATTTACGCCTGGTATTAATGTGTGATTAATTAAAGAGGATTTCCCAGAACCTGACACCCCAGTAACTGCTACTAACTTATTTAATGGAATATCAATATTTATATCATTAAGATTGTTTGTTTTAGCACCTGAAATATAGATTGAATTATGGCTTTGTTTTCTTTCACTATTTTCTAGAGATATAACTTTCTCTTTTCGAAGATACTGAGCTGTAATCGATTTTTTTGAGGCTGATATATCTTCTAGACTTCCTTCAGCAACAATAGAGCCACCATGAATTCCAGCACCAGTGCCTAAATCTATAATATGATCAGCAGAACGAATCATTTCCTCATCATGTTCTACAACAATTACAGTATTGCCTAAATCTCTTAGCTTGATGAGAGTGCTGATAAGTTTCTGATTGTCTCTTTGATGAAGTCCAATCGAAGGCTCATCAAGCACATATATAACACCTACTAGTCCTGACCCAATTTGGCTGGCTAATCTAATTCTTTGAGCTTCACCACCTGACAAAGTATTGGCACCTCTTGAAAGGTTTAAGTAATCAAGCCCAACATCTACTAGGAATGAAAGACGAGTTGAGATCTCTCTACTAATTTTTTCAGCAATTTCAGATTTATTTCCATCTAAGTTTAGGTTTTGGATTATTTCATTAGCATCATTAATCTTTAATGAGCTAATTTCAGGCAAACTCATTCCATCAACAAAAACATTTCTTGCAACTTCATTGAGTCTCTGTCCATTACAAGATGTACAGGTTTTTTCTGAAACATATGAACTAATTTTTTCTCTTATAAAATAGGAATCTGTTCGATCAAATTGTCTTTGAAGAGAAGGTATCACTCCTTCAAATTTTTCTTTAATTGTTTTATTCGTTGAAAGATCTTTAAACGATATTTCTTTTTCTGAACCCCATAAGATTATATCTTTTGTTTCTTTTTTCAGGTTATCCCAAGATTTAGTTACATCCTCTTTAAGCACATCTAATAGACCCATTAGCTTGCTTTGATAATAAGGAGTATTCCAAGGTTCAATGCAACCTTGGGCAATACTTAAATTCTTATATTTAATAATTTTGTCTTCATCAAAGTAACTATTTACTCCAAGCCCATCACATTCTGGGCATGCTCCGTTTGGATTGTTGAAAGAGAAAATTTTTGGTTCTAGTTCTTGAACTGAAAAGTCACATTTTGGACATGAGTGCTTATTGGAAAGCCTATACTCATTTTCATTTGATGCTATATCAACACATCCTTGTGAGAATCTCAAAGCAGTTTCTATTGATTCTGTAAGTCGTTGCCTACAATCCTTAGTTTTATCAATAATTAGCTGATCTACCAATACCGAAATATTGTGTTTTTTATTTTTTTCTAAAAGAGGGACTTTGTTTATCGCATATATTTCATTATCAACTCTTACTTTTGAAAAACCTTCAGCCATTAGTTGGCTTAATAATTCAATATGTTCTCCCTTGCCATCCATTATGATTGGTGAGAATACAGATATTTTCCCCCCCATCTCATTTTTTACCGTTTCAGCAACCATTGTTACTACTGGTTTAGCTTCAAGCTCAATATGATGCTCAGGACATTTTGGCACGCCAACCCTTGCAAAAAGTAGCCTTAAATAATCGTGCACTTCAGTTATAGTTCCTACAGTAGACCTTGGATTATGAGAGGTAGATTTTTGTTGGATAGATATTGATGGTGACAGACCTTCAATCGATTCTAAGTCTGCTTTGTCCATAACGGATAAAAATTGTCTGGCATAAGTGGATAATGATTCAACATATCTTCTTTGCCCTTCAGCGTAAATAGTATCGAATGCTAAAGAAGATTTGCCAGAACCTGATAGTCCTGTAATAACAGTGAGCTTTTCTCTTGGAATTTTAAGAGAAATATTTTTTAAATTGTGTGCTTTTGCACCTTTGATTTCAATAAACTTCAAATTGATAACATGAAATGGAAAAAAGTATTATAGAATATATATATGTCAAACGGCTTAAATAAAGTACTAATTATTGGAAATCTAGGAGCGGACCCTGATATTAAATATACTCAGGCTGGAAGCCCTGTTGCTAATCTTTCAATTGCTACATCAGAAAGATGGAAAGATAAAACATCTGGAGAGCAAAAAGAGCAGGTTGAGTGGCATAGAGTCGTAATTTTTGGAAGGCTTGCTGAGATTGCAGAACAATATCTTAAAAAAGGGTCAAAGATTTTTGTAGAGGGCAAATTGCAAACACGTGATTGGGAAGACTCTGAGGGCAAAAAAAGATATACAACAGAAGTAATAGCTAGAGAAATGACAATGCTTGATTCAAGAGGTGATTCTGATGCAAGTTCTCAAGCTAGCAGTTCTGCACCGAAACAAGATAATGATAAATTTGAAGAAGATATTCCTTTCTAGACTCTTCTTATAATTATTGATCCGTTAGTGCCGCCAAATCCAAAAGAATTAGAAAGAAAACAATCTATTTTTTTACTAATATTTTCTTTCAAGATTGGGAAATTCTCTGCAGCTGGGTCAAGATTCGTTATATTGTGACTTCCACAAAGAAATTCATTCTCCATCATTAATAACGAGTAAATGACTTCATGAACACCCGCAGCTCCTAAAGCATGACCAGTCAGAGACTTTGTAGAAGATATTGGAGGTATGCTCTCTTTGAAAACTTCTTTAATGGCATTAAGCTCAGTTATGTCTCCAGCAGGAGTGCCAGTTCCATGAGTGTTTATATATTGAACTTCTTCCAGATGATCTAAACCTTGCATACATCTGCTAGCACCTTCTCCAGATGGGCTAACTAATGAATATCCATCAGATGTTTCAAAACATGAGACTACTTCTCCATAAATATGTGCTCCTCTTTTCTTGGCTGATTCATATTCCTCGAGGATTACAATTCCACCCCCTCCAGAAGGAATAAACCCATCCCTATTTAAGTCATAAGGCTTTGAAGATCCTGTCGGGTTTTCATTGTTCTTAGTGCTTAAAGCTCCCATAGCATCGAACATCATTGCTCCTGTCCAGTGATCGTCTTCAGATCCACCAGCAATAACAATTTTTTGTCTACCACTTTTGATTAGATCGTAACCATAAGAAATGCAATGTAAGCTTGTCGAGCAAGCAGACGCTATTGAGAATGAGACTCCTTTAGTTTGAAAAAAAGTAGATATAGCTGCTGATGTAGTATTTCCCATTGTTCTAGTTACAGCATAAGGACCAACACGTTTAATGCCTTTTTCTCTTGCCGTATCAACAACATTCTTTAACTCTCTACTTGATCCTGTCCCTGAGCCAACAATTACACCTACATCGTTATTGCTTATTTCTTCCGGGCTTAAGCCAGAGTCTTCAATAGCCTCTTTTGTCGATAAAAAAGCATAAGCAGAAGTTTCACTCATGAAACGAAGCATTTTTCTATCAATTGTTGTTAAATCTGGATCCACTTGGCCTGATACATGACATCTCATGCCATTATCAATGTAGTCCTGATTTTTGGAGAGGCCGGATTTACTGGTTTTAAGAGAAGTTAGAACCTCTTTCCTATCATTGCCTAAGCATGAGATAACACCAACTCCACTTATTACTACTCTATTCATGCTACTAAAGTCTCTTTTAAAAATATCCTTAAATTATCTAACCTATCTAGTTTAATAAATCTTTCAGTGTATTCAATGCAATTGCTAATAGCTTTATCTCTCTCTATACGAGCTTTTTCAAAGGAATTTGAGTTATCGATATGTTCTTTTACAGCAACATATTCTCCAGAATGAATTAATTCCAAGATTTGGTCTTGTTGGTTTGGATTTAAATCTTCTAACATCAGGATAACAGGAAGAGTTAGCTTTCCTTCACTTAGATCTTTGAATTCAGCCTTTCCAGTAATCTCAGATTTATTGAAATCACTGAGATCATCATTTATCTGGAATGCTTTCCCAAAAGAAAGGCCCAGTTGTTTTAACTGTTCTAAATCATTTTCGGATAATTTCATTTCAATTCCAATGCATTTTAGAATTCCAGAGAATAAAACTGCAGTCTTCTTTTCAATCACATCATAATATTGCTCTAAAGAAATTGTATTATTATTTTTAATTCTTATTTGATTAAACTCACCATCTATAAGCATTTCAGCACATTTTATAAGCTCATCTGATATAGCAATGTTTTCTAGCGAATTAAGCGCTTGAAATGTCTTGGTATATAAAAAATCGCCATAGAGTATCGCTTTTTTAATACCCCATTTGTTTACCACTGTTGGCTTATTACGCCTAATATCTGCTTCATCAATAATGTCGTCATGAATTAAGGTAGATAAATGTATTAATTCTGCTGCTGATGCAAGTTCAATTAATTTAGATTTTTTTACGCCTATTTCATCACCATAAAGAAAAATAATTTTAGATCTTATGAATTTTCCTGTATTGGTGAGAACATAAGAAGTAATTTCATTTATTGCTTCATTTTCAGATAATGTGATATTAGCCATTTTCGCCTTTACTTCCAGCAAAAATTCAGTTAAATTTTGTTCCTCAATATTAGACATATTTATATTTTAAGAAATGTACGCAATTATAGACACAGGCAATCAACAAGAAAAGGTTGAAGTTGGCACAGTAATTGAAGTTGATTACATGGCTGACGCAAAAAAAGGCGATAAGGTCAAATTTGACAAGGTATTGCTTTTATCCGATGGAAAAAAACCATTAGTTGGACAACCACACATTGCAAAAGCATTTGTATCTGGCAAAGTAGTTAGCCAAGATAAGAAAGATAAAGTTTATGCGATACAATTTAGAAGAAGGAAAGATTCTAAAAGAATCGTTGGACACAGAAGAAAAGTAACAACAATTAACATAGAAGAGATAAAGAATGGCGCATAAGAAAGCTGGTGGCTCAAGTAAAAACGGTAGAGATTCGAATCCTAATTTTTTAGGAGTCAAAAGATTTGGTGGCCAACAAGTAAATGCTGGTGAGATTCTTGTTAGGCAAAGAGGAACTAAATTCCATGCAGGCCTAAATGTAGGCAAAGGGAGAGATGACACTTTGTTTGCTCTCAAAACAGGCGAAGTAGAATTTAAAATCAAAGGCGAAAACAAAAGAAAATTCGTAAATATTAACCCCTCCAAATAATAACCATGGCTTTTTTTGATGAAGCCAGAATTCAAGCAATATCTGGAAAAGGTGGCAACGGTTGCCTCAGTTTTAGGCGTGAAAAATATATTCCTCGTGGTGGCCCTGATGGCGGCGATGGAGGAGATGGCGGCGATGTCATTGTTAGCTTAGATTCCAACTTAAATTCATTAAATCACTTAAAAGGGAAAAAAGTATTTGCTGCAAAATCAGGAAATTCAGGTAGTGGTAAAAATATGAGAGGAGAATCAGGGGATGATCTAGTTATTCCAGTACCGAATGGAACATTAATACACGCTTTAGAAACCGGTGAATATGTCGGAGAAATAAATCTTGAGACTCAAAATATAACAATAGCTAAAGGAGGAAAGGGAGGGCTAGGAAACGCAAGATTTAAATCATCTACAAATCAGGCTCCAAGAAAGACTACCAATGGAGAGGAATCTGATACTAGGGAAATAATGCTAGAACTACGATTGATTGCTGATGTTGGCCTTCTAGGGCTACCAAATGCAGGTAAATCTACATTAATAAGCAGCATTACAAACTCAAAATCAAAAATAGGAGCTTATGCTTTTACAACCTTAGATCCTGAACTTGGCGTTATGGAGAATGCGATCCAAAAAATTACAATTGCTGATTTGCCAGGAATTATTGAAGGAGCATCACAAGGTTTGGGTCTTGGTACTAAGTTTCTAAAACATGCATATAGAACAAAATTTTTATTACATCTTGTTGATGGGACTCAGGATGCTGATAAAGCATTAGAGTCTTTTAATGTAATTGAAAAAGAACTTGAAGATTTTCACTTAGATTTTTCTGATCAGCAGAGGTGGATATGTATAACTAAAACAGATTTAATTAAAGATGAAGACTTATCAGATTTAATTAATAAGTTTCAAAGCAAGTTCCCAAAAACTGCTATATACCCTATATCTTCAATCACAAAAAATGGTTTAGATATTCTTACTGAAGAGCTATTTAAACAGATTTAACTTGTTTATTCATTCTGCTTTTTAATCTAGCAGCTTTATTTTTGTGTATGACACCTTTGCTTGCCATCTTGTCGACAGTTGATTGTGCAGTTTTTAAAACTTCAGAAGCTTTTTTATCTTTTTCTTCAACTGCTTTAACTGTAGCTTTTACTGCTGTTCTAACCATAGATCTCTGGGCATGCTTAAGCTCATACCTTTTTTTATTTTGTCTGGCTCTTTTGTCAGCCGATTTTGAATTTGCCATTAATATTTTCCTTTTGCTTGGTGGAGGCGGCGGGATTCGAACCCACGTCCGTCATCACTTTCCCCTAGCTTCTACATATATAGATTCATCAATTAATTTCATCTTTAGTATAGCCTGATGATCAAGACATACTAAGCATAGTCCAATAATTTCACCTTATAGTTGGACAAGCTATAAAGCTACTCCTACAAAATGACTACTATCAAACGTTGTAGGTCACAAATGATAGCAGGTTGGCATTAAGCTGCCAATCTATAGTTGTAGTTATCTGCAACTAAATTTTTAAACAAATTTTTTCGAGTTATGTTTATGCTCGATATGCGCGTTGGGTTCTGCGTCAGACGTCAAAGCCAAATACGCCCCCGAACGGGCAATAATAAAGCTTATTTATAGTTTTTTAAAGCTCTTTCTTGATCTCTTTCTATGTCAGCAATCTTTTTAGTTTGCTTCTTATCAACACTTTTTTTGCCTTTTGCTAATGCTATCTCTAATTTTGCAAGATGTCCTTTCCAAAATAGCTTTACCGGTACACATGTTTGGCCTTTAGCAGAAATCGCAAAAAGAATTTTTTCTACCTCTTTTTTGTTCAATAGTAGTTTTCTAAAACGACCAGGCTCTGTCTGATCTTTCTGATTGATGAAGCTTGCTGGATCTATTCTTGCTCCAACTAGAAAGAGCTCTCCTTTAATATCTTTTATATATGCTTCTTTAATATTGAGTTTACCTTCTCTAAGTGACTTTACTTCCCATCCTTCCAATAACAAACCAGCCACAAAGCTTTCTTCCAGAAAAAAATTAAATCTGGCTTTCTTATTTGTTGCTACAGTTTTATTATTCATAGATATGATTCTACAAGATCAGGTAAAAATATTTTGTTATTCGGGGCTTATGCCCCTCATATTTATTCCTATAATATCTTGGATATCACCAGAAATAGCATTCGAATATTATTTGATTCTGCTTTTTTTTATATGGTCAACAATGATGGCAACATTTATGGCAGGCACATTATGGGGCTTATCGATCAAGTTAAATCAATCAATTCTAAGCTCAATAATTATTTTTTCTTCAGTTTTTCTTTTATCAATTTTCATGACATTCTCTTCTGAAAACTATTCAATTCTCTGTCTTTTTATTCTTCTTCTCATCTATGAATACATTTATTTTTCAGAGAGAAAATTAATTAAAAATCTAGAGTGGTACAAAGAAATAAGATTCCGTCTAACTTTTTCAGTCAGGATTTGCCATTTACTTATGATTGGGTTTATATTTACTAACCAATAAAAAAAACTATGGCATCACAATCTAGTCAATGGAACAACAATACAGCCTTCTTGTTGGCAGCAACAGGTTCTGCTGTAGGTCTAGGTAATATTTGGGGTTTTCCATATAAAGCAGGAGAAAATGGCGGAGGGTTATTTGTTCTTCTTTATATTTTCTTTGTAATTACACTAGGTCTGCCTGTATTCATGGCAGAAGTATTTATTGGAAAAAAGGGAAAGAGCAATCCTGTAACATCAATAGAAACATTAGCTAAGTCCTCTAAGTCTTCATCAAGATGGAGCATTGTAGGCTATGGCGGTATCTTGGCAAGTTTAATTATTGCTGGGTACTATGCAGTTATTGCAGGCTTTGTAATTAACTATGGTTTTATATCAGCTTCAGGAGTTGAAGCTGGTGCTGCAGCAGCAGTTTATGAAGCCGAGAAAGCTAACTTCTGGGAAATGACTTTCTGGTTTTCACTATTTCTGTTTTCATCGGGTTTTGTTGTAGCAAACGGTATAGATAAAGGTATTGACAAAGCTATGCGATTCTTGCTTCCAATGCTATTTGTTTTAGTTATAGCGATGGTAGGCTATGGAGCAGTAGCTGGTGACTTTGCAAAAGGATTAGATTATTTATTCTCATGGAAAGCTGAAGATTTTTCAGCAGGAACAATACAAGCAGCTATAGGACAGGCATTCTTTTCTATGAGTATAGGTATGGGAACTTTGATGGCTTTTGGTTCATATATGCCATCGAATCAAAAAGTTTCAAAAGCCTCAGCAGTAGTTGTTACAGCTGATACAGGTGTAGCATTACTTGCAGGACTGGCAATATTCCCACTTGCATTAGGTTTGGGTTTCTCACCAAATGCTGGAGATACTTTAGTTTTTGTAACCATGACTGAAGTCTTTGCTCAATTAGGAGCAGCTGGCCAGTTTATTGGACCACTATTCTTCTTCTTGCTAGCAGTAGCAGCCTTTAGTTCTATGATTTCTATTCTTGAGCCAAGTGTTGCATTCTTATCTCAAAAACATTCAATGACAAGAATGAAAGCAACTTCCTACGTTGTTGCTTTTTGCTTTTTACTCTCTCTTGTAAGTGTTGCAGGACATAATGTTTGGAATACTCTATCTGTTGGAGCCTTAGACAATCCATTTGAAGCAATGAAATATTTTGCTGATGACTTTTTATTACTTCTAGTCGGCACAGGCATGTCAATCTTTGTTGGGTGGAGATTAGAAAAAGTTATTGATGCAGATATTATGGGTATTCACAATAAGTTTCTAATGAACTTATGGGTTTTCATTCTTAAATGGGTAAGCCCTATCTTCCTCATGGTTATATGGACTCTTGGGAATTTGCAGATTCTGTTCGGTATCAGATTTTTCTAAACTAGATTTTTATAACTACAACTTCACTAAGTAAATTTTGATTGTCGAAAATTAATTTTACTTTCTTCTCAACATCTACTTCGTCGCCTGTAGTAATTTTATAGATGTAGTTCCAAACATTTTTTTCAAAAAAATTCTCAAATGATGGTTGGCCCATCACAAAATTTACTTGGTCTTTTGTCATTCCTATCTCAAGCTTATCAAGATCATCTTGGGTGAAAACTGTCCCTTGTGTAATTGTTACTTTATATAAGCTCGTATTCGAGCAAGAAAATATTAATAGAGATATAATAATGATCAGTAATTTTTTCATTTGAGATAGAATAAATGTTATGAGTGATAAAACCAATACAAATTTAAAAGAAGCAGGCCTTAAAGCAACTTTGCCTAGAATTAAGATTCTTGAAATACTTCAAAGAACATCAGGTACTGAGGATCATTTTACTGCTGAAGAAATCTATAAAGAGTTAGTTTTAAATAATTATGATGTAGGCCTTGCAACAGTTTATAGAGTTCTAACTCAGTTTGAGAATGCTCGGATTGTAGTAAAACATCAATTTGAATCAAATAAATCTGTTTATGAGTTAAATGATCCATTAAATCATGATCATATGGTTTGTGTAGATACTGGTGAGACAACAGAGTTTTATGATGAAGAGATTAAGAACAAACAAAGAGAAATAGCATCTAAACACGGTTATGAGCTATTAGATCAAAGTATAGTTTTATACGTTAAGAAAATTAAGAAATAGACATGTCAGAAAAGGAACAGAAAGCAGAAGAAAAAAAGATAGAAAAAGATAATCTTGAAGAAGCAATTCAGGATACTGAAGAAAATCAAGACTTAAATAGTTTGACCTATGAAGAGCTATTAGAACAAGTAGGCAAGCAAAAAGAGGAAACACTTAGAGCTGTAGCAGAGCTAGAAAATTATAGAAAAAGATCTGCAAATGAGATCACCAATGCGCTGAAATATGCAAATTCAGAATTGCTCTTATCTATCATTCCCTTGATAACTTCACTAGAAAAATCTGTTGAAGGTTCAGAAGACTCTGAAAAAATTGACAAAGAGGGCATTTTGTTAATTTTAAATTCTTTTGAAAAAACCCTTGAGAATTTCAATATAGTTCCCATTAATCCTTCAGGGCAAGAGTTTGACCCAGAGAAACATGAAGCTGTTTCTACGGTCAATAACCCAGGGGAGAAAGACAATTTTGTCACAAATACTCTTGAGAGAGGGTGGACACTCAATGAAAGAGTCGTCAAACCTGCTCTTGTCGTTGTAAATAAAAAGTAATTAATCTTTTCATTTACTAATTTAAAACATAACAAGGAATAAAAATGGGAAAAGTTATAGGTATAGATTTAGGAACAACAAATTCATGTGTCTCGGTCATGGAAGGCTCAGAACCTGTTGTTATATCAAATGCTGAGGGGAATAGAACTACTCCTTCTGTTGTAGCGTATTCATCAGACAAACAAGTATTAGTCGGTCAAGCAGCCAAGCGTCAGGCTGTTACAAATCCAGAAAAAACATTATTTGCTGTCAAAAGACTTATTGGTAGAAAGTTTGACGATGAATATATACAAGAGGATATGAAGTCTGCTCCTTATGGAATAGTTAAAGCTGAAAATGGTGATGCATGGGTAGAGGTAGATGGAAATAAAATGGCTCCCCCACAAGTATCGGCAGAAATTTTAAAGAAAATGAAGAAAACTGCCGAAGATTACCTCGGAACAAAAGTTGATGGTGCTGTTGTTACAGTGCCAGCTTATTTCAATGATTCACAGCGTCAAGCAACAAAAGCTGCTGGTAAAATTGCTGGCTTAGAAGTTAAGAGGATTATCAACGAGCCAACAGCAGCAGCGCTTGCTTTTGGTCTGGATAAGTTAAAAAAAGACGGTGTTATAGCTGTTTATGATCTTGGTGGGGGTACTTTTGATATTTCTATCATTGAGATGACTAATGTTGATGGCGAATATCAGTTTGAGGTTATTTCAACCTCAGGTGACACACATCTAGGCGGAGAAGATTTTGATTCAATATTGATTAATCATTTTATAAACGAATTTAAAAATGAATCTGGCTTTGATTTAAATACAGATCCAATGGCACTACAAAGACTTAAAGAAGCAGCTGAAAAAGCTAAAATAGAATTATCAACTACTGAACAAACAGAAGTTAATCTCCCATATATTACAGCTGATGCAAGTGGGCCGAAGCATTTTGTTCACAAAATTACTCGAGCTAAACTCGAGTCGCTTGTAGGTGATTTAGTTAAAAGAAGTTTAGAGCCTTTAAAAACTGCTTTAAAAGATGCCAAACTTGCCCCAAAAGATATTGATGAAGTAATTCTTGTAGGTGGGCAGACAAGAATGCCAATGGTTCAAAAGGCAGTTACAGAATTTTTTGGTAAAGAAGCTAGAAAAGATATTAACCCAGATGAAGCTGTTGCTTTAGGTGCAGCTACACAAGGGGCAGTTTTGAGCGGAGAAAGATCAGATGTTCTGTTATTGGATGTTACTCCCCTTACTCTTGGAATAGAGACACTTGGTGGTGTTTTGACACCTATGATAGAGAAGAATACGACTATCCCTACAAATAAATCTCAAGTTTATTCGACAGCAGAGGATAATCAGACAGCTGTTACTGTCCACGTGCTTCAAGGTGAAAGAAAAAAGGCCTCAGATAATAAATCTTTAGGCCAATTCAATCTTACAGATATACCTGCAGCACCTAGAGGGACACCTCAGATTGAAGTGACATTTGATATAGATGCAAACGGTATTATTAATGTTTCTGCTAAAGACAAATCAACTAATAAAGAGCAGTCTATTACCATTCAGGGTGGAAGCGGTTTATCTGATGAAGAAATCGAAAAAATGGTAAAAGATGCTGAGTTAAATGCTGAAGAGGATAAGAAATTCGAAGAATTAATTGCTTCAAGAAATATGGCTGATGGGCTTGCTAGCTCAACCAAGAAAGCCATGGAAGAAAATAAAGATGAACTAAGTGAAGATGAAGCAAAATCTTTAGAAGAAGCAATTACAAAAGTTGAAGATGCGTGTAAGTCAGATAGCAAGGAAGATATTGATAAAGCAGTTGAAGAGCTGTCTAAGGTAGCCCAACCTCTATCAGAAAAACTCTTTAAGAAAGAAACTCCTGAGCAGCCAACAGAAGAAGGTGGAGATGACAAACCTGAAGATGCTGTTGATGCTGAGTTTAAAGAAGTTGATGACGAAAAAGATAAGTAATTGTGAAAAGGGACTATTATGAGATTCTTGGAGTTGACAGAAATGTTTCAGCTCCAGAACTCAAGAAGGCCTTCAAAAGATTAGCAATTAAATATCATCCTGATAAAAACCCTGGAAATTCAGAAGCAGAAGCCAAATTTAAAGAGGCAGCAGAAGCTTATGAAGTATTGAGCGATCAAGCCAAAAGACAAACCTATGATCAATTTGGCCATCAAGGAGTTAATAGTAACTTTGGCCAATCTGGGTTCCAGAATGTAGATATTAATGACATTTTTAACAATATTTTTGGAGATGAAATCTTTGGAGATATTTTCGGAGATATTTTTGGTAGAGCTGGAAGCCGAAGACCTCCAAGGGGCAGAAATATTCAAATGGCATTTGAAATGTCGTTAGAGGAAGCTGTTTATGGAAAAGATGTTGAAATAAGACTTCCAAATTCAAATAAAAAAGTTTCTGTAAATATTCCAGCTGGAGTAGATACTGGAAATAAAATTAGATTATCTGGTGAAGGAGAAGCAAGCCAATATGGTGGTGAGCATGGTGATCTATTCATCGTAGTTCAGGTTCAAAAACATGATTTTCTTGAAAGAGAGGGAAATCACCTATATTGCGAGGTACCAATTAGAGTTGACCAAGCAATTCTTGGAGCAGAAATAGAGATACCAACTCTATCTAAAAAAGTATTACTCAAAATTCCACCTGAAACACAAACTGGAAAAATATTTAAGTTGCGTGACTTGGGTGCAGGATCTTTGAGAGGCAAAACCACAGGAGACCTATTTGTAAGAGTGGTAGTGGAGACACCATCAAAACTTTCTTCTAAACAAAAATCTGTAATTGAATCAGCATTTTTAGGCACAGAAGAAAATTTTCATGAAGCTGATAACTTTGTCTCAAAAATAAACAAAAAATTTAAATGATCAAAATTGCTTTAGTTGGCGCATCAGGAAAAATGGGCCGAGCTGTCATCAGAGAAATAATGAATGATGAATCCATTGAAGTAACAAATTTTATAGTCAGTGATAACTCAAAGTATTTGGGCTCTGATGTTGGTGCCCATCATTTTTCAGAACCATCTGGTAGTTTTTTTAGCAAGAAAGTTGATAAACCATTTGATTGTATAGTTGATTTTGCTACTAGAGAGAATGTAGAAACTCGTCTTTCATGGTATAGAGGATTAAAAAAGCCGTTACTTTTTTGCACTACTGGTTTAAGTCAAGAACAGATGGAAGAGCTCAAAATTCTATCCAATGAATTCCCTATTTTCATAGCTCCTAATACTTCAGTTCTAACTGCTTTAATGACAAACCTATTAACTGCTATCAAGAAAGTTAAAGGTAGTTACGATATAAATATTTCAGAAAAACATCACAAATCTAAGATTGATGCACCATCTGGGACAGCTATTTCACTTGCAAAATCAGCAAATATTGAAGAAAAAAAGATAAAAAGTATAAGAGAAGGTGAGCATGGTAATTGGCATAAAGCCAAGATATCAAACGATTTTGAAGAACTTGAGATCAAACATTCAACTGCAAACAGGAACATCTATGCACAAGGTGCATTAAATATTGTTAAATGGTTTTACCAGAAGCCTAAAAACCTTTATTATATGCAGACCTTAATTGAAGACTTATATGAGTAAAGTAAACATAAGCATAGAACAGTTATTTGAACTTGGTGCACACTTTGGGCACAGAAAGAGATTTTGGAATCCACATATGGAGGATTACATCTTTTGCGAAAAAAATAATATCCACATTATTGATCTTTACAAGACACAAGAAAAAATCGTTGAACTATATGAAACATTTAGAAAGCTTTCATCAGTTGGCAATAAAGTAATGATTGTTGGCACCAAGAGAGTTGCATCTAGTTACGTCTCTGAATTCGGAGAAAAAACTGGTATGCCATATATTTCACACAGATGGCTAGGTGGCATGCTAACTAATTGGAAGACAATTAAAGTCCCAATAAATAAATTACTTGAGTACCAAGAAAATAAAGCCTCTGGTGAATTAGAATCTATGATTAAAAAAGAAGCTGTAATGCTTGAGAAAGAAATGAAAAAACTTTCACTAGTATTTGATGGCGTGAAGGATATGAAAGGTTTACCTGATGCGCTTTTTGTTATTGATGTTGAGAATGAAAAAATAGCAGTTCAGGAAGCATTGAAAATGGGAATACCTGTTTATGGCTTGGTAGATACTAATAGCAATCCAAGCAATCTAACTAATTTTGTTCCAATAAATGATGATTCTTCAAAAACAATCAAATTTGTATTGAATCTATTATCTGAAGCAATTTTAGAAGGCCAAGATTCAGCAAGAAAACAGGGATTAGTCCAAAAACTTGATGGAGATAAAGGTCCAAAAGTCTTCTCACTAAACACTACGACAAAAGCTGTTTCAGTAAAAGCTGAAGAAAAGCCAGAAGCAGAAGTTGAGGCTAAGGCAGAAGTTAAAGAAAAGGCTGAAGTAAAGAAAGAAGAGACAGTAGAAACCAAAAAAGCTACAACCGCTAAAAAACCAGCAGCTAAAAAAGCTACAACAACAAAAAAAGCTACAACTGCTAAAAAACCAGCAGCCAAAAAAGCTACAACTGCTAAAAAACCAGCAGCCAAAAAAACAGATAAATAATGGTCACAGCTCAACTAGTCAAAGAACTTAGGGACAGAACTGGCATTTCAATGATGGATTGCAAGTCAGCATTAATGGAATCTGACGGTGATATAGATAAAGCAATTGAAGTTCTTAGAAAGAAAAGTGTCTTAAAGGCAGAGAAAAAGTCAGGCAGAGCAACTAATGAAGGGGCTATTGTGCTTGGATCTTCAGAGCATACAGCCTTTATTGTTGAAGTTGATACAGAGACAGACTTTGCTGCAAAAGATGCAAGTTTTCAAGCTTTCTTAAGTGAATTATCAGACTTTTGTGCTAAAAATAACCCTGAAGACTTAGATGATCTAAATGCAAAATATAAAGATGAGCTTTTAGGCATTATTCAAAAAATTGGTGAAAATATTAAGGTTTCATATTTCGAAAAAATTTCATTAGAAGGGGGTGTAGTAGCATCTTACAAACATTCCGATAACAAATTAGCAGCAATTGTAAAAATGGATTCTGGAGATGAAACAGTTGGCAGAGATATTGCTATGCAAGTAGCAGCTAATAACCCAATGGCTCTATACCCGGAAGACATAGATGAATCTATTTTAAATAAAGAGAAAGAAATAGCATTAGCAACTCTGGCAAACGAAAACAAGCCTGAAGAAATTAAAGAAAAAATTATAATGGGCAAATTAAATAAATTTAAAATGGAAAACTCCTTAGTAGAGCAACCATTTATCAAAGATCCTGATAAGAAAATAAAAGACTTGTTAGGTGATTCTAAAATCATAGGCTTTTTGAGAAAAAAGGTTGGTGAGTGATCACAGCTAAGCCTCTCAAAAAAATTCTTCTTAAATATAGTGGTGAAGCAGTTGCTGGTTTAGCAGGCCAAGGTATTGATCCTAAAATTCTGCATTTTATGTCTAGAGAAATAAAAACTGTTGTTGAGCAGAATGTATCTGTTGGCTTAGTAATTGGTGGTGGTAATTTATTTAGAGGACAAGAGCTTAATCAAGATGGAATAGATAGAGTGGCTGGAGATCATATGGGTATGTTAGCTACAGTTATGAATGGCATAGCATTAAGAGATTCTCTCGAAAGAAATGGAATTAAAACCAGAGTAATGTCTGCAATACCGATGCCTGGTATTGTCGAGCACTATGACAGAAGGCGGGCAATACATTTATTAGATGAGGGTTTTGTTGTCATATTCACGGCAGGAACAGGAAATCCCTTTTTTACTACAGATACGGCAGCTTGCCTCAGAGGGATAGAGATTAATGCCGATTTAATGCTTAAAGCAACAAAAGTAGATGGTGTTTATTCTGATGATCCAAAGAAAAATCCTGATGCTTTACTATTTAATTCTTTAACTTTTGACGAAGCTATTCAGAAAAATCTAAAAGTCATGGATACAACTGCGCTAACACTAGCAAGAGACAATGAAATGAACATTAAAGTATTCAATTACGAGTCAGAAGGAGCATTACTTGGTATAGTAAAAGGTGAGGAAATAGGTACATTAATATCAAATGGCTAGTTACGAAGAAATCTTAGAATCATGTACAAGCAGGATGCAATCATCCCTTAATAGTTTTAATGATAGCTTAAAAAAAATTAGAACAGGTAGAGCAAACCCAGCTATGCTTGACGGAATTCAGGTGGATTATTACGGTACTTTGACCCCACTTAACCAGTGTTGTTCTATAACTGTTGAAGATTCAAAAACATTAAGTTTATCTCCTTGGGATAAAGGTCTAGTTCAAGAAATAGACAGAGCAATTCAAAAATCAGATCTTGGAATAAACCCTACAGTAGCAGGAGATGTTATAAGAATAATCATGCCACCTCTTACTGAAGAATCTCGTATAGATTTAACTAAGAAAGCAAAAGCTGAAGCTGAAAATGGAAGGATTGCTGTAAGAAACGTAAGAAGAGATGCTATTACAGCCATGAAGAATTTAGAGAAAGAAGGCGAATTAACAAAAGATGACATCTCAGATTCTGAAAAAGATATTCAAGACATAACAACAAAATTTATCGACCTTATTGATTCTTCATTGGCTTCCAAGGAGAAGGATCTCTTAACTATCTAATGTCTGGCCCTAAAGTAGCTGCCATCATAATGGATGGAAACAGAAGGTGGGCAAAAAAAAATAACTTACCATCTGCATCAGGCCATAGAAAAGGCATTGAAACCTTAATTGAGATTGTTAAAACAGCAAAAGAGAACTCCCTAGAACGCTTAGTTGTTTATGCCTTCTCAACAGAAAATTGGAATAGACAAGATTTTGAAGTAAATGCATTGATGAATCTCATAAATTTTGGTGTCGATGTAAAACTTGAAGAAATTAAAAGTAATGGTATTAAATTAAATTTTATTGGTGATATAAATTCAATGCCAAAAAAAGCACAAGATGGAATTAGTAAGTGCATTAAAGAAACCGAAGACTTAAACGAATTTACTCTTACAGTTGCATTAAATTATGGTGCAATATGGGACATGGCTAATGCTATAGAAGCTGCAAGAGCTAAAGGTATAGAGCTCAATCAAGATAATTTTTTAAAATATACTCAGATTGGAGAAAGTGATATCGATATTTTCATTAGAACTGGGGGTGATATGAGATTAAGTAATTTCTTATTGCCTAATATTGGCTACTCAGAGCTATTTTTCACAGAAAAACTTTGGCCTGAATTTAACAAAGATGATTTTGTTAATATTCTTGATGAATTTAAACAAAGACAGCGTAGGTTTGGAAAATGAGCCGGATATCAATATTTGGTTTCACAGGTTCAATAGGAACCCAGGCTTTAAGTGTAATCGAAAAGTACCCATCAAAATTTGAGCTTGATGTCTTAGTTTGCAATAAAAATATTGACTTGGCAGTGGAGCTTTTAGAAAAACATAAACCAAAAAATGTATTTGTTACTGATGCTGAAGCTCGCTCAGAAATAATGGCCTCATGTCCTGCTGAAATTAATTTTTTTGATTCTATGCATTCTCTTAGAAAATACTTAAATGACAATAAGAGTGATATTTATTTATCTGCAATTAGTTCTTTTGATTGTATTGATCTAACTATTGATGCTGCAAAATCTGGCAAAAAGCTTCTTTTGGCTAATAAAGAATCGTTGGTAGTTTTTGGCAAACAGATTATGCACGAGTGCAAGCAAGCAAAAACCCAAGTTATTCCAATAGATTCAGAACATTTCTCTTTATTCACAGCATTAAAAAATAAAGATTTATTCGAAATATCTAAGGTTTACTTGACAGCTTCAGGAGGGCCTTTCGTTGGTCAAAAATTGAGTGAATTGCAAAATAAAACACCTGAAGAAGCTCTTAAGCATCCTAATTGGGATATGGGAGCAAAGATTAGTATTGATTCTGCAACCTTAGTCAACAAATGCTTTGAACTAATTGAGGCTAAGTACCTCTTTTCTCTTGATCCAGAATTATTGGATATCATGATTCATAGGCAAAGCATTATCCATTCAATGCTTGAATTTAAAGATGGTTCAGTCGAAGCCCAAATGTCTCAGCCAAGTATGATTATTCCTCTTGCATACGGGCTGTTAGGAGAGCATTCAAAAGACGTGAAAAAAGACTTTTCTCTAGACCTCTTAAATAGAGATATTGATCTAAGTCTCGAACACTTTCCGGAGGACCGAAAAAAGCTTAGAGATATAACTCTAGATGTAATGAAAAGTGAAGATAATAGCGGTTTAGTTTTTGCTACTTTGAATGATATCGCAGTGAAAAAGTTTTTAAATAAAGAGATAAAATTTGGTGATATATATAACCTGATACTGGATAATTACTACCTGATTGAAAAGAAAGAAGTAAATTCAATTCAGGAATTAGAAACAAATAGGCTTGAGATAGTAAATTTTATAGAAGGGAACTAAATGTATGCACTAATTGGAGCTTTAACACTTTTTTTAATCCTAGTAACATTTCATGAATATGGACATTATTCAGTTGCTAGATACTTCAAAATAAAAATTATCAAATTCAGCATCGGGTTTGGCCCTGATTTATATAAGTGGAAAAATAAAGATAATGTTAAATTCTCACTTTCTGCCATACCTTTCGGTGGTTATGTTGCATTTCATGATCCAGCTGACACAGAAAATTACAATAAGCTGAACACCGAAGAAAAAAAATATGTACTAGCTAATAGACCAGCATTAGAAAGGTCACTAGTTGTTCTAGCAGGACCTATATACAATTTTATTTTAGCCTTCTTTGTATTTACATTAGTTGGTCTTTTTATTCCCAAACAATCAGATATGGTTTCTGCTCAAGTTGCAGAAATAGACAATCAAAAATTTTATGAAGTAGTCGCAGTAAATAACACAGAGATTGATTCAGTTCAGGCCTTAGAGATTGAGCTCCTAGATTTAACTGGCTACACAGGAGATGTAAATATTGAGTTATTTGATTACAAAGATCAAAACCAAGTTTACCTTCAGAAAGATGTCATTGATCTGAAATTTGAGGAAGGGCAATCACCTTCACAGTTTTTTGGAATTGTGCCTTTTGCAGATTTTAAGCCTCGCATCGAATATGTTGAGACTGAAAGCACTGCTGAGAAAGTTGGCTTCATTTCCGGAGACACTATTACTAGAATCAATCAAGAAAATATAAACTCAATGTATCAAGCCACAATGGCCTTAAATAAATTTGGCCAGCAAATAGACGTGGGGATAGAAAGAGATGGCAGGGCCTTGAATATTACCCTTCCTTCTAAACAAGAAGGAACCTCATATGGTTTGCGACTTGGCCCTGAAGCAAACTCTTTTTCATCTTCTATAGTTTTTGGCTACAACCAGACAATCTTTTGGATTAAGAATACTTTTAAATTTCTTTTCAAAACACTTAATGGAACAATGGGGTTTGAAAACTTAAGTGGCCCAGTAGGAATAGCTAAAGTAGCTGGTGATTCTTTAGTGTCTGGCCTAATTCCCTTCCTTTTATTGCTAGGGATATTGAGTATTAGTCTTGGAGCGTTTAATCTCTTACCATTACCAATGCTTGACGGGGGTCAATTTTTGTTTATCTTAGTGGAAAAACTTAAAGGATCTCCAATAAGTTTGAAACTAAAAGCGGCTTTAATGAATCTAAGTTTCTTATTAGTACTAACTTTATTCGTTTTTGTGATGATGAATGATATAGCGAGAATAATTTGAAAAAAATATTAACTACATTAGCACTTATCTTTGCCTTGAACTCTCAAGCTGACATGCTTGTCGATGACATAAGAATCGAAGGTCTTCAAAGGGTATCGCTGGGTAGTGTTTTAGATACTGTGCCTATTACGATCGGTGATAGGGTTGATAAGACTGATTATCAAAGAGTGATAAAAACACTTTTTGCCACAGGCCAATTTGATGATATTAGACTTAGATCAGAAGGAAACATTCTCTATATAACAGTAAAAGAAAGACCAACAATATCAAATATATACATAGACGGAAATTCAGCTATCAAAACTGAAGATTTGCTAGGAGCATTAAATGGTGAGGGCATCAGAGAGGGGTCAGTTCTAAAAAGAGCAACACTGGATTTAATAACAAGAGGGCTACAAGCACAATATTCACAACAGGGAAGGTATGGAGCCACTGTCGTAGTAACTCAAAAGGATAGACCTAGGAACAGAGTAGAAGTTGATATAGATGTTGATGAAGGAACTTCAACAGCTATCTCAGCAATAGAAGTAATTGGAAATAATGCTTTTACTGATTATGAAGTAAAACGAGTTTTTGAATTATCTGAAGGATCAATACTTTCAATCTTTACTAGTGACAACAGATATACCAAAGAAAAGCTAAGAACTGATTTAGAAAATCTAGAATCATTTTATAAAGATAGAGGGTATCTACAATTTGAAATAACTTCATCACAAGTTTCAATAAGCGATGATCTCCAAGAACTTTTTATAACCTTGGTTCTAAATGAGGGTAAGAGATATAAGCTGAATGACATAAAAATTTCTGGAGAACTTCCGCTTGATAGAGAATTTTTAGAGAGTTTTATTAATATTCAAGAAGATGCATTTTATTCAGAAGCATTAATAACGAGTTATGAAGAATTTTATGCAAATGCTTTAGGTAATGACGGCTATACCTTTGCAGAAGTTGAGGGTGTCCCTACTATCAATGAAGAAAATAATTCTGCAGATATCACATTTGTCTTCAATCCTGGCAGAAAGAACTATGCAAGAAGAATAATCTTTAATGGAAATTACTTCACTACAGATGAAGTGCTTAGAAGGGAGATGAGACAATTTGAAGGAGCTCCTGCTTCCAATCAATTAATAGAACAATCTAAGCTGCTATTAGAAAGAACTGGCTTTTTTAAAACTGTTAATGTTGAAACAGTGCCTGTGGCAGGAGAGGATGATCTTGTAGATGTAATATTTGATGTTGAGGAGCAACAATATGGAAATATTATTGCTGGATTTGGATATTCTCAGTTTGGTTTCTCTTTTAATTTTAATGTTCAGCAACAAAACTTTTTGGGTAGCGGAAATACTGTTGGGATTGGAACACAAGTAAGTGATTATTCAACAAATATATTTCTACAATATGAAAATCCTTATTACACAGTCGATGGAGCAAGCAGGGGATACTCATTAAATTTCAGAGAATTTGATTACTCTTCATTTGGCTTGACTGATTATAATACTGCTAGTTACGGAGCTGCTGTGAGCTTTGGCTTCCCTATTTCTGAAATACAAAGACTTGGCTTCAATATTGCTGCTGACCACACTGAACTACAGTCTGGATCCTTAGCATCAAGAGAGATACTGGATTTCTTAGAAGCAGAGGGAGACGTTTTCGACACGTTAAAAATCCAAGGATTCTGGACAAGAGCAACACTTAACAGAGGTTTATTCCCTACCGATGGGACACTTAACCAAGTATCTGTACAAACAACGGTACCAGGATCTTCATTAAATTATTTTAGATTAGATTACAGAAATGAATTCTATACTCCAATTAACGATGATTTAATATTTAAGGCTGCTTCAAGAATTGGTTATGTTGATTCATTTGGTGATAGTGATGTGCCACCATACTTTGAATATTTCTATGCTGGTGGACCCTACTCAATCAAAGGATATGAAACAAATAGCTTGGGACCAAGAATTACTCCTGTTCCATGTTATGAATATGTCTCTGCGGAAGATTATTGTCCTCCATTAATTGATAATAATTTTGATGGTGAACCAGATCAGCCATATTACAACTCATATGCACAATATGGGATCAATAGACCAATAGGTGGTAATCTCTTACTAGAGACGAGTCTCAATCTTATTTTCAAAGTTCCATTTATTGAGGATCAAAGTCAATTCAGAACAGCATTTTTTGTTGACTTGGGGAATGTTTTTTCAACATTCTGTTACAACTATCAATCACAATGTTTTGCTCCAAGCTTCGAGGACTTAAGAGGTTCATATGGTCTAGGTGGTTCAGCTATAACCCCATTTGGTCCAATAAGTGTTTATTTCGCTGTACCATTCAATAATGATCCTCTAGATAGAACCAAGAGATTTGAATTTACGGTCGGCAATAAGTTCTAAAAAATCTCGATTCTTTGGTAAAAGTCATATAAAATAGCGAAACTTAAGGATTAATTATGAACAAACTAAAAGTTTTATTTCTTACTTTGTTGCTTGTAGCCTTTTCAGCTCCAATCAATGCTAAGACTGTTGTGTTAAATGCTGAAGTAGCTATGTTGAGTACTCAATACGCTCAAGAAGCATTTAAAACTCTTGATGAAGATGCTGGCTTTATAGCTGACAGAGAGAGACTTGAATTACTTCAAGCAGAAGGACAAGCATTAGTTGAAAAATTTCAAAAAGATCAAGAAGTTTTATCTGATGAAGAAAAATTAGATATGCAAAAACAATTGCAGGATAAGCAAGCTGACATTCAGTTTCTATCTAATAAGCTTCAAACAAAGGCTCAAGAAGTCCAACAGCAAGTAGTTGGTGCACTTACACCTACTTTTCAAAAAGTGTTAGGTGAACTAATTACTCAAAAAGAATACGACATGATAGTTGCTCCAGGAGCATTGCTTTATGCAGATCCTGATTTAGACATTACTGAAGAGGTTATAGCTTATCTAGATAATGCTTTGACCGAAAAGTCTGAATAGTAGTAATCTATCTTAATGGAATCATTTACTCTAGAGCAGTTAGCCAAATTAATAGGTGGTACTCCTCTAGGGTCATTTGATTTAAAAATTTCCCATCTCCAAGATTCAAAAGTCTGTGATAGCACATCAATCTGCTATGTAAAGGACAAAAAATTCATAGATTCATTAAGTTTAGAGGCTGGGGCAGTGATCACTACTAAGGATCTAGCTGCTGATATAAAAGCCACTGATTTTATAATTGTTGATGATCCTTACCTTGCTTATGCCAAAGCATCAAAAGTATTTTCTGTTGGCTATCACCAAGAGAATGAAAAAGTTGAAACGATATTTGGCGATAATGTAAAAATAGGTGAAAGCACGGTTATTAATCCTAACTGTGTTATAGGTAATAACGTTCAAATTCATGACAATGTTTCCATATATGCATGCACAAGCATTGGAGATAATTGCATCATTCATTCAGGCACTGTCATAGGCTCTGATGGTTTTGGATATGCTCCTACTGGCAATGGATGGCACAAAATAGAGCATTTAGGTGGTGTAAAGATAGGCAATAACGTCGAGATTGGAGCTGGCACAGCGGTTGATCGAGGTGCACTTGGAAATACTGTAATTCAAGATGGTGTAAAGATCGATAATAAAGTCCACATAGCGCACAACACAATAATTGGTGAGAATACAGCAATTGCAGGAATGTCAGGAACTGCAGGTAGTGTAAAGATAGGTAAAAATTGCCAAATAGCAGGTCAGGTAGGAATTATCGGACACATAGAAATAGCCGACAATGTTACAGTAATGGCGAAAACACTAGTAACAAAATCTCTCAAAGAGGCTGGAGTTTATAGTGGTGTAATGCCAATTCAAAAGCACAAGGATTCACTAAAGTTTATAGCTAAGATAAAGAAATAATGGATTACGATGTAAAAAAACTACTACCTCATAGAGAGCCATTTCTATTTATTGATGAAGTTTTAGAAGTTGATGAAAAATCAATAGTGGCGAAATGGTTTGTCTCTCCTGATGCAGATTTTTTTAAAGGACATTTTCCTGATTTTCCAATTATGCCTGGTGTACTTGTTTTGGAGGCTATGGCCCAGAGTACTGGAGTTTTGGGTTCTCATATAATGAAGCAAACAGCAAACAAAAATTCGGTATATCTTTTGTGCGGTATAGAAAAAACAAGATTTAGAAAAAAGGTCTTACCGGGTGATACACTAATATTTAAATCTTCAGTAATAAGTTCAAAAAGAGGAATCTGGAAATTTAAATGCGCTGCTTATTCGGAAGAAGAGCTAGTATGTTCAGCAGAAATTTTATGCGCAGATAGAAGTTTAAATGAGTAATATCCATCCAACAGCAATAGTAGATAGTTCAGCTGTCATTCATGAAAGTGTAGTAATTGGCCCGTATTCTGTTATTGGTCCTGAAGTAAATATTGCTGCTGACTGTGAGCTGAGATCGCATGTAATAATTAATGGTCCTTCAAACATAGATGCTGGCAATAAATTTTTCTCATTTTGTGTAGTGGGTGAAGATACCCCAGACCTAAAATACAAGGGAGAAAAAACAACATTAGAAGTTGGTAAAAACAATACTTTTAGGGAATTTTGTAAAGTTCACAGAGGAACTGGTGCAGATCTTGGTTATACAAAGATTGGCGATAATAATCTTATTATGCCAGGCGTAATGATTGCTCATGATTGTGTGTTGGGTGATAACAATATACTTGTTGATAATTCTGGTTTAGCTGGACACGTAAAATTGGGTGATCATGTGACCTTAGGTGGCTACACTCTGATACATCAGTTTTGTCAGTTAGGCTCTTACTCTTTTACTGGGCTTGGTGCTCAAATTACTATGGATGTGCCAGCTTTTACGAGGGTAGCAGGCAACCCAACTAAACAGGCTGGTTTAAATAGTATTGGACTTGAAAGAAAGGACTTCTCTAAGGAAGAAATATCTAATTTAAAGAAGGCTTATAAAATATTTTTTAGAGAAGGATTAAAAGTTAATGATGCTCTAGAAAAAATTGAGACAGAATGCATCCAAAATGATTCAATTAACATCTTTATTCAGTCAATCGAAAAATCTACAAGGGGAGTCCTAAGATAATTGAAGATTGGGATTATCTCAGCTGAACCTTCTGGAGATTTACTAGGATCAAAACTTCTTTCAGTTTTAGAGCAAAAATTTGATGACCTCACAGTAGTAGGAGTTGGTTCAGGACCACTATCTAATTATGGGATTTCTAGCGAGCGATCACTTTTAGAGATAATGGGTCTAGTTGACCCAATTATTAACTACAGCAAGATTACCAAATTTAGAAAAAAATTAATCAAAGATTTCATCAAGGAAGAAATAGATATCTTTATTGGTATAGATGCACCAGATTTTAATTTTGAGATACATAAACAGATGCAAAAAGAAGGTATTAAAACTATTCACGTTGTCTGTCCTTCTGTTTGGGCTTGGCGGCCAGGAAGGGTAAAGCATTTTAAGCATGTTGACTACATGCTTTGTCTATTTCCCTTTGAATTGGAATACTGTGCAAACGTTAGAAAACAGGCATTTTGTATTGGTCACCCATTAATAGATGAGAAAGAGGCTTACGAAAATCAATTCAAAGATAATGTTGTGTGCATTATGCCTGGAAGCAGAAAGTCTGAGATAAAAAATAATCTGGACGTGATGATTGATGGATTCAATCAATTTAATTTTGAAGAAAATTTTAGGGCTGTAATCCCAGTTTATAAAAAAGAAGATAAGTATTTAATACAACATAAAATTCAGGATCATAAATTTATTACATGTGAACATGTTCAATCTGCAGAGGTTTTGAAAAAGTCGAAAGCAGCAGTTGTGTGTTCCGGAACCGCAACTCTAGAGACTCTTCTTGCAGAAATTCCAACAACTGTCGTTTATAAGACTAATTGGTTTAACCATTTTATTCTTAAGCGCTTAATGCTGTCAGAATTTGCGAGCATTCCCAATATAATTGCTGATGAAGAAGTATTTCTTGAGCTGATACAGTCAGAAGCTACCTCCGAGAATATTGCCCACGACTTAACCTCAAATCTTGCTGATTATGAGTTTAGACAAGAAATGATTAAATCAGTAAAAGACAAGTTAACTCAAACTAATCTAGGTGATTTTGTAGAAAGACTATACGATGATTGCAGGAGTTGATGAGGTTGGTGTTGGATGTTTAGCTGGCCCTGTAATTTCAGCAGCGGTAGTTTTTGGACATAATAAGCCAGAGCAAGTTTTCAAAGATTCAAAAAAAACCTCTGAATCAAATAGAGCTCGACAAGCTAAATACATTAATCAGAATTTTTATGTGGGTATAGGCATTGCAACTCCCAAAGAGATTGATGCTCTAAATATTCTGAAAGCAACACACCTAGCTATGCAAAGAGCAGTACATAATCTACCAGTTGAGCCAGCAAAAATTATTATTGATGGAATACATGTCCCTGAGAATTTAGATAATGCTGAAGCAATAGTAAAAGGAGATGAGCAACACCAAGAAATTGCGGCTGCTTCAATAGTTGCAAAACATTTTAGGGACCAGCTAATGATTAAGTATGCAAAGGAAATTGAGGGCTATGCTTTTGAAAGAAATAAGGGTTATCCAACAAAAGATCATAAAAATGCCATTAATTATTTGGGATATACAAACATTCACAGAAAAAGTTTTAAAATTTAATGATGTCTAATTTTATTCACTTACAAACCAAATCACATTACAGCATTTCTTGTGGCTTGCCTAAAACAAATGAGATAGTGGATAAAGCAATAGAAAGAGGCATGGATGCTGTGGCATTGGCTGATAAAAATACTTTTTTTGGTTTGGTAAAGTTTTACAACTATGCCATGGGAAAAGGTATCAAACCAATTTGTGGCGTTGATTTTGATGTCAAAGTGGCAAATGGGTACACAAGCCTAATTTTATTAGCCAAAAATAAAAATGGATTAGAAAATTTATTCAAACTTAGCACAGAATCATTCATTACCTCTGGAATAGAGAAGCGTAGTGTTCCAGAAGAAGATATTTTAAAGAATAGCTCCGATCTTGTTTGTATTTTGCCTGCATCATCAACAAATATTAAGAATCTTGCTTCGAAAAAAGAAAAAGAGCTCATAGAAGCAGAATTATCTAAGTATTCAGATGCTTTTAATAAGAACTTTTTCATAGGAGCTTCGTGCTTCAATGAGCAAGGTTACGATCAAGCTACTTCCTTTGTTTGCAACATAGCTCATGAGAAGAATATCCCGGTAGTTGCTTTAAATGATGTCTTATTCTTGGAAAAAGAAGACCATCTTGCGCATCAAGCAAAAGTTGCAATTAATAACTCAACATTATTGAAAGATGAAATTGATAATCCAGTTGTATCAAACGAACAATACTTTAAAACAAGAGAGCAATTAAGTGCAGTCCACGGAGAAGAGCCTCTCAACAATACGATTGAAGTAGCAAAGCTTTGCAATGTATTTCTAGAAGAAGGACAGTACTACCTGCCATCTTATGAGGTACAGGAAGGCAAGACCTTGTCAGAACATCTTGAGGAATTAGCGCAAACTAAATTAGACGATTATCTAAAGAGCAACAAGAAACTAGACAAAAATATCTATCAAGAGAGGCTAGATAAAGAACTAAAAATTATCATCGAAAAAGGTTATCCCGGTTATTTTCTAATTGTTATGGATTTTGTTAAGTGGGCTAAAGAGCAAGCAATACCAGTAGGCCCTGGAAGAGGTTCAGGTGCCGGATCCCTAGTTGCTTACATGTTATCAATTACAGCCCTTGACCCTATTGAGCACGGTTTGCTTTTTGAAAGATTCTTGAACCCTGAAAGAATGTCTTTGCCTGATTTCGATATTGATTTCTGTATCGAAGGACGAGATAAGGTCATTGAATATGTACAAAACAAATATGGTGTAGATTCTGTTGCACAGATTGGAACATTGGGAACTATGGCAGCACGTGGGGTCACAAGAGATGTAACAAGAATTTTGGGTAAACCATATGGCTTTGGAGATATGATTGCCAAAATGATACCTCTAACTCCTGGTATTAAACTTACAGAAGCAATAGATGAGTCTCCTGAACTTCAGCAATTACGTAAAGACAATGAAGAAGCAGCAGAGGTGCTGGAACTATCTTTAAAACTAGAGGGCTGTGCTCGAAGCATTGGTAAGCATGCTGCTGGTGTTGTTATAGCACCAAATGATATCCATGAATTTACGCCATTGCATTATGATGCTGAGACGAATTCAATGGCAACACAACTCGATATGTATGATGTTGAAGATGTAGGTCTTGTAAAATTCGATTTTCTTGGCTTAAGAACACTCACCGTAATTAATAATGCTGTGAAATCTGTTCAAAAGATTAATCCTGATTTCAATTTAAATAATATTTCTTACGAAGACTCAAAAGTTTTTAATCTACTAAGTTCTGGTAAAACAAAAGGTATATTCCAGCTCGAATCTAGTGGCATGATGGACTTGATAAAAAGAATGAAGCCAGAGAACTTCTCTGATATTACAGCTCTTGTAGCTTTATATAGGCCAGGACCATTGAATTCCGGTATGGCGGATGACTATATCAACAGAAAAAATGGACGTGAAAGCATTGCTTATCAGCACCCAGCTCTTAAGAAGGTGCTAAATGAAACATATGGCGTATTTGTTTATCAGGAACAAGTAATGGAAGCTGCGCAGGTCTTAGCATCATACTCGCTTGGTGATGCGGATAATCTGCGAAGAGCAATGGGAAAAAAGAAAGCTGATGTTATGGAAGCAGAGAAGAGCGTTTTTGTTGAGGGTTGTGATAATAATAGTATTGGCAAGAAAAAAGCGAATGAAATTTTCGATAATATCGAAAAATTTGCTGGTTATGGCTTCAATAAATCACACTCAGCAGCCTATGCTTTAATTGCCTATCAAACAGCCTACCTAAAAACTCATTATCCATCGCATTTCATAGCATCTGTTTTATCTTCAGAGCAAGACAAAACAGATAAACTCGAACCACACGTCAAAGATTGTGCTCTTATGGAAGTTAAAATCAAGTCACCGAATATTAACACTTCCCACCCAAGTTTTATTGTTAACGATAAAGATGAGATTGAATATGGGTTAGCAGCTCTTAAAGATGTTGGTCGAAAATTTATTGAGGAAGTTTGCGCTGAAAGAGCAAATGGTAGATTTACAAGCTTGATGGATTTTGCTTCACGCGTTGATTTAAGAAAAGGGGGCATAAGATCTTTGCAGAGTATGGCTAAAGCAGGTGCTTTTGATGAGATCTGTTCAAGAGATGAAGCTGTTAGTTCTGTGAAAAGTTATTTAGAAGCATCAGAACAAAAATTTAAATCTAAAGAATCTGCCGTTATGGAGATGTTTGCAGAACAAAGTGATTTAAAAGTATCAGGATACAAGCTTCAAAAATTTTCTGAATCAGAAAAACTGAAAATGGAATTAGAATCGTTTGGCTTCTATTACAGTAAGCATCCAGTTACTTTATTGAGGAAGACCTTGTCATCTAGAATTCAGCCTATCAATAAACTCATGACTACAACAAATGAGAAATATATCCCTGCACTCATTAACCATAAAAGGATTGTAAAAAAAGGCACTAGTATTTTTGTCTTTCTCGAAATCTCTGATGAAACTGGAATTATTGATGTTTCAGTGCCGATAGAATTGCACGATGAAAAGAAACCTTTATTCAAAGAGAATGGTGTAGTCATGATTAAGGGTACAGTTGTAGCAGATGATTATAGAAGAGGTAATTATGAGGATGTGGGTATAAAGGTAAGGGCTACTGATGTAATGCCAATTGAGCTTGCGCGCAGTACATTAACTTCCAAAATAAGATTTGATGTCTCAAGAAAACAGCTAAAAGAACTTGGAAACGGTAAATTTGAGGAGTTAAAAGCCTTAAATGATCCTGATGGTATAGATGTAATACTTAATTTAAAGGACGATGATCTCAATATTTCTAGTGAGCTAAAAGTTGACACCCTTAAGGTTTCCCTAGAGGATAGTACGTTCGAAAAAATAAATGAGATATTTGGAGAAGAAAACTACAAGCTTTTTTAATCATGGAACAACATTTAGAGTTTGAACAACCAATTTACACCTGCCTTGAAAAGATAGAGCAGTTAAAACAGATCGTGCCAGCTCCTGCTAATTTAGCCGATGAAATTTCTGCTTTAGAAAAGCAATCTAAAGAAGAGACTGAGAAGATTTATTCAAATTTAAGCCCATGGCAGAAAGTTCTAGTCGCTAGACACCCTAACCGACCACATACAGTTGATTACATTAATAATGTTTTTGATGGTTTTGAAGAAATGCATGGAGATCGTTTAGGTGAGGATGATAAAGCTATCATTGGAGGCTTTGCTTTTCTGGATAATTACCCAGTAGTTGTAATAGGTCATGAAAAAGGCCGTGAAACAGAAGAACGAGTAAGTCGAAATTTTGGTATGCCTCATCCTTCAGGTTTTAGGAAGGCTAATAGGCTTATGAAATTAGCTGAGAAATTTTCTATACCAGTCTTAACTTTAATTGATACACCCGGTGCTTACCCAGGTGTTAAGGCAGAATCTTCTGGCCAACATGAAGCTATTGCTAAGAGCTTAGAGGTTATGTCAGATCTTAAGACTCCAATTGTTAACTTAGTTATTGGCGAAGGTGGTTCAGGTGGTGGTTTTGGAATTGGACTAGCTGACAGGATTGGTATGTTGGAATATTCGATCTATTCGGTTGCATCACCAGAGGCATGCGCCTCCATACTTTGGCGTACAGCTAAAAATGCTGAAGAAGCTGCCGATGCTTTAAAGCTTGATGCTTCAAATTTAATAGAACTTGGCATTATTGATGAAATTGTGAAAGAACCAATAGGTGGTGCCCATAGAAACCATGAAAAGACTTACGCTGAAGTTAAAAAGTATTTTTTAGATGAACTGAAAGGACTCTCAAAACATTCAATCGAAGGCTTAACCAGCAAAAGATACGAAAAATTCAAAAGCATTGGAGTCTAGTATGGATTTCTTCAATAAATCAGAACAAGCAATTCTGTTGAAAGCTAAAAATATTGTTGTTGGGTTCAGTGGTGGTGCTGATTCAACCCTAGCACTCTTTGCTACCAATGAATTCCTTAAGTCACACGATCAAGCATCGAAATTATCCGCTCTTTATGTAGACCATCAAATGCAAGCCGATAGCTCAGATTGGCTAAAACATTGTGAATCATTCTGCGCTAAGCAGAACATCAGCTTTGCATGTCAAAAGGCTGAAATAAAGGAATCAGGTCAAGGTTTTGAAGCTGCTGCACGTTCAGCTAGGCAAAACATCTTTAATACATACAGCCAAGATACAGCAATAATTCTTGGCCATCATATAGATGATCAAGTTGAGACAGTTTTTTTTCGTGTGTTGAGAGGTACAGGTCTCAAAGGTCTCACAGGCATCCAAAGACATACCAAAATAAATGGCAAGGATTTAATTCGACCTCTTTTGCACGTCAGCAAAGAGGAAATTCTACAATTTATTACTGAAGCCCAATTAGATTTTATCGAAGATCATTCCAATCAAGACAATTCATACAGCAGAAACTTTTTAAGAAACAAGGTTATCCCTTTAATTCTTGAACGTTGGCCTGGAGCAAAAAAAAATACAGCGCGGATGGCAAACTTATTGTCAAAACAAAGCAAACTTTACCATCAATTTCTTACAGAAAAGCTAAAAACGCTTTGCGATGAAGATGGTTTGCTTCTAGATCAGCTTTCTAAGCTCGATTATTTTGAAAGGGCAGAATTAATTCGAATCTGGCTAGATCAACAATCGTTTACTTCGCCCAATGAAAGCCAAATGAAAGAGTTAGAAAAATCTTTCTTTCAATCAAGACAAGATGCTAATCCTACGATAAAATTTTATAGAGAAGACGCTCAGAGAACAGGTGTTATTTTGAGTAAGGCAAACAATTATCTTATAGCGGAAGAATTAAATGAGTGAACCAAAAGTATTATTCGAAGATCATGGCAACATCGCTGTGATTAAATTAAATAGACCAGAGAAGCGAAATGCTCTAGACCCAGAAACTGTTTTACTTTTTAACGACTATTCAGAAAAAGCTAAAGACCCTAAGTATAGAGCTGTAGTTGTCACTGGCGACGAGAGTGCGTTCTGTGGTGGCGCTGACTTAACAGCTGCAATGGAAGGCGGCATGGGCTGGGAGAGTGTAGAGCAAGGCTTAAATGAGGGTTATCACGTTGGTTTAAATAACCTAGTTTATATGGATAAAGTTGTGATAGCTGCTGTTGAAGGAGCATGTGCTGGCATTGGTTGCGCTTATTACTTAAGTTCAGATATTTCTGTGATGGCTAAATCCAGTTTTTTCCAAATAGGATTTTCAAAAATTGCTCTTATTCCAGATGGTGGTTCAAATTGGCTGCTTACAAAAGTAGTGGGCTACCAACAAGCATTTAGAATGGCTGCAGAGGCAAAAAGAGTTAGCGCAGAGGAGTGCTTGAGTCTTGGTATGTGTTCTGAGATATCTGAAGATGGCCAAGCCTTTGATACAGCGATGGAGCTAGCTAAGCATTATGCTACTTTAGCGCCCAGAGCAATTTTTAAGACTAAACATTTAATGAGAGATAGCTTCAATAAGTCTTATGAAGACAATTTAAAAGCTGAAGCTAAATTGCAAGAAGAAATGGTTGGCAGAAAAGACAATATCGAAGGTGTTACAGCTTTCATAGAAAAGAGAAAACCAAATTTCACCGGCGAATAACTACATAATTGAAAATTTTTCCGAACATCACTTAGATGATGTGATGGATATTGAAGCTTATTCAAATCCCACACCCTGGTCCAAACATACTTTTGATAAAATTCTAGAATTACGTTCTATGAGTTTTGTGGTTATTCATAATTCAAAACTTATTGGCTTTTGTATAGCCAATAAAGTCCTGGATGAATGTCATTTACAAAATATTTCAGTAGTAGAGGAGATGCGCAGGCAAGGAGTTGGTGATTTTATGGTAAGTATTCTTCTGAAGCGCATGAAATTATTTGAGCTTAAAACTGCATTGTTAGAAGTACGTAGATCTAATAAAATTGCACATGATTTTTATCGTAAGAATGGTTTCCAAGAACTTTCAGTCCGTAAAAATTATTATCAAACTAAGAACGGTAGAGAGGATGCAATTATTATGCACCTAGAAGCTGTTTAATATCAGGTTCTATTGCTTCTGGGAAATCTAAAGAGCCATATCTTTTCTCAACCGTGCCATCTTTGCCTAATAAAAACTTAGAGAAATTCCATTTCACACTTTCAGTGCCCAAGAAACCCTTCATTTTATCTTTCAGGAATTCAAACAATGGATCGGCATTTGCACCATTAACATCGATTTTGCTAAAGATTGGAAAAGTGACGGCATAATTCAGACTGCAAAACTCTTTAATATCGGATTCGTCGCCTTTTTCTTGCGCACCAAACTGATTGCAAGGAAAACCTAGAATTTCTAAACCAGCTTCAGAATATTTATCGTAAAGTTTTTGTAAGCCTTCGTATTGTGGAGTAAAACCACAAGTGGAGGCGACATTTACTATCAGTAAAACCTTATCTTTGAAGTCTGCCATTGAGACTTCTTTACCGTTTATATCTTTTACTTTGTAATCGTAAACACTTTCTTTCATAATTTCTTTATGTCCAATCAAAATCGAGCAGTCATCATAAAAAGTTTTGAGCAATTAAACAAGACTGAACTCTATGAGATCATCCAGTTAAGAATCGCAGTCTTTATTATAGAACAAGACTGCCCCTATCAAGACTTAGATGGCGTTGATGATCAATGTTTACATATGTGGGTTGAAGAAGCTGGCGAGATAGCAAGCTATCTAAGAATTAACCCAGCAGGGTGTAGATTTGCCGAACCATCTCTAGGACGCATAGTGACCAAAATGGCACATCGTAATAAAGGTTTAGCTGAAATTGTTATCAATAGAGCTATCGAAGTACTATGCGCAGACCAACCAACAGCTATTAGAATCTCAGCTCAAAGCCATTTAGAAAATTATTACGAAAAGTTTGGTTTTATTAAGGCTAGTGAGGAATACTTAGAGGATAATATACCTCATATAGAGATGTTAAGAGATGCATAAGATAAGTAGATCAGCGGTAGAACAGCACTTGAATTGCCAAAGGTGTTTTTACCTTGCTTACAAACATAAAATTAGACCACCCAGCCTACCTTTCACACTCAATAGTGCTGTAGATAATCTCTGTAAAAACGAATTTGACCACTATCGTGCCAAGGCTGAACCACATCCAATGTTTATAGAGCATGGTATAGATGCAGTGCCTTTTGCGCATGAAAAAATGGATGAGTGGCGCAATAACTTTAAAGGCATAAGGCACATTGATGAAGCAGCAGGCTACAACTTTGGCGGTGCGGTAGATGATATTTGGGAAAAACCTAATGGCGACTTAATAGTGATTGATGTGAAGTCTACTTCTAAGAATGTTTTTGACTGGGAAGACACCTATTCCAAATGGGAATACGCCAAAGGTTATCGCAGACAACTTGAGATGTACCAATGGTTACTAGAAAAGAACGGCTTTAATGTAGCCTCAGAAGGTTACTTAGTTTATTACAACGGCAAAAAACATGAACCTATGTTTAATCAACAATTAACCTTTGATTTGCATCTGGTTAAATTAGAATGCGATAACAGTTGGGTGGAAGAGGCAGTCTTAAATGCTAAAGCTACCTTAGATGGAGATATGCCAAAACCAGCAAGATCTTGTGAAAACTGTAATTATCTTAGAAAACGTTGGGAAGTCTCCCAGAAAGATCCAAATAAACTAGTAGATTAGATTACTTTAGGTTATTCATGCCACCATCGACATGGATTATTTGGCCAGTCATCCAGTTGTTATGGGCATCAAGTAAGAAATCTATTGTCTTAGCAATCTTATGTGGGTCACCAATCTCTTTCATTGGATTTCGCTCTTTGCTAGCTTCAACTAATCTGTCTGTCTTCAAAAGGTTGGTTGAAAGGTTTGTTTCTGTAAGGCTTGGAGCCACCACATTGAAGCAAACCTTAGCATTGGTATATTCTGCTGCCAGAGAACGAGCCATGCCTTCCAGTGCTGATTTTGAAGCACCAATACTAGCATGAAAAGGTAATCCCACATTGGCAGCTACACTTGAGATGAAAACAACGCTTGAACCTTCAGCTTCCTTTAATTTATTGATTACTTTTTTAACTACTCTAGCTGCACCCAAGACATTCACCTGAAAGTCATTAATAAAATCTTCTTCTTTTAACATAGTGAAGGGTTTTAAATTTATTGTGCCTGGAAAATATACCAAGCCATTGATGTCTGTAACGTCATCTAGCTCGGAGAGATCACCATCAAGATTAAGATTTCCTTCGGAACGAGCAAGACAAATAAACTCTCTATTAGAATTTTCTTGTAAAGCTTGAGCAATTGTTGAATTTGCGCCAATAAGTAGTGTCTTTGCCATCAATTATAAATAGGGATTGAATTTTTTTTTTAAAGATCCATCAATGAACCATCTTTAAAGACAAGCTCATTAATCTCTTCAGTAATGAAGGGACAGAATGGGTGCATAAGCACAAGAATTTTTTTCAGCATTGGATGTAAGTTGGCGGTCTCACCTGAGGTTTTGCATTCTTCGATATATTTATCGCAAAATTTACCCCAGAAGAATTCGTAAAGTTCATTCATGGCAAAATCGAGTCGGTACTCAGCAATGTTTTTGTGAATTTGCTCGGTGACTTTATTAAATTCGTCCTCGATCCATTTATCGGCATCATTCTTCACAACAAATTCCTTGGACTCCATTGGATAATTGTTAATGAACCTGGCTGCGTTCCAAACTTTGTTGCAGAAGTTTCTATAGCCTTTCAGACGACCTAATTCAAAACTAATGTCTCTGGTATGAGTTGCTAAGGAATAGAAGGTCATGCGCACGGCATCGGTGCCATAAGAGTCAATACCATTAGGAAATTGTTTTCTTGTCTTACGTTCGATCTTCTCAGCCAAGCCTTCTTGCATTAAGTTGGCAGTTCTTTTGGTAACTAGATCTTCCAGATCGATACCATAGATTAAATCGATTGGGTCGATAATATTCCCTTTAGATTTAGACATCTTTTGACCGTTTTCATCTCGAATTAAGCCTGTGACATAGACATCTTTGAAAGGCACCTTGCCGGTGAACTCTAAGCTCATCATCATCATGCGAGCTACCCAGAAAAAGATAATGTCAAAACCTGTAACCAAGAGTGTAGTAGGGAAGAATTTTTTGAAATCTTCAGTTTCTTTTGGCCAGCCTAGTGAACCAAATGGCCAAAGTGAGGCTGAGAACCAAGTATCAAGCACATCTTCTTCTTGTCTTAAAGCTCTACCATCTAGACCATAAAATTCTCTAACTTCGGCTTCATTAAACCCAACGTAGGTGTTGCCTTCGTCGTCATGCCAAGCTGGAATTCTGTGGCCCCACCAAATTTGTCTACTAATGCACCAGTCTTGGATATTATCCATCCAGTTAAAATAAGTTTTATCCCAATTGCCTGGGTGGAAAACTACTTCACCATTATTAACAGCATCATTAGCTTTTTTAGCCATCTCTTCTGTCTTAACGTACCACTGATAACTAAGTTTTGGCTCAATTACTATGTTGGATCTTTCGCCTCTAGGTACACTGATGTGATGCTTTTCCTCTTTTACTAATAATTCTTTATTTTTAAGCTCTTCTAAAACAGCTTTTCTAACTTTAAAGCGGTCAAGGTTATTAAATGGTGCAGGCACCATATCATTTGAGAATGCTTCATCGGTAAAAATATTTATTGGGGCAAAATCTTCAAGTTTATCTGAGGTTTGTACTACCCCATCCACTTCATGTAAGGCATATTTCTTCCCGATATCGTAATCGTTAAAGTCATGGCCTGGCGTAATCTTTAAACACCCCGTGCCAAATTCCATATCAACGTACTCATCACCAATCACAGGAATTTTTCTACCAACAAAAGGCAATTCGACGTACTTGCCAATATGATGTTTAAATCTGTCATCCTTAGGATTAACCGCTACTGCCATATCACCAAACATTGTTTCCGGCCTTGTAGTTGCAACTATAAGCGCTTCATCTGAGTCTGCTAAAGGATAGGAAATATGCCAAAGTAAGCCATCTTTTTCTTGGCGAACTACTTCCAGATCAGAAACAGCAGTCTTAAGCGATGGATCCCAATTTACTAGTCGATAACCTCGATATATTTTGTCTTTACGATACAGTTCAACGAAAGCTTTGTTTACTGCTTCACAGAAATCATCATCGTAAGTAAAACGGTACTTATCCCACTCAACTGTGATGCCAAGTCTTTTCATTTGGGAAGAGATCTTGCCTTCTGAGTATTCTTTCCATTTCCAGACTTCATCTAAAAATTTTTCACGACCTAAGTCATCTTTAGACTTACCTTCATTGAGCAAGTTATTCTCTACTACCATCTGCGTTGCTATGCCCGCGTGATCTGTCCCAACTTGCCAGTAGGAATCAGTGCCTTTCATGTGGTGATATCTTGTGTAGAAATCCATGATGGCGTACTGAAAGCTATGACCCATATGCAAGGTCCCCGTGACGTTAGGTGGTGGAATAATTTGAGAGAAATGATCTTCAGATCCAGGCCGTTCTAATTCTCTATCTGCCCAAATCTTTGACCATTTTTCTTCGATCTGAATTGGAGAATATTGCGCTTCCATTAGATTGCTTTGTGATTTAACTCAATGTTATTTTTCTTCAGGTTAGCATAAAGTTCACGAGATGCTTTGGTTATCTCTTCATCGGCAGAGGTTGTGTAGACAAAGATATTCTCACAGACATCTAACGGCAGCTCCAAAACTTTATCACTTAAGATATGCACTTCATCAAAATGACCAGCTGGCTGCTCATTGATAAAAGATATATTCTCATCGTAGAGATATTCAATTTTGGCATTCTCAAAATACTTCTTTTGCTGACTTTTTCTAAAATCAGTGCAATGCTCTTCATCTTTCAAGACCACACAAATTGAACTTTGCATCTGAAAGCCCGCATAAATTTTTTCTAATAAAAAATTAAGCGCAGATTCTTGGTCTTTAAAGCCTGAAAAGAACGTTGCTGCCATTAACGATTACTATTTACATACTCAAATAAGAGACCAACTGGCTTACCAGTAGATCCTTTATTTTTGCCATCACCGATATCAGCTACTCCAGCTATATCAACGTGAGCCCATTTATAATCTTCTGTAAATCTGGATAAGAAACAACCACCTTCGATTGTTCCAGCAGCTCTACCTGGAGCTATATTGGCAATATCAGCAAAATTTGAGTGCAAATAACTTTGGTATTCATCCCATAAAGGCAACTGCCAAGCTTTTTCACCCGAGACTTGTCCAGCCTCCAAAATTTTATCAACCAATTTTTGATCGTTACCCATAACGCCAGCTGCAACATTCCCAAGCGCAACAATAACAGCTCCTGTAAGAGTCGCTGTATCAATAACAACCTTTGGATCAAATTTTTCTATGTAAGTTAGAACATCGCATAGTACCAATCTGCCCTCAGCATCAGTATTAAGTACCTCAATAGTTTGTCCTGACATTGATGTTACGACATCACCAGGTTTGGTGGCATTGCCAGCAGGCATATTTTCGGTAAGCCCAACTGCACAAACCAAATTAACTGGTAGTTTTGAAGCAGCTACTGCAGCCATAGTTCCAATAACTGAACCTGCACCAGACATATCCCATTTCATTTCATCCATTTTTGCACCAGGCTTAAGGCTGATACCACCGGTATCAAAAGTTACACCTTTACCAACAAGGACGATTGGCTTAGCACCTTTTTTGCCGCCATTGTATTGCATGGTTACAAGCTTTGCTGGTTCGACACTTCCTTCAGAAACAGATAGTAGTGAGCCCATACCAAGCTTCTTCATATCTTTTTCTTCCAAGACATCTACTTTAAAGCCGCC
>QCMX01000001.1 GCA_003213455.1 SAR86 cluster bacterium AG-422-P06 | reverse complement strand
AACATCTACTCCAGCTTCCACAAGCTTTTTAGTTCTCTCTTTCAGATCCTTCCCTACGCCTATTGCTGCACCAACAATTAATCTGCCTTCTGTATCTCTTGAAGCAAGTGGGTAATCAATAGACTTTTCTATATCTTTCATTGTTATCAAACCAACGAGTTTGTCTTGATCGTCTAAAATTAAAACTTTTTCAATTCTATGTTTATACATCAATGACTTAACCACTTCTTGGCTTTCACCTTCTTGTACTGTTATTAACTTATCTCTTGGAGTCATGATTTCTGAAACAGTTTGTTCTTGGTTTTTTGCGTATCTAAAGTCTCTTCCAGTTACAATTCCTTTCAACTCATCTCCATCAACAACCGGCATGCCTGAGATTTTTAGTTCTGATGTTAATTGTCTGAGTTCTTCTATGGTATTAGTAGATTTAATACTTATAGGATCTCTGACAATGCCACTCTCAAACTTTTTAACTAATTTAACTTGTAAAGCTTGCTCTTCTGGAGAGTTATTTTTATGAATAATTCCTATACCGCCAAGTGATGCGAGAGCTATTGCCATTTTGGACTCGGTCACAGTATCCATTGCTGCAGAGCAAAATGGTAAATTTAAACTAATATTTTTAGTGAATCTTGTTTTTAATGAGACTTCTTTAGGCAGGACATCTGAGTGCATTGGTATAACCAAAACATCGTCAAAAGTTAGTGCTTCTTTGTGAACCTTTTCCATAATATAGTATATAACAAGTCAATATTTGATCTCAAGATGCCAGAATCAATGATAGTTTCTTATTTTTTTGCAGCAGTGTTTGGAGCTGTATTAGCAAGTTTCTTAGTACATGAATATGACAACTATGGCAGTGATAATAAAACAGCAAAGTTAAGATCAGTTTGTGATCATTGTGGGCAGCAACTAAATGCTCATAATTTAGTGCCGATTCTCTCTTATATCTTTCAATTAGGTAAATCTAGCTGCTGTAAAAAAAGACTTAGTTTTAAGTATTTATTTACAGAATTAGTTTTAGCAGCTTTCTTTGTTTTGTGCGTATATATGGGGAATTTATTTTCTTTGGGATTGATCATTCCAGCACTGATCTTGCTAGCTCTTATTGATGAAAAATACCAAGAAATACCAATTGGACTAAATATTTTCATCTTTATTTGGGTTATTGCTAATACATCATTCATAGAAAACTTATTGTTTGCTGGAGCAGTAGCTTTATTTCTCCTGACTCTGTATTGGGGCTACCTGAAATATAGAAAAGTAGAGGGCTTAGGTCTAGGCGATATTATATTGCTTGGATCTATAACACTTTATCTAGGTTTTCCTAATGCACTATATTTGATAACTATCTCAGCTTCTTTACTAGTTCTTAAAATAATTGCTTCTAGGAGGTACCAAGAAAGACATGCTTTTGGCTCTTGGATAGTTCTTACTTTTGGTGCTTTTATCTTATTCCAAGAATTTTATGGGTTTGCAGGCTAAGCTTCCAATTAGGATTTTGCATACAGTACTTTACAGATTGAGAAACATTATCTTCGTAATTTTCAGAATCCATAGGTTGAATATAAAAATTCTTAAAATCTAAAACATTAAAATTATCAGGGTTAAGGTTTTTTTGCGGATAGACAACTTTAACTTCTGACCCCTTCCTTAATTTAATTTCTGTATTAGCTTTAGGACTCATACAGATCCAGTCGATTCCGTCTGGAGCTTCTAAAGTACCATTCGTCTCCACAGCTATATAAATATTTTCTTTCTTTAGTGCGCTTATTAAACCTTTATCAACTTGCAGTAAAGGTTCACCACCAGTTAAAACTACTCTAATCTGGTTATCAGCTGAAATCCAAAGTGATTTAATTTTTTCAATTAAGTCTTTTGCCTGGTATTTACCGCCATTTATACCATCGGTTCCATAAAAATCTGTGTCGCAAAATGAGCAGATTGCAGATGCTCTATTTTTTTCTTTACCGCTCCATAGGTTACAACCAGAAAATCTGACAAAGATAAAATCTTTACCTGTATTTTTGCCTTCACCTTGCTGAGTAAAAAAAATTTCTTTAATTCTATATGTCATTTAATGGATCTTCTGTTTGATTAAATTTAAATGCTGATGCCCTTTCTAAACAAGAGCTACATTTTAAACAAGGTTTGCTACCTCCAACATAGCAGGTCCACGCATGGGCATAATTTAAATTCATTTTTAGGCCTTTGCTTACAATTTCATTCTTGCTTAAGCTCATATATGGTGCTTCAAAATTTAATTGATGGTAATCGCAAATACTAAGAACAGCTCCTAATTTATCGATGAATTCTGGCCTGCAATCAGGATATATTTCATGATCACCAGCATGGGCACCATACCAGAGGTAATCAAGTTCATTCTTTATTGCTAATGAAGCAGCTACTGAAATCATAATCATGTTTCTATTAGGCACCACGGTCTGTTTCATTTTCTCTTTATCATAGTTTCCTTCTGGAATTTCTGTATCACCTACAAGTGCAGAACCTGAAAGAATTTTTTCTAGATCAAGGTTCACAATCTCATGTGGGATTTTAGATTCAGCACAAAATCTTGCTGCATAATCTATTTCTTTGTTATGTTTTTGCCCATAGTTGAAAGTTATTGCTTCAACATGTTCAAATTTATTGATTGCTTCATTTAAAAGAGTAAAAGAATCTAGACCACCTGAGTAGACGACGAGTACACTTTTCATTTTTAGATAAGATCAGTCTTTGCTGCGCAAATAAAATCGTTTTTATGCAAGCCTTTTATTTTGTGTGACCACCATGAAATTTCAACACTACCATATTCAAGAATAATCTTAGGGTGATGATCTTCACTTTCAGCTAAATCTGCTACTTTATTAGAGAAATCTAATGACTCTGCATAATTAGAAAATTTATAGGTTTTTACTAGTTGATCTATACCGCTACCTCTTTCAATAACCCAACCATCAAGTTCGGATATAAGAGCTTCTGCTTCTGAGTTACTGACCAGGGGAGCATTTATTGTGCAGGCTTCACATTTGCTTTCTTTCAGAGACATTTTAAAAATAAGGTTTTATTAGGTTCTTAGGATCCAATAGACTTTCAAGTTCTTTTCTTTCGATTGTTGTCATTTCTTCAGCAACATCAATTATTGCTCTATTTTCACTGTAGGCTTTTTTTGCTATTTCAGCAGCTTTTTTATAGCCAATAATTGGGTTCAAAGCAGTCACAAGAATTGGGTTTTTATTAAGATTCTCTTTGACGTTGCTCTTATTAACCTTGAAAGATTTAATACACTTTTTAGCTAGGAGAGGCATACAGTTTCCTAAAAGGTTGATGCTTTTAAGTAGGTTATAGGCAATAACAGGCAACATTACATTTAACTGGAAGTTACCATTTTGCACTGCAACAGATATCGTTAAATCATTACCCAAAACGTCTGCACACGCCATTGAGACTGCTTCAGGAATTACTGGATTTACTTTACCTGGCATGATGCTACTTCCTGGTTGTAGTGCTTCTAACTCAATATCTGATAAACCTGTTAGTGGTCCACTATTCATCCATCTTAAATCGTTGCATATCTTCATTAGAACAAGAGATAAGTTCTTTAATGCACTTGATAATTCTGCTGCATTATCTTGTGAACTAAGTCCCTGGAAGAAATTGCTAGCTGGTTTTACTTTTAATCCAGATGCTTTTTCAACTGCTTCACAGAAATTTTTAGCAAAACTTTTGTGTGAATTTACCCCAGTGCCTATTGCGGTACCACCTTGAGGTAATTCGAGCATTCGTTTATTTGCAGTGACTAATGAAGTCTTGCAGCTTTTTAATTGGGCAGACCAACCAGATAATTCTTGGGCAAAGTCTATCGGCATAGCATCCATTAAGTGAGTACGGCCTGTTTTGATAGTGCCCTTAAGCTTCTTAGCTTTAGTATCAATTTCGTTGATCAACACATCTAATCCTGGAAAAAGTAAATCCTCCATATCATAAAGAGCACTTAGACAAATAGCAGTCGGAATGGTGTCATTACTGCTTTGGCTCATATTTACATCATCATTAGGGCTAACTTCTGAGCCTAGTTTCTTAGAAGCAAGGTTAGCAATAACCTCGTTGGCATTCATATTTGTGCTGGTGCCTGAACCAGTTTGAAAGACATCTAATGGAAAATGATCATCCACTTCTCCAGTAATAACCATTTTTGCGCTGGACTTTAAAGCAGCTGCTTTTTTTACTGTTAAATTACCAAGATCTTGGTTAGCTACAGCTGCAGAATATTTTATTGTGCCTAATGCTTTAATGAATGAACGTCCAAATGGAAACTTAAATTTGATTCCACTAATGGGAAAATTTTCAATTGCTCTTTGTGTCTGGGCTCCCCAAAGAGCTTTTCTTGGTACTTTAATCTCGCCAAGACTATCTTTTTCGATTCGGAAGGATTGGTTTTTTTTCATATTAATAATTATATTAGTTATATTATAAATCTATTATGAGCATTGGAGATAAAATAGACGTCAATAAAGGCAAACTTCCTTATCGAGGCAGAGGTCTTGAAAACTCAGTTAATATTGCTGCTTGTTCTATTGAAGAGCAAAGACGGTTTGGCTTAGAAAGATTGGCAGCAGCTTTTAGAATATTCTCCAGACGAGGCTACGACCTTGGTGTAGCAGGCCATATTTCATTTAGAGATCCTGAGTACAAAGATCATTTTTGGCTGAATCCACTGGGCTATCACTTTAAACAAATGAAAGTTTCTGATCTTGTGATGATGAATTTTGCAGGTGAACTAGTATACGGAAATGTAAGAGCAGGAGACGCTGCTTTTTGTATCCACTCTGAAATTTACAAAGCTAAAGAAAATGTTAACTCAATTGCTCATGCTCATCCCATGTATGGCAAAACTTTCTCAACTTTAGGTAAAATGCTAGATCCAATCTCACAAGACTCTTGTGCATTTTATGAACGCACAGCCTTATTTGCTGATTATGATGGCGTGGCTAATGGGCCTGATGAAGGCATTAATATTGCAAAGGCTTTGGGCGACAAAGAATTTTGTATCTTACAAAATCATGGCATTCTAACAACAGGCTCTATGGTCGATACAGCTGTTTGGTACTTCTTGAATATGGAAGACGCTTGTAAATCACAGTTGCTAGCTGAGGCAGTTGGTGAGCCAAAAATTATCCCACATGAAACTGCTTGCGCTACAAGAGATTACGTTGCTAATGACCTATCAGCGTATGTTAGTTTTCAACCTACTATTGATGTTCTATGGGAAGAAGAGCCTGATTTTTTAGAATAATTATTTTTTACATTGTTTGTAATTAAGCTTTCAACTTCTAAGTAATCTATTTCTTGTTTGTTTGATAGTTCAAAATCAGACCATAACACCCCTCTTTTGTCATGCTCTCCGGAATGATGGTTATCAGAATCAAATTTCTCAAAACCTAACTCATCATATGTAAAAGAATTCCCTTTTATTGAAATATTTTCAGAATTTAATTGTACGCTTAAAGTTATTGTTGAATTTTTTAGATCAGAATTAATATATAGTCCGCTGATTTCTGAATTTTCTATTGGATTTTTTGTATAGTGCCCGAATCTTTCATTCTTATCTGTTCCTAAATCAAGAATTCTATTGTGGATGAGCTTCGCTGTGCTTTGATCATTAAATTCATATGAATATTGAGGGACCATTACTCCTTTTGTTTCAAAATCTGGAGATTCATTACCTAAAAGAATATTTAAAAATTTCTTTTGATCTCTAAGAATAAAATCATAATTAAATTTCTCTAAATGTTCTTTGCTGATTTTATCATTGATCTTTTGGCCCATGGAGCTCATTAATATAATATCTATTTCTTTATTATCTTTTAGCCTAGACACTTTCCCAATCCATTCATCTAGTAGAAGTATTGAAAAATTTACTTCATCTTTATATTTATTTTTCCATTTCTGATCATAAGGACAATCTTTTATGTCTATGTAAGCATGCAAATACCTATGCATCATCGATGCAACATGATTTGTAAACATTATTGATAATTCTGAACCATTTTTTACAGACTGATAAAAGATTGATGAGGTCATTACAAACTGAGCTAGCCTTAACCTTTCTTTATTTATAAAAATAGAGGAAAGAACAATATGTAGAATCTGCTTGAAGGCCAAAAGATTATTAAGACCCCAGTTCTTTAAGCTAGGTTTTTTTAGAAATGCTAATAATGCATCTTTCAATAGACCAAGGCTTGAAACACGCCTATTTTCATTCGTTGCATCAATATTAAAATTCTGAAAGTCTTCATAATTACGAGGGAATGTTGTTTTATCTTTTGAAAAAAAATCAGGTATAAAAACATCAAAATTATGATCTTCTTTTAAGAAATTTGAAGCAGGTGAAGTGTGTAGTGAACCTACTATTGTTGTTCTATATCCTAATTTTTGCAGTTTTTGCCAATATAATTCTTCTGTATTCAATTCATCAGAAAACCATTTAACTCGATGTTGAGAAAATGGCAAACCAGTATTGATAGATGCCCATGTCTGCGAGGGGTATAACTCATCTTCAGGAAGATCATTAGCTAATGTTGTGATTCTGTATTTTAGTTTACTTAGATTAGATTCAGGGTTCTCTAAGATGAACTTATCAAGAACTTTTAGGGGTATTTCGTTTACTTCAAGAACTACAGTTGCCATATAAATTTTAAGTCTAAAATTTTAACATAATTAATTTATTACGGCTTGCACTTCCAAGTACTCATCAATACCAAACAACCCATGCTCTCTGCCATTGCCAGACATTTTGAAACCGCCGAAAGGTGCAGGATATTCGCCTCTTGAAGCTCGATTAACGATTACTTGACCAGTTCTAATTCTTTTGGCAATTTCATGGCCTTTTGCTTCATCAGAGCATGAAATCATACTTGATAAACCGTATGGTGAGTCATTGGCAATTTCTACTGCTTCTTCTAAATCTTCATAAGGTATTAAACAAATTACAGGACCAAATATTTCTTCTTGGGCAATAGTCATATTGTTATCAACATTACTAAAGACTGTTGGTTTAACAAAGAAACCTTTCTCTAATCCATCTGGTCTACCTAAACCCCCGCATGCAAGTGTTGCACCCTCATCAATACCTTTTTGGATTAAGTCTTGCACTTTTTCGAATTGCACTTTGTTTGAAATCGGGCCTAAAAAGATTTCTTCATTGGCCGGATCCCCTGTTGTCATATTTTCTGCAGTTGCTACTGCATATCTAGTTGCCTCTTCAAGCATATTTTTTGGAATAAGCATTCTTGTGGGTGAAGAGCATGATTGGCCAGTATTAAAGAAACATTGTTTCATACCCATTGATACTGCTTTTTCTAGATCTACGTCGTCTAATATCAGGTTTGGAGATTTGCCACCTAATTCAAGCGAAACTCTTTTAATATTATCGGCTGCTGTTTTTTGAATATCAATGCCTGCTCTAGTTGAACCAGTAAATGAAATCATTTCTAAATCAGCATGTTTACTCATTGCTTTACCTACTACAGCCCCATGACCGTGTATTAAATTAAACATCCCCTTGGGCATGCTTGTTTCATGCACTACTTCAGCAAATAAATGAGCAGCACCTGGTGTGATCTCACTTGGCTTTAGCACAAATGTTGTTCCTGCAGCTATAGCTGAAGCAACCTTAGTACACATCTGATTTAAAGGCCAATTCCAAGGCGTAATCATGCCTACTGGACCAATAGGAAGTTTATTAATAGTAATGTTGTCGTGTACTTCACTAAAACCAAAATTATCAATGACTTTTAAGGTATTGATAAAATGAATTAAACCACTCCCGAACTGTGCACTTCTTGCTACCTTAATAGGAGCTCCCATTTCTTCTGAGATAACTTGAGCAAACTCTTCTTTCCTGGCCTGCATCCCATCAATTATTTCTTGCAAGATAACTTTTTTTTGCTCAAGAGTTAACAAGCTTGCTTCATTAAAAGCAGATTTAGCTGCATAGACAGCTGCATCAACATCTTGCTCTACGCCTGTAACTACATGTCCAACTTTCTCTTCTGTAGCAGGATTAATTAAATCTATCTTTTCTTGCCCTATTGGATCAACAAAATTTCCGTTTATATAAAAGTGATTGATTTCCATATCTTTATTTTAACTTTTGCTTGCTGAGAATACATCTATTGCATTCTTTCTTGACTCTTTTAAATCGACTATTGGTTTCGGATAATTATAATTCTCTGGACTTTTTGGCATATGAACCTCTGTCTCAGAACAATCCGCTAATTCAGGCACCCATCTTTTAATGTATTTACCTTGAGGATCAAATTTTATCGACTGAGTTTCTGGATTCATAATTCTAAAGTAAGGTGCAGCATCAGTGCCTGTGGAAGCACTCCATTGCCAGCCACCATTATTGGATGCTATATCGCCATCAATGAGATGTCGCATGAAGAATTTTTCACCCTCTTGCCAATTGATCAATAAGTTTTTACTCAAGAACATGGCAACGATCATCCTTAATCTATTGTGCATCCAACCTGTTTCAAGCATCTCTCGAATACCAGCATCAACTATTGGTATTCCAGTTTTACCTGCTTTCCATCTTTCTAACCACTCTTCGTTCACATTCCAAGGAATATTTTTGGTGTAATCTACGAAAGGCAAACTCTTTGAGACCTTTGGAAAGTTATAAATAATATGACGATAAAATTCGCGCCATAGTATTTCAGAAACCCAATGAACTATCCCCTTATTTCCATCATCTAGCTGACCATTATTATATTCTCTAGCTTTTATAAGGCACCATTTTGATGAAACTATCCCCGTATTAATATATGGCGACAATTTTGCCGTTGCATCAATTGCAGGAAAGTTTCTCTTAACTTTGTAAGTTGTACCTTTAAATTTTAAAAATTCATCGATGTAGTTTTGTATGAATTCTTCACCGGCAGGCCAAAGTTCAGACTTAGAGTGAGTAAATTCATCTAAGAATTTGGATAAATCTGTTTGCTCAACACACATGCTCTCTTGTTTTTCTGGCTCGTCAAGTATTACTAGCTGATCTTCGAGTAGTTCGGAAAACCATTTTCTTTTAAATGGACTATAAACTGAAAAATTATTGCCAGTAGTTGTTTTTAGTGAGCCTGGTTCATGGATAACTTGGTCATGGTATGTAAAAACTCCAATCCCAGATTCCTTAAAACTAGAATAAATATTCCTATCTCTCTTAAGCTCATTGATTGGGTATTCATTATTGAAGTACAGATTCTTGACTTCGTTTTTAGTGCAAAAATCTTTTAATACTGAAGCAGTTTCGGAATAATTATCGGCTTCTAGCACTACAAGCGGGATGTTTAATTTTTTGAGTTTATTTTGTAGCAATTCTAAATTTCTTAACCAAAAATTTATCTTAATTAGAGCATCGTCATGCTCTTGCCATTGTGCCCTATTAATAAAATAAACAGCAATAACCTCATCACTATTCTTACAACAATGATGTAAAGCAGGATTATCAAGGACACGTAGATCGTTCCTAAACCAACAAATAGATTTCATAATAATTCTAGTATTCTAGATTTAAGGGCATCTCTTTCAGTAACAACAAAATCTTTCACATTTTGTTGAAATTTATTTTCTGAAAGCTGTAATTGGTTAAGTCTAAGTATTCGAAGTAGTCCTTTCTTTTCGAAGCTTTCAATAATCTCATGATGATGCTCTTTTTTAATAGGTCCTCGCATTTCTATCACATTAACGAAATAACCTCGAGTGATTATCTCAGTAATCATACTAGTACTATCGGCTGTTACAAAAATATGACTATGTGTATCTATTGCATTTTGCAATTCTTCAAAACCAGTTTCTTCAATATCAAGATAACTATGTTTTGGTCCAGAATTATCCTTTAAATTACGCCATGCAAATTTCGGTGTTCTCCTCGAATTTACAAAAGTTGTATTAATGTTTTTAAATTCAAATGAAAGCCGGTACCAATCACTTTCACCATAATCGTAACCACTCCCATCGCCACCTATAAGAACTAGACTCTGTTTAATTGGTTCAACCATCTCTTCAAAGGGCTTAAATTTAGTAGGAGGCAAATCAGTGGTAATTACTTTATAAACTGAACTTAAATCTGTCTTGGTTGAGACAATACCATCAAATTTTTTCATTATTCTATATTTTGGCGTACCGATATAAATAATTTTTGCTTTTGATAATTTAGCCAGTAAAAAAGCTGGAATAGCTGTTCTAGAGCCTGAGCAAATAACTAGATCAAAATCTTGATCTGCTAAATTTGGGTTAAGAAGCCTTAGTATGAAAAGGTATAATTTTTCATAGATTAAGGTGAAGGCTCTTTCCAGAAATCCTGGGAAAGCAATAATGTCTTTGTTGAGAATAAACAGATCTTTATCTTTTTTATAACTCTTAAGGATTTCTCTAAGCCCAAGACATTGGCTTAAATGGCCAGCTTTTTTATCGGCAACAACTGCAATCTTCATAGTAAGTTATTAGAGAAAACAACTTCATACCTTTCTTTATGTATCAATTTAAAGTCTGCGCAACCACCGGCTTCTTTTACCAAACAAATACCTGCAGCAATATCCCAAAGATAAACTCCCTTTTCTGCATAGTAATCACACTTTCCTGATGCTACATAGGCACATGAAAGTGCTGCGCTGCCAAACATCCTTACTTTTTTCCAACCTTTGAGGTCTTCCAAGAAACTCATTGAAGATTCAATTGTTTCAGATGCTGGAAAACCAGTGGTTATTGAAGCTTTATCTCTTGAAGCTATGTCTGAAACAGAAATTTTCATATTGTTTAAAAATGCGCCCTGATCTTTGATAGCTGTATACATTTGATCGTTATTAAAATTATAAATAACGCCAATCAATGCTTCATTACCCTCCATCAGAGCAATAGAAACACAACATTCATCCAAACCTCTAAAATAATTTGCAGTGCCATCTATTGGATCTATGACCCAATATCTCTCTTTTGATGTTACACCTCCATACTCTTCACCCAATATTGGAATATTAGTTCCCATAAGGCTTGATCTAATAAGCTTCTCCGTATCTTGATCAATTATTAATTTGATATCTCGGCCTTCTTCTTTGTAGACTGCTTTTTTTTCAGGTTTACTTTTATTGAGAAAGTCTCCTGCTTCTTTAGCAGTACTAATAGCTAGTTCTTGTAGTTCATTCAAATTCATTTTTTGAATGGCTTCCATGAGCTCTTACACATTTCCTCAAGAGTCTTTTTTGCTTTCCAGTTAAGAATCTTTTGTGCTTTCGCTGGATCAGCATAGCATTCAGCAACATCTCCCTTACGTCTTTTTTCAAAAGAAATTGGTATTTTAATACCATTTATATTTTCAAATTTTTTGATTAATTCTAAAACAGTAAGTGAATTACCAGTTCCAAGATTAAGTGCAGTTGAACCACTAAATGTTTTTACAAAATCTATTGCCGCAATATGCCCTTCAACTAAATCTTCAATATGAATATAATCTCGTGCACCTGTACCATCTTTTGTTGAGTAATCATTACCCCAAATATACATCTGTTTTTCAATACCTAGTGCAACCCTTATCACCCTCGGCATAAGATTATTAGGTGAAGCGTACGGATCATCATAAATTATACATTCAGAATGAGCACCAACTGGATTGAAATATCTCAACATCACAACATCAATATCTCCAGCTTTAGCGACATCGTTTAGAAGGTACTCATTTGCTATCTTTGTTGACCCATAGCAAGAAATTGGAGACAAAGACTCACTTTCAATAAGTGGTTGATTAGCATTATTACCATAAACAGTGGCAGAAGAAGAAAAAATTAATTTTCTCATATCGTGACTCTTCATTGTTTTGATCAAATTTAAAGTTGAGATGATGTTGTTTTCCCAGTATTGGACTGGTTTGCTTTCTGACTCTCCAACTGCTTTAAGTGCAGCAAAGTGTACGACACAATCAATATCTCCTTTATGATTTTTAAATACTTCATCTAAGGAATTGTCTTCTTTTGCTATATCAATTTTATGGAAACTATAAGAGTTGAAATTATTTAATAAAAATTCAGAAACTTTTTTATCTGAGTTAGTGTAATTATCGATGCCTAACACTTCATGACCATATGAAAGCAATTTGTGGCAAAAAGTACCTCCAATATAGCCTGCAGCACCGGTAACTAGAACTTTCAATCTTTACTTCCTTTTAAAAATATACCTAGGTAAAAGAATAAAATAGATAAGCAAATATACCAAGACATACCAGATGCATATTGAGAATAAAATTTTTGTGTTTGTACTGAAAACATTAGCAAAAAACATAAAAGGAAAATTTAACGTAAAAATAAACATTGCTACCACAAAATGCCTTAATCTAATTTTTCTAAATCCAAATTTTTTACTTACTCTTTTGTATATCAACATATGCAGATGCAAACCATCTGGCTCCATTGCAGACATATTTCTGTATATGATTTTTCTGATTACTGACACCAAGACTTCCACAGTAGGATATATCAACATAGCCATAACAAACCATGGTGATAAAGCATTTACCTTATAATAAAAAATCAGGACAGTTGGTACTAATATGCCTAGCATGTAAGCTCCTGCATCTCCTAAGAATATTTTTCCCCAAGGAGAATTTATAATTAAAACTGCTAGGCAGGAATAAAATAATGCATAAATTATGTTTGATATAAAAAATTGATTATTAAAAGATCCGTAAAAAAATATCGATAAAGCTAAAGTAATAACGTAACCCAGTAATAATCCATTGAAGCCATCAATGATGTTGAAAGCATTTGACATTCCGACTAGTGCAATGACAATAAAAATTAAAGCAAAGATATCATAATCTAAAAAATCATCTAAAAAACCCAAACTTAAATTTGTCACCTTTAAACCAGCAAAATAAAAGAGAAGAATTGGAGTTGGAAGCATTAATAGTATTCTTTGCCAAGGTTTTACATCAAAAAATAGATCATCTAACAAGCCAGCGACAAAAGTAGGCAAAACACAAATAATAATCAACCTATAAAGTTCTGTTTCTGCAGAATTTTCTGTTAAAAAAAAGGCATCAATAAATAATGCAGCAGCAATTGCCACACCTCCTAATCTTGAAGTTGGTTTTTTATGGTAAGTTTGTGCAGTTTTTCTTAATGGCGTTTTAGTAAGCTTATTCTGCAGCCATAAAATAAAGGAAAAAATTAATGTTAAAGCGAATACATTCATTTTGTAATATATGTATTAATTATAAACCTTTTTCGATGGTAGCTTTAATAAAAGTCATAAAATTGCCAGCATCTACACCATTTATAACTCTGTGATCATACGAAAGTGAAAATGGCAGAATAGTTGTCTCAATAACATTTCCATTTTTTATTTTTGCAAAACTTTTTGCTCTTGAAACACCAATAATTCCTACTTCTGGTGGGTTAATGATAGGTGAAAAACCTGTCCCGCCTATTCCACCTAAACTTGATATAGTAAATGTTGAACCTGTAATATCATCTTTCATTAACTTCTTATCTCGTGCTTTAATAGAAATTTCTAAAATCTTTTCTGCTATTTGCCCAATCTTTAAAATATTTACATCTTTTATAACCGGGACTACCAATCCTTGATCAGTATTTACAGCTACCCCTATATTCATATATTTTTTTACCATTAATTTACCATCATCTACCAAAGATGAGTTCATCAAAGGGAATTCCTCTAGGGCAAGGGAAGTGGCTTTGATAATGTATGCAAGTGGAGTGATTTTGATGGCTGAAACCTCATTTAAATCCTTTCTTTGTTTTTCAATCTTCGTTATATCTGCTTCCTCAAAATGTGAAACATGTGGTATTGACTGCCATGATTGAGTTAAATTCTTAGCACCAGCTTTCCTAATTTTAGATTGATTTTCAATTTCATAGTCGCCAAAAACCTCTAAACTCTTTAAATCTGCATACTCAATTTTTTGGATACTGCTATTTGAATGTATAAAATTCTTAAGATCATCCTTTGTGATCATCTTATTCTTCCCAGAGCCAATAATTTTTGTAAGATCTATCTCCAGCTCGCGAGCTATTTTTCTCACTGCAGGGCCAGCATTGATTCCACTAAAATCTATTGAAGCTTTTTCAATTCTTTGAGTTATATCCTCATTAGATGAGGTTTCTGTTGATGAAGGCTTAATTTCTTCCTTTTCTTGCTTTGGTTCCTCATTATCTTCAACCTCTATAACAGCAAAAACCGTTCCCTCTTTTACGCTGTCACCTTCTTTAACTTTTATCTCTTTGATTTTGCCATCAAAATCTGATGGCACTTCCATCGCAGCTTTCTCTGATTCCAAGACAATGATTGGATCATTTTTACTTAGTTTGTCGCCTTTTTTAACAGAGATTTCAATAATCTCTGTATCTTCTGCTTCCCCTAAATTAGGGATTTTTAGCTCAATTTCTTTCATCTGATATAAGGATTTTTCTTATTTAGTTTTAACTTGTATTTAGTCTTAAATTTTTTTGCCTCTACATTTAGACCGCATGCCAATAAGGCATTATAAGCTATATGATTAGAATCAATTTCAAAAAATTCTCTTAATTTTTCTCTTGTATCACTTCTGCCAAAACCGTCAGTGCCTAAGCAAATATAATTGCCATTTACCCATTTTCTAATTTGCTCAGCATATAGTTTCTGATATTCAGAGACTGCAACCGAAGGCATTTCATTTTTAAAGCAGCTTTCTACATATGATTCTGATTTCTTTTTATTCATATTATCCTGATCAGCAATTATGCCGCCTCTAGCTAGTTCATTAAAACTTGTAATACTCCAGACATTAGCTTTGATGCCAAAATCCATTAATTTTTTCGAAGCTTCTAAAGCAAAACGTAATGTCAGTCCAGATGCTAACAGCCTAACGTCAGCTTTATTCTCTTTTTTTAATAAATAAGCTCCCTGTATTATTTCAGAATCCTTCAAATTTTTTGGTCTTTCGGGATGCAAATAGTTTTCATTCATTAGAGTTAAGTAATAATAATTATCATTATTTTTGACATACATATCTTCAATACCATTTTTAATAATTGCAGCTAACTCATAATCAAAACAAGGATCGTAAGATTTGCAGTTAGGAATTGTTTGAGCCAAAAGATGACTGTGACCATCTTGGTGCTGCAGACCTTCACCATTTAGTGTTGTCCTGCCAGATGTTGCACCTAATAAGAATCCTCTAGCCCTGGCATCACCAGCAGCCCATGCTAAATCATGCACTCTCTGAAAACCAAACATTGAATAGTAAATATAGAATGGAATCATAGGAAGAGAGTTATTGGCATATGATGTAGCTAATGCAATCCATGCCGAAAAAGCACCTGCTTCATTAATGCCTTCTTCTAGCATCACCCCATCTTTTGACTCTCGATACCACATCACTTTATCTGCATCTTCTGGTTGGTATTTTTGACCCTCTCTACTATAAATTCCAAATTGTCTAAATAGGCCATCCATTCCGAAAGTCCTTGCCTCATCAGGCACAATAGGAACTATATTTTTTCCAATTTTTTTATCTCTTAATAATGAAGTTATTAGCCTTACAAAAACCATTGTAGTTGACATCTCCCTTTTTGATTCATCACTAAATTCATCAAAATGAGAATAATCGGCTACCTTTAAATACGCGTTTTTTGCCTCTCTTTTCGGCAAGAAGCCTCCTAGTTTCTCTCTCTGCGTCACTAGATATTTATATTCTCTGCTTTTCTTACTAAATTTGAGGTACTCCAAATTTTTTAACTTTTTTGAACTAATAGGCAAATTAAATTTTTTAATGAAGTCATTAAGATTTTCTTCAGTTAATTTTTTCACCTGATGCGTAGTGTTATCTGCTTGCCTTGAACCAATACCATAACCTTTGACAGTGAATGCAAGTATGACAGTAGGTTTATCAGTACATTCGTAGGCTGACTTATATGCATTGAATACTTTTAGTGGATCATGGCCTCCACGATTTAATGCTTCTATTTCATCATCTGTCATATCTTCAACAAGCTTTAAAGCTTCTGGATGCTTGCCAAAAAAATGCTTCCTAGTATAGGCGCCACCTTTGGCTTTAAAATTCTGATATTCACCATCGACGGTATTATTCATAACCCATCTTAATGCTCCTTTATGATCTTTTTGTAGAAGATCATCCCATTTCCTTCCCCATATAAGATTAACTACATTCCAGCCAGCTGCATTAAATATAGCTCCTAATTCGGTAATAATTCTTGAGTTACCTCTTACAGGACCATCTAGTCTTTGTAAGTTACAATTAATAACAAAAACTAAATTATCTAATTTTTCTCTTGCAGCAAGAGAGATTGAACCTAACGATTCTGGTTCATCCATCTCGCCATCTCCACAAAAAACCCATATTTTTCTTTTAGGTTCTGGTTTTAATAAACCTCTCTGCTCAAGATATTTCATTATATGTGCTTGATAAATTGACATAATTGGCCCTAACCCCATAGAGACAGTTGGGAATTGCCAATATTCTGGCATTAACCATGGATGTGGATAAGATGAAAGACCATCACCATCAATTTCTTGTCTAAAATTATCTAATTGCTTTTGTGAAATAGACCCTTCTAAAAAAGATCTTGCGTATATGCCTGGTGAGGAATGTCCTTGGTAGTAAATCAAATCTGCTAACTTTCCACCTCTAAAAAAATGATTAAAACCTACCTCATATAATGTTGCAGCAGATGAATAGGTGGATATGTGGCCGCCCAGATCGAGTTCTTTATTTGCTTTTAATACTGTTATAAGAGCATTCCATCTGATGAAATGTCTAATTTTTTCTTCAACATCCCAATCACCAGGATAATCGCTTTCCTCGTAATGGGAAATTGAGTTTTCAAAGGGTAAATTTGCAAAACTTGAATCTATTAGCCCTGAATTTTCTGCATGTTTAAAAAAATTTTGTATTATTTCTGAAGCATCCTCTTTTCCATTGAAAAGCACTAAATTTTCAAGAGCATCAACCCAATCACTAATTTCTTCTGAATAATTTTTTTTCATTAACTTTATTTTAAGCTTATATATTCTTGCACAATGTTTATAATAATTGCAGCACCGTGAACAAGTATTTTAATAGATGAAAAACGATTTAACACCAGATAATTTTTACTCTTCAATTGAAGAATCTAATGAAATTGATTTTGGTAAGATTTTCAGATTCATTTTGATGCAATCAAAATTCATTATTTCAGTTGTTGTGGGTGTTTTTATTCTTTCACTGCTACTATTTTATTTTTCAACAAAAAAATATGAGATAAGAAGCCTTATTCAGTATGAGGCATTCAATCAAGGTGTTTTTGATCCAACTCAATCTCTTCAGTTTGCTTCAGCTAACTCCTCTTCATCGGATATAACTAACATGATTCAATTGTATGAGTCGCGAACTAATTATCTTAAGGTAATAGAGCACCTAAAACTTAATATTGATATTCGTGATATTAGTGAAGATGAAAGAATTGATATTGACATAACAGATAATGGGGATGAGCTTTTGCAAGCTTATGAGCTCAATTTTGCTTTTTCCGACAGTGGATTTAGCTTATTAGATGACGACCTTATTGAGATGCAGACAGCAAAATATGGACAAGAAATTCTTTTTGATGGCCTAAAAATATCTGTTAAATCATCAAATTTGAGAGAATATAGACCAATAACCATTATTTACAGAAAGCCCGAAAGCATGTTCAATTTTCTTAAAGCAGGAATGAATGTGGTTTCAAGCACTTCATCAAGAAATTCATTTTTCAAAAACGAGGGTTTAATTATTGTTTCTTATATTACAGATGATATAAATCTTGGGAAAAATATAATAGATTATGCCAATAGTGTTTTCCTTAACCAAAGAATTTACGAAGAAAGTGAGAAATCCAGAAAAGCAATTGGATTTATAGAGCAGAATATCGAATCTATAGCAAATTCAGTAGAAGTAAATAAAACTAAATTAAAGCAATTCCGTGAAGAAAATAAATCAATTGATGTTGGTTTAGAAATAGAGGCAATAATCAAAAAAATACAAAGCTTAGATGAAGCTTTAAGCTCAATTGAAATTGAGCTTGGTAGGGCTGAAGAAATATATACAACGAACAACCCTGCATATTTAAATCTTTTAAACAATAAATTATTAATTGAAAAGCAAAAGGAAGAAGTTTTAACTGAGATAGAAATGATGCCTAAGGAACAGCAAGAGTATATTGACCTTTATAATGATTTGGAGGTATCTCAAGCTCTATTTGAGGAACTTGAGTCAAGAAGACTGGGTTTTTCAATTCTTGAAGCAAGCACAATTGGTGATGTAAGAGTTGTTGATGAAGCTTACGTTGCTGATTTAGTCAGCCCCAACTTACTTGGCGTCATTCTTTCAACTATATTATCTTTCCTTGCAGCTTGTTTAATTGCAATAATTAGAGGGTTATATTTTCTACCAATCTCAAACCCTGCTGAAATTTTTGACAACAATATCTCGTTGCCAATAATCGGTGTGCTTCCTAACATTACTGATTTTGACGAAACTGAAGATTTGACAAGGTTGAACACAGCAATTGAATCACTCATAGTAAATATTAATTCAATACAAAGTAATCAGGCTGATAAAAAAATTATTACAATTACTAGCCCCTCAGCTGGTAATGGTAAATCAACAATTTCTAGAAAACTCTCTGAAGGTTTTTCAAAGATTGGTAAAAAAGTTTTGCTTGTTGATAACGATCTAAAGAGAGGTGATTTAGCCTCACATTTTAATAGAAAAAGTATTTCTGAAAAAACATTTTCTACAATAAATGAAACCACAATAGATCAATATAGAATTCAAGATAATTTATTTCTTATACCAAGAGTTAAGGGCTTAAATAATACTTTCCAGTTTTTGTATAGTCATCAGTACTTAGATAAAATTAAATTTTTTAGAGAGAATTTTGACTATGTAATTTTTGATACTGGTCCAGTTCTAGCTGTAGCTGATTCCTCTTTATTAATAGAGAAAAGTGACTTAAATATTCTTGTTGCTAGACATGGAATTAATAGAATTAATGAAATAAAACAGTGTGTTGATAATTATAAACAGATTAGTAAAAATATTGACGGTCTGGTATACAATGCGTTTGCAAAACCTAGTGGTTATTACGGCTACTATAGTCTGTATGGCAGTTATTCTTATCAATACTATGCAGACAAATATCTTGAAGAGGCTTATGAATATGAAAGAAAAGATTAGCTTAATAATAATTTTGTTATTTCTTAATGGATGCAGTTTATCTCCCGGAATGCATATGGAAACAAAAAATTCATGGTCCGATGATTCCAAATATGTCTATATTGATTCAATTGAAAAAGATGTAAGACTTATCAAAATATCTGAGACTTTTGATGCATCTTACAAGAATAATTATTTCTATAAGATAGGTGTTGGGGATCAGATAGCTGTTACTATCTGGGGCCTTCAAGATATATTTCCCATAACTAATGTTAGTGCTGATGTAAATTTAAGAAGAGTTGACGCAAATGGAAATATATTTTTTCCATATGTTGGATTAATTCAAGCTAAGGGAAAGACTCAAGATGAATTAAGAGTAAGCTTGAGCAATAGCCTATCAGAATACTTTACTGATCCTCAAGTAGACGTAACAATAGCAAGGTTTAATTCTCAACAAGTTTTTGTATTAGGAGAGGTCACAAAACCGATAAAAATTAATATAACTGATATTCCAATAAGCCTTTCAAAAGCAATAGGAGAATCTTTTGGCCTAAACACCAGCACATCTGAGGCATCGGAAGTCTTTATAATAAGACAAAATACACTTGGGGATGATCCATTAATTTTTCATGCTAACTTAGAAAATCCATCTAATTTTATCGAAGCGGGTAATTTTTACCTTGAAAATAACGATATTGTGTATGTTAATGCAAGTGGAACAGCTCGATGGAATAAAGTCATCTCACAGTTTTTTCCATTCTCATCCTTTCTTAATAGTGTAGATAACCTTACATCAGATTAACCAGTTATTGTGACAACTTCGAGAAGATCATACTGCATAGTTTGTATAGCTAATTATTGCAGGAGCCCAGTTGTAGAAAACTTACTAAAGGCAAGACATGTTAATAAATATGAATTTTTTTCTGCAGGAATATCTCCGATAGAATTACCAAATATGGACCCAAGATCGCTTAAATTTTTACAAGAAAATAATATTGATCATAATTTCCATACTCCAAAAAAAATCAATAAAAAAATGTTAGATTATTTTGACAAGATTTTAGCGGTAGACTTTTTTGTTTTAAATCAATTGAATATTGCTTTTCCAAAATATAGGGATAAGTTTCGATCTTTAACAGGGCAATTTAGAGAAATAGATATATTAGATCCTTATAAATTTCAATCAGATGAATATATTAAAGTAATGAACAATATCAAATATGTCGCAGAAAATATTAATTTAGAAGAGGTGTAGTAGATAAGTAAATTCTGAATATATAGTTAATTTCGTGTCCAAAAAAATAATTTTTTGTAAAATTTAAATCCGAAGCTTTTACTCAGAAACCTGACTAAAAAACCTAGCCAATTTCTTAACGGGCTAACTAATTTTTCTTTACCTCTTATTAAAAAGAAGTGTGCTTCATGTTTCATATAATTTAATCCATACCTTCTAGAAAGCATTTCTTCAGTGGCTCTAAAAGAAACGAGGTGATCATTAATATTTAAAATTTTTCCTCCTGATTTAAGCACCCTTAGCCAAAGATACCAGTCTTCTAAAAATGGCATAGCTTGATAGCCCCCAACATTTAGTACAGAATTTATTTTAAAAGCTGATGCTGGATGATTAATAGGGTTACGGTAAGCTATCTCATTTTTTATTTTTCTGGGTGATATTGGTACATTTCTCTTAGAAAAAACTTTACCAATATCATCAATTTCAAACATATGACTACTAACTACATCTGGTTTAAACTCCGTGCAAAATTTTATTATTTTTATAAATCTATCTTCTCTATTGATGTCGTCAGAATCAAATCTAATAACATAATCAAAATCTTTATGAAGCATTTTTAAACCGTGTTGTAGAGCTTTTGCCAGTCCTTCATTTACATTTTTACGCACTAGTACAATATTGAGATGCTCATATTTTTTGATAACAGTCTCTAATTCTTCACGTATAAAACCATCAATAACTATAAAAATTGGAATCTTTATAGTTTGCTCATCCAATGATTTTAGACAGCATTCAAAATATTCTGCTTTCTCACCATTATATAAAGCACCTAAAGCGCAAAACTTTAGACTGTTTTCAGACATTTAAATTTTTCCAACTTGTATGCATAAGTACCAGATCTAATAATTAACTTTTTATGAAAAATAAAATTTAAATTAGAGTCTATCAGCTCAAAAAGATTTTTGGGTACTTTTTTGTTAGCCAGATAAAAAGTCTATGAGAATTATCAGTATCTTTGAAATTAAAAAATAAATCAGAATAAATTTCCATTTTATTGGTATATTCCAGAGAAAATTGATTTTGAAGAGCAATTATAAGGTCATCTACAGAGGTAAAAGTTGCTTCGTCAAAAATAGAATTAACATCAAAAATAAAACCCCTATTACTGTGATAAGCACTTAAATCAGGAACATAGAAAAAGAGTGGTTTTCTTGTTGCTAAAAAATCAATGGCCACAGAGCTATAATCAGTAATTAAATTATCTGCAATACTTAGCAAATTACTAGAACACAAGCCGACCTTAATAAGATCATCATCGCTATATATTGAATAGTAATCATACTTTCCTGATTCATGTCTCTCAAAAGGATGTAATTTAACAATTAAATGAATATTTTTTGATTTACAGTATTTCTTGAAATTATCAGACTCATAAAGCCTTTCGTAAGAATAATCACCATCTGATTTATTTCTATAACCTGCTCTATAGGTCGGCATATATAATAAGATTTTTTTTCCTTTATCAATGTTCAATTTTTTTAAAAAGTCTTCATTATTATCTGACAGAACTAAATCTGTTCTGGGATAACCAGTTTCAATATATTCTGACATTGAATTTCCAAAAGCTGAGGAAAGCAGCATTGTACATAGCTTTGAAGACGATATTCTATAATCAGTTCTATAAGCATGTTTTAACAATTTGATATCAAGGGCATTATCGTAATTAAGAATATTTTTTAAAGGTATCCCATGCCAAAAATCAATTAAAACTTGATTTGAAGCCTTAATTCGAAAAAATTCATTATTGTTAGTAAAGATTACTTTAGCTGTAAGAAAATGGTAAAGGCCTTTTAAAGATAGAAAATTATAAGATTCAATGTTTGATGGTATAGTCTTACTTTCTCCACGAACATCAATCCAAATCATGCGATTATTTGCTTTTTGTGCGACCATAAACTGGTAAAAAGCAAGCACAGAATCGCTGTAATTTGGATAACTTGTAAAAATTATTTTTCTACTTTTCGGAATCAATGATAAAAATATTCCTAACAAACTATAGATCTTAAACTTTTGAAATAATGCGTCTATTTTTAATAATAGGTTATACATCCAATACTTTTTTCATTTGTTTTATATAGGTTACATAAGATTCGCTAATATTACTTGCTTCATTGATTGCTGCTTTTCTTAGTCCTTGCAATTTATCAATGTTTTTTCTTAATTCAAGTACTTGATTGCTATTTTTAAAACTTACTGCTGATGAAAACCTCGATGTAATGTCATCACTATTAAGGTAATTTCTCACAAGAATGATACATTTTGATTCTACTGCTTCTAATATCGTTATAGGCAAAACTTCTGAAATTGAAGTACAAATATATATATCATGTTCTCTAAGTTTTTTTCTAACAAGCTTATTATCCATGGAACCAATAAAAAATATTCCTTCTGTTTTGAGGGACTCAACATCAAAATTCTTAAAAAGCGGCCCATCCCCAATCCAAGTGAATGTGTCTCTAGGAAAAAGACCCTTTATTACACGACTGATTTCTAAGAATAGTTTTGGGTTTTTATTATTATCTACAGATCCAACTGCAACCCAAGAAATAGCTGACCCAATTTGTTTATTTGTATTATTAGTGAACTCTATAGGTCTTAAACATGTTGGAATTAAATTAGAAGATTCATTCCAAGACAAATATTTTTTCATATGTTTTTTATTTAAAACAATAATTTTGTCTGAAAGTTTGGAAATGAGATATTCGCAAAACTTAACAACTACTTTTTTTATCCCTTTATGATTCCTATAAGCAAGCCCGTGCCCACAATATACAATAGATATTTTCTTATTGAATTTAATTTTTGATAAGATTAAGAATGGCAAACTTGGTTTGGGAACGTTTAAAAAAACTGTATCGCCATCTTGAATATTGTTAAAAAATTTAAAAAACTCATTGTAACTATAAAACTGAAGATCATTTAATGAATATGACAGATTAGCAATATAACTGTAAACACCACCATTTGGATTTGCTTTATTAGCTCCTACAGCATGAATCATGGTTTCTTGCTCTGGATTAATTTAACAAAAATATAAAAATGATAAAAGGTAAAAATGAACACCGTCATAGAGTTTAATAGCATAAAAATAGTTAACGGCAAAAGACCATTTTTTTCAGATTTAAGTAACATTAATATGGCAATAATTAATGCAAATATTCCCCCAATAATTCCTTGCTCAAATATTATTGCAACGTAACTATTATGGATTCTAGTACTAGAGTCACTGAAAATTTCTGATGAAGTGGTACTTGCACCATGGCCAAATAAGGCATTGATGAAATCATTGCCTAGCATTTTAAGAGCAATTTCGATTTCTACAAGCCTTACATTTGCTGCCCCAATATCTGAGTCCCTTGGATCAAGGATTCGCTCAATAATAAATAAGTCTGAATATAAACCTCTAACGAATTCTAATTGTGATGCAAAAAGCAGAAGAACTATGACTCCTAAGAATCGAAAAATGTCTTTTATAAAAATAAGTAAGGAGGCGAGAACAAGTGCTAAAATTGATCCCCTAGAAGCTGTAAGCAAAACAATGTAAAAGCAAAGTATTATAAGCATAATAGAAACTGTATTTGCCCTTCTACTCGATGCGTAACACATTGCTAGGATTGCATAACTGCCAAAAATAAAACCCAGGTAATTTGGATCTCCATATGGCAAAATAAGTCTAAGATTCGACTCCTGAAAAATCCAGACAAATATTACAAGAAACGCCGAAATCAAGAAATACCGAAATAAAAGATTAATATTTTTTCTTAAAAAATCATCTGGAAAAGTTAAATATCTAAGGTAATACACTGACAACCTGAAAATAACATTTTCCGTAGAGAATGATTCCTGCCAATAAGACCCTGGATTAAATAAGCTTAAAAGAATTAGACATCCTAGAAATATGTCTATAGCTGTAAGTGATCTAGATTTACCAGTAACAATAAAATTGTAAAATGAATAAGATACATTTATTCCTAAGATGAGAATAAAAAGCAATCTAAGAGAATCAGAATAGTTTATCCACGGGAAAAGTGCTATTTCTATGGCAAAAAGATTGTTACGTAATTGTTCAAAATTAAAAAAATAATGTGTCTTTTTTAAAGCAATATTCATAAATAATTTATATTAGCAGTATTCACAAACCTTTCTTCAAAAAATTTCGGCATATATATTTCTTTTTTATTATTTCTTAAAATGGCTGCCCACCAAGAGAAAGTACTTGGAGCAGTGAAAATCACTTTTGAATTAGCTAAAAACTCAAAGTCACTAAAAACGTTGCTACTCTCAATTGTGTATTTCAGGTCATAGTTTTGAAGGAACCTTTTACAATTAAGCTCATCATCTGTAACAATTTTAACAGGCTTATTTATGTTTTTAGCGATTTCAAAAACTTTTGAATAATATGAAGAGTGCTTTTTTGCCCAATCACTGTCGCCCCACCTAAAGTGTATAACTGTTCTATTCTGTAAGCTTTTTGAAGATATTATTGTTTCAAAAAGTTTTAAATACCTTTCAAACTGATCGCTAGAATACATCCTTAAATTTTGAAAATAACCCATAATAATTTTTGCATCTGGATGAATGAAATCACGTTCAGTACGAACAAATTCATGAGAAAAAACTCTGCCATTCAGTGCATTTGATAGAGATAGTATTGCCAAATCATATAGAACATTTATTTGAGAACGCTTTCCAAATCTAAAATTTTGTGCAAAATTTTGTTCAACGAAATTACCATGTATTTTCCAACCAAGTAATTTTTCTGTTATAAAATTTCTCTCAACTAGAGAAGTATCAATAAACACATTAAAATTTAAACTTGATAAGTGAGCAGCTGCCATAATTTGAAATAACTGATTCCCAAAACCACCTGAAAGATAAATAATTCTTTTCATCTATATATCTAGCCTCTGCATTTAATCACCATACTTTCTTAGTTATTTTAACAACCACCAAATTAATAAATAGCATGCTGCAAAAAATCCTAAGAAAAAGACTAGAGAAAGCAATCGTAATTTGTTGGTTTTTTCGAACTTTAATATAGCAATAACTGCAAAAAATATTACAACCAAGCCAAGCAATGTAAAGATTAAACCTGGCGTATCTCTATAGAAGAGAGCAATAAATAAAAAGGATAGAGCATAAGCATTTTCAATATAGGAAAAAAACCTAACATCACTATATTGAATCATTTGAGTAAAGATATTGTACGCTGGTAAAAATAATGTAGTTATGAGTACAAATAAAAATACTTTTAAGGTTAAATCAGGATTATTAAGAGATCTAACTTCGAAATAAATTAAAAAATCATCAATAAAAATAGCTAAGCAAACCCAGAACAGAGAAGCAAATATTGTTAAAAACAATGCTGAATTCCTAGGATAAGAATTTGAATAATTACCTTTTGATCTCTCAACATAAATGACTCTATGAATAGCATGTGAGAGTGAACCGACAATGAGCTCTCTTGCTTTAACAAGTAGTCCATAAAAGCCAGCATACTGAAGACCTACAAGGCTAGGAAGAAGAAATGATAGAGTATTTTCACTTGCTGTTTTCAAGACGTTTGCACTAAAAACATAAGAGCCAAATTTTATGTACTGTCTAGATTGAAGAAAATTTGGTTTAGCCCAAACCATTTTCCTGACATAAATTAATAAAAAGAATGCCCTGAACCCATAAAAATATACAAAATATAAGCTCGCCCAAAAATAATTCTCCTTATCTACTGTCGTTAACACAATAAAAATTGACAAAATCATTGCCAATAAATTTGCAATGTTTAAAATTTTAAAATTACCGATTTTAGTAACTATGGCTACTGGAACCATACTTACAGCGTTAAAAACCACTATTGAGCAATAAAATTTGAAAACCTGATCGAAGTTTTCAACATTTGCCCAATCTGAGAATATATCGCCAAGCAATATAAAACTAAGGAAAATACAACAACCAATAAACGCATTCACCAGAAAAAGTGCTGCCAAAATTCCAGCTGTCATGTCATAGCGAAGAATAATTTGTCCAATGCCTGCGCTACTAAGAATATGGCCAATAGCAACAAAAATGCTAAAAACACCAACAAAACCAATTAGTTCGAGACCATATAGGTAAGTCAATAATAAAGTGGCTATAACTGAAATTAAAGAAGAAATATATTTTTCTGAAGCACTAGAAATGAATTTGCTTATTAATGAATTTTGAGAAATTTTTTTTAAACCTATCAGCAAATATTTCATTATTTATAAACAGTATTTTTTATTTAAAAACACGAACATATAAGTGCAAATCAAGATTTCCTAAGCTTTTTTAAAGTGTTATTGATTAAAGTAGAGCTAGTATTTTTTGTGTAAGGAAAATATATTATTTCCACACCTATAGCTTCGAACTGCTTCTCATATTCATCCCATTTATCCGTCTTATACCAGTCATCACCAACAAACATTTTATGGAATTTATAGCGTCTATGTGCATCAATTTTGTTCATGCTTGTTTGAGGTACAGCAAGATCAACATATCGACATGCACTAACAATTTCAATTCTTTCTGAAAACGGTATTACAGCTTTTTTATTTTTGTAAGCAACAAGTTCATCGACTGTAACTCCCACAATCAAACGATCGCACATCGATTTTGCATTTTTGAGCATATTAACGTGCCCAACATGGAACAAATCATAAACACCTGTTGTATATCCAACAATCATCGCAATACCTCTAAATTTTTTGAGAACCAAAGTTCATATGATGATAGTTTATCAGGATTACTAAAAATCTTAGTTAAATCAACTGGAAATCCAACTTTATTTGCGTAAGCAAAATCTTCTCCTAAATATTCCGAAAGTATTTCTCTTAGTGGTTTTTTTCCTAGACCATTAATCATCAAATCATCACCTGAAAGCATGCTACAAACTGAAAATAAATGAGCATTAGCAATTGGCTCTCGCCCTTCAACACCAGCAGCCATTAAAGAAAAATCTAATCGCCTGAACAGTATTGGCATGTGGTATCGAATGAAAAACCATCTTACTAGTTCAAATGTATTCTTTATCGTGCAATTAGAGAACAAACTTTCCATTTTTTGATAAAGTTTTGATCCTTTTTTAATTTCAGTATACGCATAAAGCTCTAAAAAACTCTCAAGATCAAAATTTTGATTATTTGCTGCCCATGTAAAAATTCGGTCATAACCACCAAAAAATTCATCAGCACCCTCACCAGAAAGTAAAACTTTTATCCCGTCTCCCTTCGCTTTTAATGCGATTAAGTATAATAAAACTTCATTTGGCACTGATAATGGTTCCTTTCTTAAACTTAATAGGTAATCGAAAGCTTTGACAAATTCATCTTTATCAACATTTAATATTTTTAGTCCATCAATATTTTGATCAGACAAATATTCAATATCTTCATCCCCGCAGAAACCTACTGAATACATATTTTTGAAATCTTCAGTATGTTTTATAAGATTACTATCTATACCTTTACTTAAAAGCAAACCAACAGGGGCATCTGATACACAGCGACTTTTTACTCCTTGCTTAATTGCTTTTTTGAGCGTTTCGTTATTTTTTGATGAAGAACTTTTTTTTGCATTAAGTAATTCGATCTCAGCACTGAAAAACCTTCCATTAATAAAGCAATGTCCGGGATCTACTTGCTGAATTGAATTGTAAAAACTACCTTCGAAGATTGGTGCTCTGAATGCTTTGTATTCTTCAACTGCTTCCTCATTTATGGATGGGGAGAATAAATCTTGAAGAACGTTAGGTTCAGAAGCAAAGGTTATTTGTTCATTAGATTTATGAAAAAATAGTGGTTTTACACCAAACTTATCACGGCATGCATATTTAATTTTTCCATCACCATCAATAAAAACGAATGAGAAAAAACCATCAAGCTCTGATAAGTTTAATTTTTCAAATACAATTAAATCATTAAGCAAGAAAGTGTCACTGTTATATTCCTTGTTGAAATAATGCAATCCTAATTCTTTGTAGTTTAAAATCTCACCATTAAATACTAATTGACTGGAATCAGAGTTGATGACTGGCTGATTTACTGTGCTGCTAAGATCAATTATTGCCAATCTTGAGTGATATGAAATCCACCCATTATTTTTTAATATACCAGAAGAACCATCTGGCCCTCTAAAACGAAGATTTTTTTCAATGATACTTTCAATATTCTTATTTTTGAAATCATAATTACTTATAAATAAACCGCACATACTCGAATTCTTGTAAATGGTGCCCAGGGCCGGACTTGAACCGGCACGAAGTTTCCTTCGAGGGATTTTAAGTCCCTTGTGTCTACCAATTTCACCACCTGGGCAATAGCGTCAAATTTTATCATCGAATGATACATTTTGCTCAGATTCCCTTGATTCTGGCTCCTTATATTGAGATCTAATTTTATTATTTATTTTGACTGTTGATATTAATGAATTTAAATCTATACCCTGGCTATTGGCAAATTTAATCAAGGCCAAGCTATCTTTAGGGAAACATGCACCACCAAAACCTTTCCTGCCATCATGTCCAGGAACATTCATATGACTGCTTCCAATCCTTTTATCTCGAGAGATGATGTTTACAAATGACTCCCAGCTATCTTTTACATTAAGTTTTTCATAAATAGAATGAAGTTCATTAAAAAAAATTACTTTTGAGGCTAGAAATGTATTTATGGAATATTTTATAAGAGAGGCCGTCTTCAGATCAGTAAATATGTGCTCTTTTGTTTTGCACCTAGAGTGCTTTAAGTACGCATTTGAAACTTGGGTAGAAATATTTCTATCGCCACCGAAAATAATCATGTCAGAGTTAATAAAATCAGAATTGGCGTGCTTTTCTCTAAGAAATTCTGGGTTATAAACTAATTTGGAGTCTAATTCATGCAACTCTTCTAGCAGAGATGGAATAATTGTACTTTTAATAACTTTGATAGCATTTGGGCAATATAAAACCAATTCTTTAATAACTCCTTTAATAATCGATGAATCGAGACTGCCATCATCACTCATTGGCGTAGGGACACACACAAAGACTATTTCTGGTTCAAAACCTCTCAGGTCACTTGTTGTAGTATTCAATAATGGGTCTACGATAAATTTACTTGTACGTCTGTTAAAACCCCAATCAGTAGCTTTGCCAACAAACCCATGCCCAACTATTCCTAACTTAAGCTTTCTATATATTTTCATAATACTTATACCAATCAAGAAATCTTTCAATACCCTCATCAAATGATACTCTAGGCTCATATCCTAATAAATTTTTTGCCTTAGTGATATTTGCATGGGTTTTTAAATTCTCATTATTTGTTTTACATTGTTGAATTATTGCTTTTTTGCCAAGATATTTTTCAATTGTATTTAACATATATTTTGTTTTAATGGGAGCATCATTCCCTAAGTTAAATATCTCATTCTTATATATATTTTTTGGATTGGCAGCATAATTTATTGCCCCTAGGACCCCTTGAATAATATCATCTATATAAGTCATGTCTCTGTACATATTGCCTTCATTATTTAATGTAACAGTGTGCTTATTTTTTATTGCTTGTGCAAAAGCATAATACGCCATGTCTGGCCTTCCAAATGGGCCATAAACTGAAAAAAATCTAAGGCCAACCATCGATAAATCATCTAACTTGGCGAGTTCTGATGCATGTAGCTCATTTGCAATTTTTGATTTGCCATATTTTGACTTAGGTTTTAAGGGAGTATTTACTTCATCAAATTTGCCCTCATTTATATCGGAATATACAGAACTACTTGAGGCATAAATAATTTTTTTGATATTTCTCTTTGCGCAGAAATTACAGAACGAATTGAAACCTTCTATATTTGTGGTTTCATAAAGATAGTCCTTTTCTGCAGGCACTCTTACTCCAGCTTGAGCAGCCAAATTTATAGCTAAGTCAAAATCTTGATCATTTATAAGAATATTATTTAAATCTAACTCATAGAAGGTAAATTTTTTTGAACTAAGAAGAGTTAATCTTTTCAATTTCAAATCAGGGTTGTAATAATCATTATGGTTATCAAATCCTACAACCTCATGACCAGCGTTTAATAGTTCTTTGATTAAATGAAAGCCAATAAAGCCTGATGATCCTGATACTAAAATTTTCATAATCTGGAGGCTGAGAACGGAATCGAACCGATGTACACGGAGTTGCAGTCCGCTGCATAACCACTCTGCCACTCAGCCTTTATGTTCTGTAATTATAAATCAATAAGTCTTTCAAGATGATCTGAAATATCAATTGAATTGTTACCAATAAATAAACCATTATCATGAAGGTAGTCAGCATTTTTTAGATCACCAAAAACTTCAAAATCAAAGTATTCAATAACTTTATTTCTTGTAAAATTGCCCGCAACTATAGGTCTTATTTCAAAACCCAGATCTGAAATTTTTTTTCTAAATTCCTTGGGTGAAATTTTTTCATTTTTATTTATCATGCTAAAACCAAACCATGAGCTTTGACCAACCTCCTTCTGTATTAAAATATCTTTTTTGTCAGCCATTATTTCATTAAAAAGTTTTGCATTTTGCCTTCTAATTTTAATAAGATGATCTAATTTTTTTAATTGCTCTATTCCTATGGCACCACTAAGCTCTAAAGGTCTTACGTTGTACCCTGGAATTATAAAGTTGAACATGTCATAGAATGGATCTTTAGATTTTGAATGCAAATTAGATTCGTCTGGCAAATCTCTCGTCCACCCATGCGCTCTTAATGATTTCAAGACCAGATAAAGTTCTTCATCATCTGTTGAGATCATTCCGCCTTCCATTGTTGAGATATGATGTGAAAAAAAGAAGCTATGTGAAGACATAATTCCAAAAGTTCCTGCTCTTCTGCTTTCAATTTTAGCGCCTAATGATTCACAGTTATCCTCTATGATGTAAATTTTTTCTCTGTTAACAATTTTGTTTAGCTCATTTATGTCTATAGGATTTCCCAGTAAATTTACTAGAAAAATTGCTTTAGTTTTTGCTGAAATCGCTTTTTTGAGCTGTTTTAAATCTAAGTTCAGTGTCTCTAGGTCAATATCAATAAATTTTACTTTAAGGCCATGTTGCTGAAGAGGTAAGAAGGTTGTACTCCATGAAACTGCAGGCACTATAATTTCATCACCTTTTTTTAATTTTTTTTGAGCAAATAATGCGGCAACCATTAATAAATTTGCCGAAGACCCCGAATTAACCATGACTGAATAATTTGTGCCAATAAATTTAGAAAAATTAGCCTCAAATTCTCTTACATTATTCCCCATAGTGAATGTACCTGAGCTGATTACATTATTCATTGCTGACAATTCTTTCTCATCCCATGTGCTGTAAGCCAGGCTAAGCTTATTTAATGGTTTTTTTATAGAATTCATATGTTTCACCCAACCCTTGTTCTAAATTATAATTTGGTTTCCAATTTATTGATTTCTGAAAATCTATTTGAAGTTTCTTACGTTTCATTCCCGTAGGTTTTTCAGTTAAAAAAATAAAGTTTTCCTGAATGCCAACAGTATCACAAATTTTTTTATAAAACTCTAAAACAGTGTAGTCTTTTTCAGCACCCAAATTGCACTCTGCTGGCATGCTATCGAAGCTTTCTAAAAAAATCTTTATGAAATTAGCTAAATCCTTAACAAACAGAAACTCACGCTTTACTTCACCTTTTCCCCAAATTTCAATTTTTTGATTTTTATGTCTTGCATTATGAGCTTTAACTATTGCTGCAGGTATAAGATGTGCATTTATAGGATCAAAATTATCAAAAGGCCCATAGAGGTTGCATGGAATAATAGTTTTTCCAACGAAAGTATCATCAGATAAATGCTTCAAGTATTTCCATATCAAAATTTTTGATATGGCATAACCCTCATTTGTTGGTTCAAGTTTTCCAGACAATAAATCTTTAACTTTCAACTCACCATTCAGGTCTTTTGGATACATACAGCTACTACCTAAATTAATAAATTTTTTTACGCCATTGTCTTTCGAAGCACTTATTAGGTTTAAGCCCATTACTGTATTGTTATGCAATGACAATGCTTGATTATTAATATTCATTGCAATCCCTCCAACTAAACCTGCACAATGAATTACCGTATCTGGTTTATTTTCTTTTAGATAAAAATTAACAGCTTCTTTATCTAGTAAATTTAACTCACTCCTATTTGGAGATAATATTTGATGGTGGTCATGTGATAAATATTTTCTTAGATTGGTTCCAACCATTCCATTTCCGCCAGAAATAAGTATTTTCATTTACTTAATTTCTTCTAAGTCATATTCGATCATTTCTTTAGCAAGGTCTTTAAGGTTATATGTTGGCTTCCAATTAAGTTGCTTTCTTGCTTTTGTAGAATCGCCTAAAAGAGTCTCCACTTCACTGGGTCTAAAATATTTTTTGGAAATATCAATTATGACTTTGCCAGTTTTAGTATCAATGCAAACTTCATTAATACCCTCACCTTTCCATTCAACACTAAAACCTAGGATTTCAAGACACATATTTATAAAATCTTTAACACTTACTTGCTGATCAGTAGAAATAACATAATCATCTGGTTTTTCTTGCTGCAAGATTAGCCACATTGCATTGCAAAAATCTTTTGCATGACCCCAATCTCTTTTTGCATAGATATTGCCTAATGTAATTTTTTCTTGCATTCCTCTCTTGATCCTTGATAGTCCTTTCGTTATTTTTTTTGTAACAAATGTTTCTCCTCTTCTTGGCGACTCATGATTAAATAAAATCCCGGAGCTTGCATGCAATCCGTATGCCTCTCTGTAATTTTTTACTATCCAATACCCATATAATTTAGCTACACCATAAGGTGAACGTGGGTAAAAAGGTGTGGTTTCTTTTTGGGGCACTTCTTGAACTAATCCATAAAGTTCTGAAGTTGAAGCTTGATAAAATTTTACAGTTTCTGAAAGCCCACAACTCCTAATGGCTTCTAAAAATCGCAAAGTACCTAGAGCATCAACCTGAGCAGTATAATCAGGTATCTCAAAAGAAACTTTTACATGGCTTTGTGCTCCTAAGTTATATATCTCATCAGGCTTTATATCACTTACAAGAGAGCTTAAAGACTGGCTATCAACTAAATCACCATAGTGTAATTTAAGTTGATCAAATATATGATCTATTCTTGATGTATTAAAACTAGATGATCTTCTTAAGATTCCATGAACTTCGTAACCCTTGTCTAGTAGAATTTCAGCAAGATATGATCCGTCTTGGCCAGTTATGCCAGAGATTAATGCTTTTCTCATATTTCAATTATATCTAAATAACAAATGGATTTCTTAGAAAGTAACTTAGTACGTATACTTTTCACCCTTAAATGGTCCTGTTTTATCGACTTTGATGTATTTTGACTGTTCATCTGTAAGTCTTGTGATTGTGCCTCCGAACCCTTTAACCATTAATGATGCCACTTCTTCGTCAAGCTTTTTAGGAAGAACTTTCACAAAAAGTTCTTTTTCATCTGGATTCTTTGAAGCAAAAGCTTCTTTAAATAGTGAAATTTGTGCCATCACTTGATTACAAAATGATCCATCCATAACTCTGCTTGGATGGCCAGTGGCTAGTGCTAAATTAACAAGTCTACCCTCACCCAAAAGCAATAAGTAATCCTTATCAGATCTTTGGACTTTATGAACACCAGGTTTTACCTCGTACCACTCAAAACTTTTAAGATGCTTGATATCTATCTCGTTATCAAAATGGCCAATATTGCAAACAACACAACCAGATTTCAATGCATCAAGCATAAATTTATCTAGAACATTTACATTTCCTGTTGTCGTCACAACTAGATCATATTTTCTCAGTAAGTCTTTGTTTAGTCTTGTTCCATCCTTGGTTACTTCACCATCCTCATAAGCTGAAACTACACAGAAACCATCAAAACATGCTTGCATTGCACAGATAGGATCAATTTCTGTAACATCAACTATCATTTTTTGTTGTTTGAGCGAATCTGCAGACCCTTTTCCAACATCACCATAACCTATAACTAGCGCTTTTTTGCCAGATAACAACATATCTGTGCCACGCTTAATAGCATCATCTAGGCCATGACGACATCCATACTTATTATCATTCTTCGATTTTGTCATAGAGTCATTAACATTAATTGCCGGCACCTTTAGCTCGCCATTAGCAAGCATTTCTTCAAGTCTTTTTACGCCTGTTGTGGTTTCCTCAGAAATCCCATGTATATGCTCTAACATTTCAGGATATTCTTTATGAACTTTAATTGTTAAGTCCCCACCATCGTCAAGAATCATGTTTGCATCCCAAGGCTGGCCATCCTTATTAATTGTTTGATCTAAGCACCATTCATATTCTTCTTCTGTTTCACCTTTCCATGCAAAAACAGGTATACCTTTATCAGCTATAGCTGCAGCAGCATGATCTTGTGTTGAAAAAATATTGCATGAGGACCATCTCACTTCTGCTCCCAAATCAATAAGAGTCTCTATTAATACTGCTGTTTGGATAGTCATATGGATGCATCCCATAATTTTTGCACCTTTAAGAGGCTGTTCAGCTCGGTACTTCTCTCTTAATTGCATAAGTGCTGGCATTTCATCTTGCGCAAGTAAAATTTCTTGCCTACCAAATTCTGCAAGAGAAATGTCTTTAACCTTAAAATCTTTGAAATTACTCATTATCTTTATAATAACTATGTCTTTCTATGTCCTCTTCAATAGTTTCTTTGCCATATTGTATTTCAATGATCTTGCATATTTCATTGAAAGGGTTAGTTATTTGATGCCAATCGCCTAATTCAACGTGTAAACTATTATGTTTATCTAAAGTAATTTCTTCAATTTTATCAGGAGCGAATTTTGAATAATTCACAAGGCACTTGCCTTGAGAGACTAGCCATATTTCACTTCTTTTGTGATGTTTTTGAAGACTCATTCCTTTTTTTGGTTCAATAATAAGCTCTTTAACTTTTACTTGATCATCTTCAAATAAATTAAAAAACTCGCCCCAAATCCTTCTTTCTTTATCGTATTTCCAATTTTTTAAAATCCAGCTACTTGAATTTTTTTTATCATCGCCACCAACGCTGAACTCAAAATTTATACCACTAACAGCCATTTCAGGAATATTCTCTTTTCCTCTATCACCACCATTACAAAAGATGATCTTATCATTTGGAAATTTAGCTTTGATCTTTTCAAGAGCATTCATGCAGCTACCTAACTTATCATCTTCAAAAGCTAATACTTCATCTACATTTTTTATACTTTCAAGGATAGATTTTCTCTCCTCAAATGGCATAAACTCTTTACCTTTCTTTTGTCTTAGCCATTCATCGCTGTTAAGAGCAATAATAAGGTAGTCGCCATATTTTTTAGCAGCATTTATATAACTTATATGGCCAGAATGTATAGGATCAAAGCCTCCACTGACTACTGAGATTTTCATGTGTTAATTTTAGCAGTATTTTTTAAATTTAATGGTATTTCCCATGTAAAGCCTTGGTCTTCTCTACCAAAATGGCCATAAGAAGCAGTCTTTGAATAAATAGGCATTAATAAATTAAGTGAATTAATTAAGCCTGATGGAGATAAATCAAAATTATCCTGAACAATTTTTTGTATTTCACTTAATTTTATTTTTTCTGATTCAAAAGTGTTGATATAAATTGATATTGGTTCAGAAACTCCAATTGCATATGATGCTTGCACTTCACAATAATCACAAAGCTCATTTTTAACTAATGATTTTGCAACTTGCCTGAGCCCATAGGCAGCTGAGCGATCTACTTTTGATGGGTCTTTACCTGAAAAACCACCGCCACCATGTCTAGCCATACCACCATAGGTGTCCACAATAATTTTTCTTCCAGTTAAGCCACAATCACCAACTGGCCCACCGATTACAAATCGACCTGCAGGGTTTATAAGGTATTTTGTATCATTATCCAAAAGTGTCTTTGGTAAACATAAATCAATAATTTGTGTTTTAACGATTTCTCTTAAGTTCTCCAAATCTAGATCACCATTATGTTGTGTTGATAGAACTATAGAATCGATACGTTTTGGCTGGTAGTTAGAATCGTATTCTACAGAAACTTGTGATTTAGCGTCTGGTCTTAAGCCTAGTCCTTTGGTTTTTCTAACTTCAGAATGTTTGAGCATTAATTTATGGGCTAAAGCAATTGGCAATGGCATAAGTTCTGGAGTCTCTTTGCAGGCATAACCAAACATCAAACCTTGATCTCCTGAGCCTAAAACCACATCTCCTGATATACCAGCATCTATATCTTTGCTTTGCTCAGATATGAGATTTTGAAATTCAAAGCCACTGCTGGTAAATCCAAGCTCATCTTCGATATAACCTATATCTTCAACAACTTTTCTTGCTACGGCTTCATAATCTACCTCTGATTTTGAGGTGATTTCACCAGCAACAATAACTGTATTGTTTTTTATTAAAGTCTCGCAAGCTACTCGTGAATTTGAATCTGATTTCAAACATTCATCTAATATTGCATCAGAAATCTGATCGCAAATTTTGTCAGGATGCCCTTCTGAAACTGATTCAGACGTAAAGATATAAGACATTACAAGCCCTCAATATTGACACCATCAATTTCTAGAGATTCTTTAATTAATGGATTCATAACAGCTTCGGTTTCTTCATCGGTTATGTTATTTTCAATAGCCTGGAACTTAAATCTATACCCAACTTTCAAAATGTTCTGTTTTTTATTTTCAAATAAATCAAAGACAAAACAATCTGTCATTAATGCAGTTGATTCTTTGTGTTTTTCAATGAGTGTAGCAAGCTCTCCAAGATTATCATGGCTATCAAGACTAAATGATAGGTCACGGTATGAGGCTGGAAAATCTGAGATTTTACTTTGCTTCTTGGCCGGCAGTTGAAGATTGTTGAGAACTATTTCAAAACTGAATACGGGTGTTTTCGTTTTGGAGCCAACAAATTCTTTAGAAAGCTTACCAATTCTACCAATGTGAACGTCATCACAATAAACTTTTTCATATAGATCATAATTTTTAGACTGCTCTAGCTCAAAATTCAATTCCTTACCTAAGATTTCAGAAAAAATTGTTTTAATAAGCCCTTTCAAATAAGCATAATCAAGCTGAGAATTGAATTCTTTGAAATTTTTATTTGTTCTGCCGCTAACAATGACAGCTAACTTATTTTCATTGCCATCTTTGGTATAAATATCAGAAAATTCAAAAAACTTTATTGAATCTTTCTGTCTGTTTTGATTAAAAACAACATTTTCTTTTAGTGATTTGGTTATACAAACTCTCATTTTTGATCGTTGCTTATCTAATGGATTATCCACTGAAATAGCAGCTTCATCTTGATTATCATTGAATGGAAAATTTACCACTTCAAAAAAACCATTGTTTATAAGATAACTTCGGCATAGATCTTCAAAACTTGCTTCTATTTTTTTAGCTTTAACGGGCAAGGCTAATGCTTTCGAGGCAATATTGTCATAGCCAATCATTCTGGTGATCTCTTCTGCAAGATCATTTAGTTGATCTATATCTGATCTATGAGAAGGAACCACTACTTTTTCTTCTGTTTTAAAATAGAGAGAATTTAGATAGTCCTTTTGTTCTGTTTCTGAGAGCTCTGTACCAATAATTTTGTTTAATCTATCAGAATCAAACTCTACTTTAGTTCTGTCCACTTTTCTTTGTTCTGTTTTTAGTGCAAGTGATTTAATCTTTGCATGGTCAGATACTATAGCTATGAATCTTCTTAGGGCTTGTTCTTGGGCAAGGTAATCAACTCCTCGCTCAAATTTGTAGGATGCCTCAGAGTTGAGGTTATATTGACGAGCTTTACCTAGAATCTCCTCAGGCTTGAAATAGGCACATTCAACTAGAACTTTTGTTGTGTCTGCCCTGCATGAAGTGCTTTCATCACCCATGGTTCCAGCTAAATCAACTGCAACATCATTAATTGTGAAAACTAAATTTTCTCCCTTGAGTTCTATTTCACTGCCCAGGAGTGTTTTAAATTTTTCTTGTTTATTTCTTTTCTCAAGCACTAAAGGACCATTTATTTTAGTGGCATCATAGCAGTGAGTTGGCTGGCCTGTTTCATAGGCAAGGTAGTTAGAAATATCAGTAAACAAATTATTCTTATTAAGCTTTAGATCTTGAAAGTAATTCTCTAGGTAAGGTGCATAAGCTTGAACTTTTCCCTCAATCTCAATTTCAACAAAACTAATGTTTGGGCAAAGATCTTCTGCTTTATTTTCAAAGGCTAAATTTGATTCTGGAATATCGGCATCATAGTGTTCTGTATCCAAATCAGCTTTATAGAAATGATTCAGATCTCTGGCGATACCCTTTAGTGATAAACAATCACCTCTATTAGGTGTAATTTCTAGATCCATGACTTCACCTTCTATCTCATGCTCATGGCCTAATTGAAATAATTTATCGGAGAGTTCTGCAAGAGATGGTTTTTTTTCCAAGAAATTGAGCAAATGCGAATATACTATTTTCATTTGAATTGCCTCAAGAAATCTAAGTTTGATTTATAAAAATCTCTAATGTCACTAACTTCATATTTCAGCATCGCAATTCTTTCAATACCAAGACCAAAAGCTAAACCAGAATATTTCTTTGAATCAATTTTGCAGTTTTCTAAAACTTTTGGATTAACGACTCCACAACCCAATATTTCTAGCCATTTATCGCCAAATAAGACATCTACCTCAGCAGATGGTTCAGTAAATGGGAAGTAAGATGGTCTAAACCTTAATTTTGCCTCTTCACCAAACAATGAGTGGCATATCTTATAGATAAGGTCTTTTAAGTGAGCAAAACTGACGTTCTCATCAATGAATATACCTTCTATTTGATGGAACATAGGAAGATGAGTAGCATCATCATCTTTTCTATAAACTTTTCCTGGTGACACAAATGCCATTGGGCCTTGCTTCTCAAGCATGCATCTTACTTGCACTGGTGAAGTATGGGTTCGAAGCACATTTTTCATACCATCGACATAAAAGGTGTCATGCATCTCTCTGGCAGGGTGAGTTGCAGGAATGTTCAACATATCAAAATTGTATTCTTCACTCTCAATTTCAGGGCCTTCTGCAACTTCAAAGCCAAAAGATGTTAGTAGTTTTACTAATTCAAACTTAACTTGGTTAATAGGGTGAACTGCCCCGATCTCTCGATCTAGACTAGGTAAAAATATCTCTTTTGGTTTTGACATTAATCTATAGCAGTTTTCACAACTTTTTCAAAAGCTGCTTTATCCTGTATAGCTAACTCTGACAGCATCTTTCTGTCAAGTTCTATGCCCTTTTTGTTCATACCAGCGATGAACTTAGAATAGGTATGCCCAAGATTTCTGACTTCGGCATTAATACGAGTAATCCATAGTCTTCTAAAATCTCTTTTTCTATTTTTTCTATCCCTATAGGCATATTGCAGGGATTTAATTAATGATTGTTTAGCCGTTTTAAATAAACGAGAACGAGCACCATAATGGCCCTTAGTTCTAGCTAATACAGCTTTATGTTTTTTTGCCGCTAAATTTCCTTTTGTTGTTCTTGGCATCTTAAGCTTCCAATAATTTATTAACTACCTTCAGATTTGCACCCTCTAGGTGAGCTGTTCCCCTGGCATGTCTTTTCTTTTTAGTCTTATGTTTTGACAATATATGGTTTCTGCCTGCTGATCTCATTTTTAGACCAGAGCCAGTTGTTTTAAACCTCTTTTTTGCACCAGAGTGATTCTTTAATTTACTCATTTTACTTTCTTTGGTGTTAATAGCGCACTGTATGTTCTATTTTCAAACTTTGGCTCTACTAACACAGAAGCAATATCTTCCGTTTCTTTGATGATGCTGTCAAGTAAAGTTTTACCAAAACTCGTGTTTCCTAGCTCTCTTCCACGGAAAGTTACTGAGATTTTTACGTTAGCTTTCTTTTCAATAAAGCCCATAATTTTTTTCAGTTTGGTTTTGATATCCCCAGTATCAATATTTGGTCTCATTTTAATTTCTTTTTGTTCTATTTTCTTTTGTTGTTTTTTAGCGGCAGACTGTTTCTTTTTTTGATCGAATTTATGTTTACCATAGTCTAGGATCTTAGCTACGCATGGTTCTTTGTCGAATGTAATCTGCAATAAATCTAAACCTTTGTCTTGAGCAAGTTTTACAGCATCATCTTTGCTGAATACCCCAAGCTTTTCACCAGAATCATCTATAACAGTTAAAGTTTGAGCTTTAACATACTTGTTAATAGGTGCCTGAGGTGGTCTTCTTCTTTGTCTTTGTGGTCTCAAATTATTTTGGGTTTAATGATTGTGTGGTGCATAGAATTAGCACTGGTGAAACTTCTTAAGTAATGTCATAGACTGCAAATATTATACGATTTAAGGATTTAATCAAGAGGTTGTATCCCAAAGAGATTCAGGTACTTTCATTGTTTTGATTTCAATTGCGTTACCGCTAGGATCTCTGATAAAAAATGTTTCTTGTTCACGATAACCGCCCTTGAATCTCAAGAAAGGAGCATCTAAAAAATCATAAATCTCACTTTCCTGAATTCTTCTTTTTACTTCTTGAAAATCATCGTTAGACAAATGAATGCCAAAGTGGGGAACACATACATCAGCCATATCAACATGATGTCTGTGGCTTGCACTAAGTTCTTCTTCTTGGGCGTTATGCAAAGTGAGCTCATTGCCCCAGAAATTGATATCTTGCCACATATCTTTTTCAAAGTTTCCTTCTTCGCAACCAAGAAAATTACAATAAAATGCTTTTGATTCTTCTATGCACTTTACTGGAATGGCTAAATGAAATCTTGAACTCATTGGATTAATTATAAATCTCTTTTGTGAGACTTTGTATCTCCTGAGCTAATTCAATTTTAATTTTTAGATCGGAGGAAATTTGATCTGGGGTTAACTCTACAAGAGGTTCAATTGATTTATATTTGTCATAGATTCTTTGGACAATTTTTGGCCCCACACCAGCAATATCAAAAAGGAAGTGTTGTTTCATATCTTTGCGCTTTTTGCTTCTAAAGTTCTTAAGAGCAAATCTATGTGCCTCATCTCTAACATCTAAAAACAATTTAGAGATATCTTCTGAGTTTCTAAAATCGTAATCTCCAATATCGGTATGTAAGGTTTCAAGACCATACTTTCTTTTTGCACCCTTTGATACCGAGACACAAGGAATATCAAGATCCATTCTTTCTTTGACATAATTTAAGTGGGTTTTTCCTCCATCTATGAGCAATAAATCAATGGCTGGGAAGGATTTTAAGTATTTATTAACACCAAAGACCAATGAATCTAAATCAGACTCTGAGATCTCCATCGGCACCCTAAAAAATCTGTATTTAGATTTATCAAAACTGCTGTCAGAAAAATTGACACAAGATACTGTCTTTATGTCGCCACTTACGCCACTAACATCAAAACCTACAACTGTAAGTTCATCTTCCATATCTAGATTTCTCTTAAGGAAATCTAAAGATTGTGCATATTTTTGGTATTTTGTTGCCTGGTTAAACAGGCCATCAACAGCATTTTTATTTGCCAATTCTACCCACTCTGACTTTTTACCTTTAATGGGCTTCAGAAACTTAATATTCCCAAATATATCTTTTTCACTGACATCAAATTCAGTGAGAATTTTATTCACGGAGGGATACTTTTGAATCAAGCTCGGTATGAACTCTAATAAGGCATCGTAGTCGTTCTTTTGGAGGTGATTTTTAAAAATAAATTTTTGTAAATTTACAAACCTATCTGATTCTACCTGTATGACTGCAACTGATATTAGCTTCTGATTAGTTCTAATGCCAACCACTCTTGTATTGCTGCCCTTGGTAAAAATTATTTGTTTTTGATTTATTTTTTTTAGTTGTTCAAGCTTATCTCGTATTGCGCCAGCTTGTTCAAACCTTTCTTGATCTGATGCATGCAACATTTCACTTTTCATTTTCTTTTCAAGGTCTTTAAAATTTCCTTTCAGAACTGACTTTGCATCTTCAATATCTTTTCTGTAATCATCTTCTTTAATTTCCCCTACACAGGGTGCTGTGCATCTGCCAATTTGGTACTCCATGCATGGCCTAGATCGGTTCTTAAAATAATTGTCGCTACATGTTCTAACTTTGAAGGCTTTTTGAATTTGATTTACAGCAATACGGGTGGCATAAGCACTTGTATATGGTCCATAAAGGCCCTCATGGCCTTTCAGGACTCTTTTAGTCTCAATTTTTGGATATGGGTGCTTTTCATCTAAATGTATGAATGGATAACTTTTATCGTCCCTAAGCAAAATGTTAAATTTTGGTTTCTCAGATTTAATTAAGTTCTGCTCAAGCAGCAATGCATCGACCTCATTATTGGTAGTTACGAATTCGATATTATTAGCAACCGATATAAGTCTTTTAGTTTTATATGTTTGGCTGGCTGAGAAATAGCTTTTTACTCTTTTCTTTAGATTCTTAGCTTTACCGATGTAAAGTACTTCATTGTTATTAAAAAACTTATAGATGCCAGGCTCATCGGGGAATTTATTCGTGAGTTGTTTTAAATCTTTATTCAATTTCTTTCTTGGTATTAATTTTACCTAGCTCAACCCCCCATTGATCGAAAGGGTTAATGTTCCAAAACATACTCATGAATATGGTTTTATTTTCCCAAATTGCAATTAGCTCACCAATTGATTCTGGAGATAGATCTTCCAAGACTAAAGAAGAGAATCTTCTTTTAGTTACTTTTTTATGTAGGTCTGGCTCATTATCATTGCCTGACATAAGTGATGCTGTCTGGCCCTTAAACTGTTTAAAATTTAAATTATCTGTTTTTGAAACAATAAAATAGGTATTTGCTTCCTTTGTGCCTTGGAAGAGGTGTTGGAAGAAAGAATGTTGCGATCTAGGTCCATAGCCACCCCAAACTATGGAGCCAGTTTCGTAGGAGAGAGATTCCCCAGTATCTCTATCAACGCTTTTACCCAAAGATTCCATTTCTAGTTGCTGGATATAAGAAGGAAAATTACGCAATTTATAGTCGTAGTTGAGTATTAATGTTGAATCCATCTGCAACAAATTATTCGTGATTAAATCTTGGATGGCTAAAGATAGAGCTGGATTGTTTTCAATATTCGAGCTGCTGAGATCGTCTATTGCTTTGCCGCCTTTCAAAAAATCCTTGAAGCCATCTCTGCCTAATCTTATAAAAAGACCAAGGTTTACTGCCGACCAAATAGAGAATCGTCCACCAGCTCCTATATCTATTTCTGCAATATTATTTGAACTTATACCAAAAGTTTCAGCTTTTTTAACTACTGAAGTTACTGCATAAGTTTGATCCAATAGTTTTCCTTTGGTAATTGCATCGTAACTAGTCAATGTCTCAATTGTTGAAAAGGATTTTGATGTAATGACAAAAGCGCAATCCGATAAATCTTGCTCTGCATATTTTTCATATTCAGAAGGGTCACTTCCTGTGATGAAATCTATTTCTAATTCTTTTGATGAGAATATATCTTCCATTAACTTTGGACCTAAATAAGACCCACCAATACCAAAAATAAGAATCTTCTTATAGTTATCTTTTATTTCAGAAGCCAATGCTTCCATTTTATCTAGGCTTGCTTCATAAATGTCTGATCCAGTATTTCTATATTTAAAATGAGTAACTTCTCTGTTTTCAGTGTTATTTAGCCTCTGGCCATCCATCAGCTCATTGAATTTTTCAATGAAGTTATTATTTTTGGCATACTCTTCAAACAGGCCAAAGACTTTTTCATCTACATTCAAAGAAGATTGATCAATATTAAGTTTTTTTGTAGAAAAACTTCTACTTAATGTTTGTGTGAGACTCTTATTTGAGAATTGACTTAAAAATTCAGTATATTTCATGAATACTCTTTGATTGCCTCTTCAATATTGTTAGCTTGCGTAATTGGTCTGCCCACTACAATATAGCTGGCTCCATTTTTATAAGCTTCTTTGGAAGTCATTACTCTTTTTTGATCATCTATTTGCTTCAGGTTTCGGATACCTGGGACAACTTTTATTAAATTGCTGTCAGACAATAAAGCTAATTCCATAGAGCTACAGACGATGCCATCTACTTCAGATTTTTCTGCAACATTTATTAAATTATTGAACTGAATATTGAAATTATTGTTATAAAGCATTTGAGTGTCACTTTCGTCTAAGCTAGTTAACAAACTAACCCCTAAGATTTTTGTATTTCCTTTAGCTTGATTTGCAGCAGCAATCATTTCCATGCCTCCCTGCAGATGTATAGTTGTCATCAAGACATTAAATTGAGCTATCTCCTCAATGGCTTTATTAACAGTATTAGGAATGTCATGAAGTTTGAGATCCAAGAAAATTTCAAATCCTTTTGCACTCAAAAAATCTAATACTTTATTGCCCTCAGAAATAAATAACTGCAAGCCAACTTTTACGACGCATGAATTTGGATCTAAACGTACTACAAATTCTGACATTTCATCAAAATTTTTGAAATCTAAGGCAACAATAAGTCTTTTACTAGACATAACTTGAATTGTATTTAAAAGACCGGCGATTTACTAGGAAACAAGAGTCAAAGAAATTCTTTCACGTTCTGAATCCATGCCACTTATGGATACTGTAACTTCTTCGCCAACTTTATATAAATCTTGAATTGTTTGTGTGCCAACTTCTATTTCAGAATGGTGAATTAGACCGTCTATACCGCCATCTAGCTCAACAAAAACACCGAAATCTGTTACTGATTTGATTTTAAGAGCTTCCAAGATATCACCATTATTATGCTTGTCTTCAAACTCCTTCCATGGGTTCTCTGTAGTGTGTTTTCTACTCAGTGAAACTTTTCTTTCCTCTAGGTCTATTTCCATTACCTTGACGTCAATTTTGTCGCCTTTTTCTAGTATTGAGGCTGGATTAATATTTTTATTTTTCCAATCTAAGTCGGTAATGTGTACTAAACCTTCAATATTATCATCTAGTTTTATAAAGCAACCATAGTCAGTTGTTAAGGCAACTTCACCTGCAACAACTTGCCCAACATGGTATCTGCTTTCGATATCTTTCCATGGATCTTCTGATAATTGTTTTAAACCTAGAGACACTCTCATTTTTTCTTCATCGAAAGATAAGACCAACAATTCCATCTTGTCACCAACATTCAAAACTTCTTTTGGATGCATTACTCTCTTCCAAGACAAGTCAGTGATATGTAGCAAGCCATCTAAACCACCAAGATCAACAAAAGCACCATAATCAGTTAAATTCTTAATTGTACCTTCAATCTTTTCGCCCTCTTTAATAATGCTGAGCAATCTTTCTCTTTCTTCTGAGTTTTGTTCTTGTAATACAGCTTTTCTGGAGAGAACAATATTTGATCTTTTCTTATCAAATTTCATTACTTTGAAATCTAGTGTTTGTCCGGTTAGGTCTGGATAATCCTTACCCCCTTTTGGATCAATTAATGAACCAGGTAGGAATGCTTTTACGACATCAACAAATACTGTGAAACCACCTTTTACTTTATTGACAACTTTACCTACAACATATTCACCATCGGAATGTGCTGATTCTAATTTATCCCAAGTTTCTTGCTTTCTAGCTTTTTCACGAGATAGTCTGATTTCACCAAATCCATCATCTAGAGCGTCAAGCATCACTTCTACTTGATCTCCAATTTCTACAACTAATTTACTTGTATGATCTTGGAATTCTTCAATTGAAACTAATCCATCGGATTTAAAACCGATGTCTAAAGTTACCCATTTTTTTCCAATTTCGACAACATTAGCTTTCACCAATGATCCTTGAACTAGATTAAACTCGCTAAAACTTTTATCAAGCAAATCTTTTAATGTATTTTCAGTACTTTTCATTAACTAATTTTATTATCAAATTTGTAATTTCTCTTACAGTCCTACTAGAACTGTCAATGAGGGTAGAATCTTGAGTTTGTTTAAGTGGAGAATGTGATCTTTTAGTATCTCTCTCGTCTCTAAGTTCAATCTCATTTTTGAGTTCAGAGATATTAACCTTTTGTCCAGCATTTCTCAACTGATTTGCTCTTCTCATTACCCTTTCTTCAAGATTGGCGGTTAAAAATATTTTTACCAATGAATCCGGAAAGAGCTTTGAAGACATATCACGACCTTCTGCTACTAGCCCAGGTAGCTTTCTATATGTCTCTTGTATCATGGTGAGCCTTGATCTAACTTCTTCTTTTTGCGAGAGTTCTGAAGATAGTTTTGTGATTTCTGAACCTCTGATTAAATCTGTAATGTCTTTGCCTTGATAGGTAATCGACTCATGTTCCAAGCTATAATTGTGTTGAATTTTTTCTATCTCATTTGGAATATTTTCTACCTTGCTAGAGTGCAAAAATGCATAGCATCTATAAATTAACCCACTATCTAAATAATTCCAGCCCAATTCTAGTGCTAAGGACTTAGATATAGTTCCTTTACCTGAACCTGATGGTCCATCAATTGTTACTATTGGTACCATTCTTTTAAAACCTCAAAAAATCCTGGGAAAGAAGTCTCTACAGAGCTTGTTTCATCAAATATGACTTTTTTACCACTACCTAACGATGCAATCATAAAACTCATAATAATCCTATGATCACCTCCTGTCTCAATATTGACTGGGTTTGTATCTAAACTATTTGAAGGATTAATATCAAAACCATCTTCATATTCAGTAATAGTTGACTTAGGATCAAACTTCTTAATATTTGATAGTAGCAGACTTATTCTGTCAGATTCTTTAAATCTTAATTCCTTTGCATCTCTCACTATGGTTTGGCCTTTGGCAAATAACCCCATAATTGCAATAAGTGGAATTTCATCAATAAGGTTTGGTATTTTTTTACCTTGAATACTTATCCCTTTTAATTCTTGCTTAGCATTTGATTCAATATCAGCTCTTGGCTCATTAGTAATATTTTTAATGTTCTTCAGCACGACATTGCCACCCATTTCCTGAACAACGTCTAGAAAAGCTGTTCTTGTACTATTTACACCTACACCTTCTAGTAAGATATTTTTTTTACTAAGAATATTTGCTGCAATCAAATAGGCAGCAGATGAAAAATCTTTGGGAACATCAATGAATTTCTTTTTTATCTCTATGCTGCCATCTAAGATGATTTTGTTTCCATCTCGTTTTATATCAGCTCCACACTCTTCAAGCATTCTTTCGGTATGATCTCTGGATGGGATATTTTCAACAATGGTAATTTTAGTTTTTGAAGAGAGTGCTGCTAAAAGCAAACATGATTTAATTTGAGCACTTGGTATTGTTAGATTGTATGTAAATTCAGGCAATAACTTTGTGCCTTTAATTACAATAGGAGGAAATTTTTGCTCTTTAAGGCTTACTTCAGCTCCCCAACTGTTTAATGGCTCAGCAATTCTATTCATAGGTCTTTGAGATAAAGATTTATCTCCTGTTAAGGTACAATCTTTACCAGATCCAGCAATATAGCCACTTAAGAGCCTAATTCCTGTTCCAGAGTTACCTAAGTCCAAGGTAGTTGAACCTAAATTTTCGTTGAATTGCTTCACGGCTACTATGGTGCTTTTTACATCTTCGCCAATATAATCTTGATTGAAATCTAAGCCCAAAACAGCACATCTTTGCGCAATTGATTTATCTTTTGGCAAGAAGTTCACAATAATTTTTTCTTAATTTTTTCCTTCAACATATCAAGGTTTGCTTTATTGTCGGAAAATATTTCATTCCAAAGATCTCTGTCTGCTTTTGCTAAGCGCAAAATTTCTTTCATACTATCACCAGAGTATTTTTGATAATCAATACCTTCCTCTTCTAAAATCTCTTTATACAAAAAGCTAAAAAAATGCGGGAAATGACTTAGGTATGCATAATGTATATCATGCTCATCTAAAGTCATCTCAGAGGTATTTGCACCAAGACTATGCCAAAAATCTTTTAAATCTTCGGTATCATTATTGCCTGTATGGTTCAGAATTATTACTTCTTTATCTTTAAGTAAGCCTGCTTCCGCATTATCTGGTCCCACTTTATGGCTTCCGCATATTGGGTGAGATGAAATAAAATTTTTGGGCAATTCTTGGTTTACAAGAAAATTTTTAGAACTAGAAATATCTGTTACTAATGATTCTGGGAAACGTTCACAAAAATATAAAATACTGCGCAGAGCTTCGGCTTGCCTTGTGCAGATAATGATTAAATCGTAAGCACCTGAAACACTTCCATAAGAGCTGAATACCTCATCATAAATAGATTTATTCTTTAAAATTCTTTGATATTCGTGATCTTCCTCCACACAACAAATATCTTTCTGATCAAGGGCTAGAGCTATGGATGTACCCATAAAACCTGAACCTACAATTAGAATCTTCTTACTCATCTGGTTGTTGAACGCTTAATGAAGTCTTCATTATTTCTAAAAATATAGATTTCAAATCTTCTTTGGGATAAAGAATTGCTAATTCATCTATCTTTTTAAGTATTAATTCCTCTCTTTCATCATCGTGAAGTTCTTTTCCAAGATTCCTTTTTACATTACCTATTTGCAAAGAAAGATTCAGCCTTGATTCCAGTAAAGCTATTATTTCTGAATCAATTGAATCTATTTCTTCCCTTATAAATAAAAGAGCTTTTTCATCATCCATATTTTTTTTCAAAATTTACCATGAATTCTTTCAACGCAAGAATAGAATCCATCTTCATTGGATTATATATGCTCGCTCTCATGCCGCCTACTGTTCGATGTCCTTTTAAGTACTCTAGTCCTTCTGAGGAGGCCTCTTCTAAAAAAGCATTTTCAAGCTCAGGGTTCTCCAAGGTAAAGACTACGTTACAGATTGATCTCTGTGCTACATCTACTGGATTATGGTAGAAGCTTGAGCTATCAATTAGGTCATACAAAACTCCAGATTTCTTTTTGCTTTGAACTTCCATCTCCTTTATGCCTCCCATTTTCAAATACCAATCAAACATTTTTCCAGCAACATACCAGCCAAAAGTATTCGGAGTATTTAACATAGATGCTTCTTTAGCATGTGCGTCATAACGCAATATATTGGGTAGGCCAGTATTAGATTTTTCTATTAATTCTTTTTTAGCTATAACTAGAGTTATTCCAGAAGGTCCGAAGTTTTTTTGAGCACAAGCATAGATGAAATCGTATTTTGATACATCGATGTTTTCTGAGAAAAGACATGAAGACATATCTACGAATGAGTAAGGCTCAAAATTTGGTTCTTCTGTAACCCTTATACCTTGTATTGTTTCATTTTGGCAGTAGTGCACTAAAGAAGATTTTTCTTTGATATCCCAATCAGCTAAAGCTTTTATACTTGTAAAATTATTCTCCACAGAAGAAGTGCAGATATTTAAATCACAGACTTTTGATGCTTCTTTAATAGCTTTTGAAGACCAAGATCCTATCTCAGCAAAATTTGCGGTCTCCCCTAAGTGTGCAAAATTCATAGGGATTAGTGAAAATTGTAAGGTAGCTCCACCTTGCATAAAAATTACATCATAAGACTCAGGAACTGATAGCAGTTTTCTCACTGAGGCCTCAGCATTGGTGGCTAATTCTTTAAATGTTTTATCGCGATGGCTAATCTCAATAATTGATGAGCCAATGCCATTGAAATCTAGGAGCTCTGCTTTTACTTCTTCCAAGACTTCTAAAGGAAGTGTTGCTGGACCAGCACTAAAATTGTGAATTCTATTCTTCATCTAGACTTTCTTTAAAGCCTACTGCATCAACAAGCATTTCTGCTTCTCTTGTTGTTACTACTTTTACACCTTGCGTGTTTCTTCCAATAACACTGATTTGATCAACTTTAGTTCTGATCATTGTGCCTTTATTACCAATAAGCATTACTTCATCGCCATCCAAGACTTGTTCAGCGGCAACCATTTTTCCATTTCTAGTGGATGTATTTAAAGCAATGACACCCTTTCCGCCTCTTTTTTGGCCACTAAACTCTGAGATATTAGTTCTTTTTCCGTAACCATTTTCACTTAAGGTTAAAAGTTTTGCTTCCGGTATCACTTTGATCATTGAAATAACCTTATCGGTTTTAGCAATATTCATTCCTCTGACACCACGTGTTGATCTGCCCATTGCTCTAACATCTGACTCTAAGAACCTAATTGCTTTGCCGGATTGAGAAGCCAAGCAAACCTCATTCGTGCCATCAGTGATTATTGTTCCAATAAGCTTGTCTCCCTCATCAAGATTAATTGCTCTTAAACCAGGTGCATATTTCTTTTGGAATGCTGTAAGGGCTGTTTTCTTAACAACACCATTTTTTGTAGCCATAATTATGAAATGTCCGTCTTTATAGTCTTCTACTGGTAAGAATGATGTGACTTTTTCATCTTCATCTAATGGCAATACATTTGATATTGGTCTTCCTTTTGCTGTTCTAGACATAACTGGCAGCTTATATATCTCTAGCCAATGAACCTTACCCTTAGTGGTGAAGCATAAGACTTGAACGTGTGTATTTAGAACTAAAACTTGCTTGATAAAGTCTTCTTCTCTTAATGCTGATGCCGTTTTACCAACACCACCTCTTCGTTGCGACCTATATTCTGCAAGTTGTTGTGTTTTTACAAAACCATTATTGGATATAGTGAAGACTCTTTCTTCTTCCGGGATTAAATCAGCATCATCAATAGTTAACCTTCTTTCGATAATTTCAGTTCTTCTCTCATCTCCAAAATTTTCTTTAATTTCATTAAGCTCTTCTTTAACCACCTCGACTAGCCTAGATTTGTTATTAAGTATTTCTTGCAAGGCCTTAATCTGCTTAACTAATTCTTCATATTCCTCATTAAGCTTATCTGTTTCCAGTGCAGTCAGCCTGCTTAATCTTAACTCTAGAATAGCTTTAGCTTGAACCAGGGAAAGTTTGTATTCTTTGCCGTTTAAACCAAACCCATCTTCCAAACCTTCAGGTTTGCAAATTTCTGGATCAGCTACCTTATCTAGTAGAGGCTTAATTGTTGATGCAGACCAATTTCTTTCACATAAACTATCTGCTGCAACCTTAGAATTCTCAGATTTTTTAATGATATCTATTACTTCATCAATATTTGCAATTGCTACAATAAGTCCCTCAACGATGTGACCTCTTTCCTTTGCTTGTCTGAGCTCAAAAAGAGACCTATTAGTAATGACATCTTTTCTATGTTCTAAGAAAATATTTAATAATTGTTGCAGGTTGCAGAGTTGTGGTTTTCCATCAACAAGCACTACATTATTTATCCCAAATACTTGTTCAAGTTGAGAATGTTTAATTAGATTATTCAATACTACTTCAGGTACTTCACCTTTCTTGAGTTCAATAACAACTCTCATTCCATCTTTATCAGACTCATCCCTGATTTCACCAATTCCTTCTAGCTTCTTATCTTTTACAAGCTCAGCAATTCTTTCCAGCATTCTTGCTTTATTAACCATGAAAGGAATCTCAGTGATAATTATTGCTTCCTTACCGCCTTTCATTTCTTCAAAGGAAGTTTTACCTCTTACATATACCTTTCCTTGTCCTGTTCTATATGCTTGTTCAATACCATCTATCCCTGTGATAATTCCTCCAAGAGGAAAATCAGGTCCTTTAACGATTTTTAGAAGATCGTCTATTGTTGATTCTGGATTATCTAAAATGTGTAAACATGCATCCAAAACCTCAGTTAGGTTATGAGGCGGAATATTGGTGGCCATGCCGACAGCAATCCCTGAAGAACCATTTATTAATAGATTTGGTATTCTGGTTGGTAGCACATCAGGAATATCTTCTGTGCCATCATAGTTTGGTGAATAGCTAACTGTCTCTTTTTCAATATCGGCTAAGATTTGATCTGTAATCTTTTCCATTCGAATTTCTGTATATCTCATAGCAGCTGCCGAATCACCGTCAATGCTTCCAAAATTTCCTTGTCCTTGAATGAGTGGGTAGCGTAGTGAAAAATCTTGAGTCATTCTTACGATAGCATCATAAACAGCGGTATCACCATGAGGATGGTATTTACCAATAACATCTCCAACCACCCTTGCAGATTTCTTATTTGGCTTATTATAGGTATTTGAGAGCTTATGCATTGCATAGAGAATTCTTCTGTGGACCGGTTTCATGCCATCTCTTGCATCAGGCAATGCTCTGCCGACAATGACACTCATTGCATAGTCCAGATAGGACTTTTTTAACTCTTCTTTAATGTCAACAGAAAGGACTTCTTTAGCAAACTCTTGCACGAAGCTATTTTAACATAGGGAAAAGAACTAATCTTTAAATTCTGCTACTAATTTGGAAATACTTTCCTTGGCATCACCAAAAAGCATCCTTGAATTCTCTTTAAAGAAAAGTGGGTTCTGAACACCAGCAAAACCTGAAGCCATTGAACGCTTAAGAACCATTACAGTTTTTGCTCTATGGACCTCTAAAATTGGCATCCCATAGATTGGGCTTCCAGGTTCTTCTGTCGCAGATGGATTAACAACATCATTTGCTCCAATTACTATGGCAATATCAACAGTGTCCATTTTAGGATTAATATCTTTAGGTTCAAGAAGGTTGTCATAAGAAACATTCGCTTCAGCAAGCAATACGTTCATGTGGCCTGGCATTCTTCCAGCTACAGGATGTATTCCAAAAGAAACCTCGCAACCATTTTCCTCTAGTAAATCTCCAAGCTCTTTGACCACATGTTGTGCTTGAGCTACAGCCATACCATAGCCTGGAACGATCAAAGCTGATCTTGCTGATTCGACTACTAAGTATGCATCCTCTGCTGAGATCGGTTTGATCTCGCCATCGATTTCTGCACTACTAGATCCTGAACTTTCATAGCCAACAAAGAAAATATTATAAAGAGTTCTATTCATTGATTTTGCCATAATCAAGGTAAGGACCAATCCTGATGCTCCAACTAAACAACCTGCCACTATTAATGCAGTGTTAGTTAAAAGTATGCCTGCAGAGGCAGCTGCAATTCCTGACAAGGAGTTTAAAAGCGATATTACTACTGGCATATCGCCACCCCCAATTGGCACAACAAAAGCCAAACCAGAAAGGATTGAAATAATTAATAAAGCTATAAATACTTGCTGGATGATCTCAAAGTTAAAACTGTAAATTCCCAGACTGCTTACAACTATTTGTAGTGCGGCAATAGCAATAAAAATAAGACTAAATATTAGAAACCATCTGGAGGCTTGATTTAAGAAATTATTTCCTCCTTTAAACATCTCAGAAAGTTTCAAGAATGCTATTACACTTCCACTGAACGTTACACCACCAATAATCACAGTGGCATAGGTAATTAACATTATTAATGATGATGTTGTTAGATTATTAAACTCTGACCATGCTAAAAAGAATGAAGAAAGACCGCCAAAGCCATTAAATAAAGCAACCATTTCTGGAATAGAAGTCATCTTAACTTTAAGAGCAAAAATTGATCCTATTAAACCTCCAAGCACTATCGCTGAAATTACTAATAAAGGATTTATTATTTCAACAATTGTTACCAAAACTGCAAGAAACATACCAGTTGAGGAGACAAGATTTCCTCTTGCAGCTGTATCTTCTTTTGACAACATCTTAAGACCATAAATGAACAGCATGGCAGAAAATATATAGCCTAGTTGTTGAACAATTTGAAAATCTAGATCAATCATTTCTTTTTAAACATCCTCAACATTCTGTTGGTAACCAGATAGCCTCCAAAAACATTAATTGATGCAAATGTAATTGCACAAAAAGCTAAGATCATTTGAATATTGCTGCCAGTATCAAGACTTAAAGCTCCCACAAGAGTTATTCCACTTATCGCATTAGCTCCTGACATTAAAGGCGTATGTAAAGTGCTTGGTATTTTTGATATGAGCTCTAACCCTAAGAATATTGCTAAAACTAATATGAAAAAAAGCAACAAGAAAATTTCCATTACTTAAATGCTCCATTTAGAACCTGGCCATCATGTACAAGCAAGGCAGACTTTATAACTTCATCATCAAGATCTAATTTCATTAACTTATCCTCTTTATCGTAAAAATCAGTTATGAAATTTATAAAGTTATTGCTTAAAGCAAAGGATGCGTGGTCAGCTACCAAGGAAGGCAAATTAGATAGCCCAATAACTTTAACACCATGAATATCTGTGATTTCATCGAGTGCAGATCCTTCAACATTGCCACCACTTTCAACCGCCATATCAAAAATTACGCTTCCAGGCCTCATCTTTTTAATAGTATTTTCATCAACTAATTTTGGTGCAGGTTTTCCGAATAATTGAGCGGTAGTTATTACTATATCTGATCTTGCGCACACTTCACTTTGTAATTCTTTTTGCAATTTAATTTGTTCTTCGGAAAGTTCATTGGCATAACCTTGATCTGTTTGGCCAGTATTTCCTAAATCTAATTTGACAAATTTTGCTCCTAACGATTTAACTTGCTCCTCTACAACTGGTCTAGTATCAAATGCTTCTACTTTAGCTCCAAGTCTTTTTGCTGTTGCTATGGCTTGTAAACCAGCAACACCAACACCAATGACAAAAACTGAAGCTGGCTTAAGGGTTCCGGCAGCTGTCATCATCATAGGTAATGCTGATTTTAAGACTTTAGCAGACTCTATAACCGAGACATAACCTGCAAGATTTGATTGGCTGCTTAATACATCCATCTTTTGTGCTCTAGTAATTCTTGGAATAAATTCCATGCTTATAGCTGAAATATTGTTTTGTTGAAAAGCAGAAAATTGACTTCTATTAGCAAAAGGCTCCATAAGTCCTAAAAATATTGATTGATCTTTCATTGATGAAATTTCATCATCAGAAACTGGGCTGGATGACATTAAAATATCTGCTGTAGAAATACATGATTCTCTTGAAACTGGTTTTGCGCCCATCTGACTAAATACAGAATCATCAACATCAATCCCCTTACCTAAACCACTTTCAAAAATTACATCTATACCCATATCCAAGATAGGTTGTAATGTATTTGGATGTAAACTTGATCTTAAATCTTTTTGGTTTTTTGGTGTGATGGCCCCTAAAATCATAAAATATTAAATGTCTCAAGATATACTTTAACTTATGGAAAATTTTGATCAATTAGAATTAGAGAAATTCACAAAATTAGCAGACCAATGGTGGGATCCAAATGGTAAATTCAAGCCATTGCACCTAATTAATCCCTTGAGAACAAGTTATATAGAAAAAAGAACATCTATTAAGGATTCTGAAATACTAGATATTGGTTGCGGAGGTGGAATTCTTTCGGAGCTGCTATGTCAGAAAGGCGGTATCGTTACAGCGATAGATTTAGCTGATGGTCCTCTAAATGTTGCAAAAATTAGACAACAAAAATCTCAGCTGCCCATAAATTACAGAAAGATCAGCACAACAGATTTAGTTAAGGAAGGTAAGCAATTTGATGTAATAACATGCTTAGAAATGTTAGAACATGTGCCTGATCCATCAATTGTTGTTAAAGAATGTGCCCAATTATGTAAGTCTGGGGGACACCTTTTCTTCTCTACCATTAATAGGAATCTAAAATCATTTATTTTCGCTATATTGGGTGCTGAATATATTCTAAATATTCTGCCTCAAGGTACACATGAATTTGAAAAGCTCATTAAGCCATCAGAAATGAAAGGCTTTATAGACTCAGCAGACTTAGATTTTGAAGAAGTAAATGGCATGTCATACTTACCTTTCCTAGACATTGTTAGACTTACCGATGATCCATCAGTTAATTACATAATTCATGCAACCAAAAAATAAAGTAGTTCTTTTTGATCTTGATGGCACCTTAATTAATTCTGGTCTTTCCTTTCTCAAGATAGTAAATGAACTCAAAGAAAAAGAAGGTCAAAGTTCTGTAGATTTTGAAATTGTTCGAAAATATTCTTCCAGAGGAGCCACGCTCGTTTTAAAAAATTCTTTCCCAGATGCCTCACAAGAAAAGATTTCATCTTTAAAATCAGAATTTCTTAGCAAATATGAAAAAATCATGACCAGCAATATTGTTAAATATGATGGTGTTGATGAATTGCTTGATTATTTAGCAGCCAAAAAAGTTCAATGGGGGATTGTGACAAATAAATCTGCAATGTATACCATGCCCATTATTAAAAAATTAAATTGGCATAAATTAACTAAAGCAATAATATGTCCTGAAGATTTGAAAGAAGTTAAACCAAGCCCTGAAGGTATTTTTAAAGGCTTAAAGCTCTTAGACGGAGACCCAAAACAATCTTACTACATTGGAGACCATCAAAGAGATATTGAAACAGCACATAATGCCGGTGTAATTTCAATTGCCTGCACGTATGGCTATCATGAAACAGACCCAATTAATTGGAATGCTGATCATTTAGTTCAGAAGCCTTCTGATATTATGGAAATAGTATGAATCATGTTCCTAAACTAAGTGCCCAAGAAGGCTTGCTGACAGATAAGAATATACTTATTACAGGTTCTGGTTCAGGTATTGGAAGAGCTGTAGCTAAAGCCGCAGCTGAACAAGGAGCTAATCTTATTTTGCTGTCAAAAGACATAAAAAAACTATATTCCCTACAAGATGAGATATGTAAAGAAGGCCATAAAGAGCCATTAGTTGTTGAGCTAGATTTCTTTAAAGCCAAGGAAAAAGATTATAAAACTTTAGCTGAAAACTTATATGATCAGTATGAGCATCTTGATGGCTTGGTACATATAGCAGGAATCCTTGGATATTTATCGCCGATAATTAATACCTCTTTGAGCCAGCTAAAAACAGTTATGCAGGTAAACTTTGAAAGTAATTTTCTATTAACACAACTAGCATTACCACTAGTTCTGCAGTCTCAAAATCCATCTATAATTTTTACGTCCTCTGGAGTAGGAAGAAAGGCAAGAGCATTCTGGACCAGCTATTCAATATCAAAATTTGCAGTTGAAGGCCTTATGCAAAGTCTTGCAGATGAATATGAAAATGATATGAGGGTTAATTCTTACAATCCTGGTCCTACTAGAACAAATATGAGAGCACAAGCATTCCCAGCTGAAGATCCGCAAACTCTTAGAACACCAGAAGTAATTGCAAAAGATTACTTATGGCTACTAAGCGACCAGTGCAAAGAAACAGGATTAATGTACAACTATCATGAATGAATTAATTGAAGCACTTAAGAAAGGCATAGTGGTAATAAGTTTCAAAAAAATTGATACCAATGAAATTCGAGTCATGCCTTCAACTTTAAATGAAGATTTAATGCCTAAGGGGTCAAAAATTCTTAATATTTCTTCTGAAAGTGCAACAATTGTGGTTTGGTCATTAGATAAAAATGCATGGCGAGACATACGATCGGATACAATAACAGAATGGAGAGTTCAAGATGACGAAATTTAACAATATCCTTTTTCTTATTACCTTTATGCTTTTATCCTCATTGGGTTTTGCAAGCAAATTCACTGTGATGACTTTTAATGTTGAAAACCTTTTTGACAACCTTGATGACCCTCAAAAAGAAGATGAGACCTATTTACCATCTTCTATGAAGACTTCAAAAATTCATATTGACCAATGCAACAAAATTGAGGTTTTCAAATGGAGGGATGATTGTCTGAATATAGATTGGAACGATGAAGTCATTGAATACAAATTAAACGTAATAGCTGAAACTATACTTTCTTATGAAAAACATGGGCCTGATGTAATTGGTCTTCAAGAAGTAGAAAATGAAAATATACTTAAGCAGCTTTTTGACAGATTGAAGAACCATGGATATAAGTTTTATACGCTTGTTGAAGGTAACGACGACAGAGGTATTGATAATGCATTTATTTCAAAATATAAAATTCTGAACTCCAAGTTACATCAAATTAAATTTACTGGAGGATCTAAAGATCAAATTGGCGATACTAGGCCAATTTTAGAAAGTGTGTTTATGATCAAAGATAAGGAAGTATCGATTTATAACGTCCATTTTCCTGCTCCACATAATCCACTATTTATGAGAAAAGATGCTTTTGCCACACTTGATAAGCTTGGGAGCAATAATAAAAAGATTGCTATAGCTCTTGGTGATTTCAATGTTACTTCTGCAGAAAATGCCAAGGAAAAACTATATGAAAATATTCATAAAAACTGGTTTGTATCCCACTTAGACCAATGCGCTGAATGCAAAGGAACAAATTATTATTACAGAGATGATAGATGGTCTTTTTTAGATGCAGTCATGTTAAAAAGAGGTGGATCTGCTGAATTTGTTGAGAATAGTGTTGAAATAATTAAAGTAGATGCTCAGACAAGAGATGATGGTAGCCCAATACGCTTCAACTCCAAAGGACTGTATGGTGTATCTGACCATTTCCCTGTTGTTGTAACAATAAATATTTATTGAATCTTAAGAAGATTTTGTAATTTAGCGACTTCTTTCTTAGAGAACTTTTTCCATCCTCCTGGTTTGAGGTTCTCCGGCATGATTATTGGACCATACCTTAATCTCATTAATCTATTGACTGTTAATTTTTGAGTACCCCATATCTTTCTGACCTCACGATTTTTTCCGGTGAATAAACAAACATAGAACCAGTGATTCTTCGACTTTGAAGTCTTTTTAACTGCTACCACATCGGAAAAACTTGTTTTTTCCCCATTGATATTTACGCCATTCATTATGTTCTCAAGTTTTTTGTCAGAGATGTCACCATAAACTCTGCATAAATACTCTCGGTCTATTTTGCTGCTTGGATGAGCTAGAAAATTTACAAAATCTCCATTATTAGAAAAGACCAAAAGACCAGATGTATTAACATCTAACCTACCGACCATAATCCATTTCCCTTTTTTCCTTGGAGGTAGTCCTTGAAATACGCTGTCATTTTTATCCGTTGGTACATTTGAGCAAACTTGTCCTGTCGGTTTGTGGTAGATAAGAACCTCTGTCTCAGGATTAAGTTCTACTACCAGATCCTCTCCATCAAGATTGATTACATCGTTGTCTTTAACCAAGGCATTATGGTTTACCATTTTGCCATTGAGTGTTATTTTTTTTGTCTTAAATAAATCATTGATATTGCGTCGTGAAGCAAAACCTAAGTTTGCTAGATACTTGGAAATTTTTTCCTTACTGTGCTGGAGCTTCGTGCTCAACTGCATCTTCCTGGAGTTTAAGTTCTGGAGAAATATTATCTATTTCTGGCAAATCAGGCAAAACAGGAAGATCATCGAGTGTCTTCATAGAGAAATCATCTAAAAATTTCTGTGTGGTTATAAATAAGGCAGGTCTGCCTGGCACATCTCTGTAACCTTTGATTTTTATCCAGCCTTGATCCATAAGAATTTTAATTACATTTGTAGCAACATTTACACCCCTAATATCTTCAATGTCACCTCGAGTAACTGGTTGCATATAAGTAATAATCGAAAGAGTTTCTAATGTAGCTCTTGATAACCTTAAAGGTTTCATTTCCCATAATTTTGCTACATCTTGGGCACACTCTTGATTTAATTGAATTCGATATCCGCTTGAAACCTCCACCAGGTCATAAGGTCTTGATTCATATTCCTCTTTTAATGCAGTAATAGCGTTGATTACTTTAGATTCGTCCTCTGCGCTTTCAACTTCCAATAGCTCTACAATATCTTTTATCGTTAAAGCTCGATTTGCAGCTAACAGTAGAGCTTCTGTTCTTTGCTTAATATCCATTAATGTACAACCTCTTCTGCACCTTTGAAGTAGATTTCTCCAAATTGTTCAGCCTGAACTATTTCAACATACCCTTTTCGATTAAGCTCCAATGCGGCTGACAATATCACTGAAACTGCAAGTTTTGATTCCCCACTTAGTATTAATTCTGGCAAAGAGATAAAGTCTCTTTCCTTAAGACTATCGAGCAATAACTTCATTTTTGATTCTACAGTTATATTTTCAAGCTTAACCTTATGACTTGTTAGCCTTACCATTTCATCAAGCATTGATCTCAAAGCAAATGTTAAATCATTCTTATCGTAATTATTCTTTGGCCTAGGCAATTCAAACTCGGGCAATTTTCCTGATGCAGGAAAAATATCCCTATCCACTCTAGGTATTTCATCAAGCTTAAAGGATACTTCTTTAAACCTTTTGTACTCTTGCAACCTTCTTAATAACTCTGCTTTTGGATCGCCTTCTTCTTCTTCATTCTCTTCTTCTCTTGGAAGCAAGATTCTTGATTTAATTTCTGCTAAGTAAGCTGCCATAGCTAGATAATCTCCAGCTAATTCGTATTCAAAATCTTCCATCATTTCTATGTAGGCAATATATTGGTCAGTGATATCTACTAGATTAACTTCGAGGATATCTAAATTTTTTCTTTGTATGAGATATAAAAGGAAGTCCATTGGACCCGAAAAGACGTCAAGCAAGAGCAATAGAGCTTTAGGTGGTACATAGAGATTTTCAGGTAATTGATCGACAGGACTACCCTTAATCTTTGGTAATGCTATTTCTTGAACGGCTTCCATACACTAGATATTGTATATAAAAAAGAAAATAAATACTAAATATTGTGTTTAATTGTAAAAATATTATTTCTTCCCAATAGTTTCATTTTTCGGGGGAAAGTTAGCCACTGATGATGTAAAATTGACTGCTCTGATTTAATAAAATGAAATACATTACTGACAATAGTAGAATTCTATCTAGAGAAGAATTATCTTCTCCTGAAGAGATCAACAATGAGATACCTTTAGATAAAGAATCTTCAAAACTAATATTTGGTGCTAGAAGAAGCATAAGTCAGATACTTCACAGACAAGATGATAGATTAATTGTGGTTGTTGGTCCTTGTTCAATACATGACCCTAAGTCGGCAATTGAATACGCTCAGCTTTTAAAAGAATTTTCTGCATCAGTAGAAAATGAACTTATGGTAGTAATGAGGGTGTATTTTGAAAAACCGAGAACAACAATTGGATGGAAAGGATTGATTAATGATCCAAGAATAGATAACTCTTTCAAAATTAATGAAGGATTAAGGGTTTCAAGAAAACTTCTTAAAGATATTGCGGATTTAGGCATGCCAACTGGCACAGAATTCTTAGATCTCATATCGCCACAATATGTTTCAGATCTAGTAAGTTGGGGTGCTATTGGAGCTAGAACAGCAGAAAGTCAGGTCCATAGAGAGTTAACTTCAGGGCTTTCTTGCCCAATGGGAATAAAGAACTCAACTACAGGCGATATTCAAATAGCAATTGATGCAATCAAATCGGCTCAATATCAACATGTATTTTTAGGGACAACAAAAAAAGGGAAGATAGCAATCTTTAAGACATCTGGAAATGATGATACTCATATTATTCTACGTGGAGGTCTTCAACCTAATTTTCATCCAGAAGATATTGAAGGATGTGTAAAGGCATTACAAAAAAATGAAGTTAACGCAAATATTATGATTGATTTCAGTCATGGCAATAGTCAAAAAAACCATGAGAATCAAAAGAAAGTATGTGCTTCGGTTTGCCAGCAAATTAGCGAAGGTGACAAAAATATAATTGGAGTAATGATAGAAAGCCATCTTAAAGAAGGTGCGCAAAAGATTTCTGATAATCTTGAATACGGCAAAAGCATTACAGATGCCTGTGTCCACTGGGATGAAACAAAACAACTATTAAGCGATCTTGCAACTTCAATTAAAGCCAGGAGAAGTGTTGGATAAGAATTTTAGATTCAGTCTTGAAATGGCTGAAACCCTTGGTTTGAGTGGCGCTGTATTACTTGAATATTTAAAAAGTTCAGATAAAAAAAAATTAAAGATTGAAGAGCTATTAAGCAACTTGTCATTTTGGGATGAAAATGAATTAATGGCTGTTTTAATAGATCTAAATGCAAGAGGTTTAATTAATTTAGATATCGATAAAAAAGTAGTCAGCGTTGCAGATGTTGAAAAAAAATCAAAATTAGCAACACCAAAAAAAATACAAAGAACCAACATTCAAAAGAATTGGGAACCGTCCGATGATGTCTTGGAAATTTTAGTTAGATCAGGAATGGAAGAATCCTTCATAAAAAACCTTATACAAGAATTTGTTATTTATTGGTCTGAAAGACCAGATGTGCTTATCTCTTATAATTCAAAATTCATTGAACATGCAAGATTAAAATGGGCCCAACATAATGCAGAAATTGACACAAAAAGAGCACCAACGACTATCGCGAGCGATTGGAGTCCTTCCGAAGATTGTTTCGATATTATAAAAATGACCGGTATTGATATTACCTTCGTTGAACAGTATCTCCCAGAATTTATCCTCTACTGGAAAGAGGATGGAAGAGCTTTTACATCTTGGGATATAAAATTCTTAGATTTTATTAAGAGAAAATGGAATTTTAACGTTGAAGAATCATCTAATGGACATAAAGAAGAGTTTGACTTTTACGATCCTTACAAGGAGACTGTAGGGTCTCCTGAAAAGAGTAACAGTGAAACGTTATCCAATTTAAGAGATAAATATAAAATATAATGAATAAGAAAAATCTAAGAGCATCAGCAGCCATACTAATTATCACAGTAATTTGGATGATTTCTGGGTACTTTGCTCAGTCTGAACCAGTTGAATATAAGGCAACAACTGAAAAAGAATCAGTACTGGTAAGCGTATCTGAGGCAAAAGATTTTAGATTGCCAATAACTGTCAAAGCTGAGTCTCAAGCTTTTTCAAAGGTCGATATTAAATCTCAAACTTCCGAGAAAATTATTAATGTTGCATATCTAGACGGTGATTTCGTTAAGGAAGGTTCAGTTATTTGCGAGCTAGACTCTGGCCAAAGACAAGCAAACTTCAAAAAAAGTGAAATTGATTATGATTCATCAGTAGAACTAAATAAAAAGGGATTAATATCCGAATCAGCATTAGTAACAGCTGAAACAGTTTATGAAACTGCAAGAATAGAATTAGCAAGAACAAAAATAAAGGCACCTTTTGATGGTTTTGTAGAAAACTTGGCAAAGAAAGGTCAGCTACTACAGAATGGCCAAGTATGTGCATCAATAATATCATTGTCACCACTTAAAATTGTTGGCAATGTTTCAGAAGTAACTGTGGCAATGATAAAACCAGGGCAAATTGCTGAAATAGAATTTATTTCAGGCGAAAAATTTAATACTGAGGTGTCCTTCATAAGTTCTGCTGCTGATATTAGAACCAGAACTTTCAAAGTTGAAGCTGTGCTCATGAATAAAAATTTAGGTATTAAAGATGGTTTAACAGGTGAACTTATTATTTATACAGATCCAGTTAAAGCTCACTTTGTTCCTACTTCAGCTTTTTTGCTTGGCGATGAAGGTAATGTTGCTTTAGCAACAGTGGTTGATAATAAGGTTGAAGTTGTAGACGTTAATATTCTAATTGATACAGTACAAGGCGCTTGGGTTACAGGCATTCCTCAACAAACAAACATTATTGTAGGTGGCCAAGGGTTTGTAAAAGAAGGTGATGAAGTTATCTCAAAATTTAAATAATGGGTATTGTAAAAACAGCTGTCAGTAAGTTTAGAACCACATTATTGGTAATGATTTTCCTAATCATTATGGGGTCTCTTGGAAGAGCAGCCATGCCAATTGCTTCAAACCCTAATATTACATTCCCATTCGTAAATGTTTCAGTATTTCTAGAAGGTGCCTCACCGGAAGATATGGCTAGAATTGTTGCCAAACCATTAGAAAACAGATTTTTAAGATTAGAAGGACAAGAACAAGTAAGGTCTCAAAATACTCAAAGTTTCACAAATTTGACAATCCAATATGATGTTGACTACGACATTGATCAAGCACTTTTGGACGTGGAAAGAGCAATAGGTGAGGTAAGGTATCAATTGCCTCCAGAGGCAAACGATCCAGTTGTTAGTGAAAGATCAGATAACGATTTTCCTATTTTAGTTTATAGCCTTTACGGATTTTCAAATCTGAGGGCTGGTTATGCGATAGCCCAAGAAATACAAGATAGGTTTGAAAAAGTTCCAGGTGTATTGGGAGTTGAAATAAGCGGTGTTCCAGAAGAGCTCTTAGAAGTAGAAGTATCACAGGCTAAATTAGAAAGTTTAGGTGTAAGTCTTACTGAGATAGGAAATGCTGTTAGATCAAATAATGTTCTTATCCCTGCTGGTTTTCAGGATACAGGGTCAGGAAAGTTTGCGGTTGAGATTCCAAGTATATTTGAAACAAGACAAGACGTTTTTAATTTACCAATAAAATCAGATGGTAATAAAGTCGTTACCATGGGTGATGTAGCTGACATCAAACGAACATTTAAAGACCCAACTAGCTTCTCTAGAATAAATGGTTTTGATGCAATATCTCTTTCCTTAACTAAACGAGTAGGATTCAATGAGCTTGATATTGCTGAAGCAATAAAAAATGAGGTAGAACAAATCAGAGATGATTTTCCAGATAACCTTGTGATTACACCTGGTCTAGATACTACAAAGTTTGCTGGAGAAATGGTCTCAGAACTTGAGGGAAATATTATTACTGCAGTTATTCTAGTTATGGTTTTAGTTGTAGCTACCCTAGGACTTAGAAATGGGTTAATAGTTGGAATTGCTATACCTTTTTCATTCCTAGTTGGTTTTGGTATTTTACATTTCTTTATAGGTTACGAATTCAATTTTCTGGTAATGTTCGGTATGTTGCTGGGCTTAGGGATGCTGATTGATGGTGGGATAGTCATTGTTGAATATGCCGATAGACTTATAGACCAAGGCATTCAAAGAAAAGAAGCTTACACAAAAGCTGCTGAAAGGATGTTTACACCAGTATTTGCCTCAGTTCTTACAACTCTCGCAGCATTCTCACCTTTAATGATATGGCCAGGCATTTCTGGTAAATTCATGCGATATTTGCCTGTAACCGTATTTGTTATTCTGGCAGCTTCACTGGCTTATGCTCTGATTTTTGCTCCGGTAATAGGGTCATTGTTAGGTAGACGTAAAGGTAAAGATGAAAGATCCAATGATAATGAAAACACACCATTAAAGAAGGCTTATAGAAAGGCTATTGGTTTTGCGGTGAAAAATCCTCTGGAATCTATAGCATATACTTTCTTAACCATGTTCCTAATACTTGGAAACATCGTGCCAAATTATGGAAAACAATTTGTCTATTTTCCAACCATTGATCCTTGGCTTATAAATGCTGATATTCAAGCAAGAGGTAATCTTTCTCCTTATGAGGCAAGAGATTTTGCTATAGATGCAGAAAAAAAATTGATTGCTGTTAATGGCGTTGATGATCTATTTATGAATGTTTCGGGTGCTGGCGGTGGTGGCGATGGAGTAGGCCGTGGTTATATTGTAGTGGAAGATCCTAAAACATTAGATATCTCAGGATTTGAAGTGCTAGAACTGCTTAGAGAAGCAGTGTCAAATGTATCAGGCTATAAATTAAATATCAGAGAAGTACAGGAAGGACCAGGACAATTTAGTGCTCCTGTCGAAATAGAATTTTTAAGCGATGATTTAGCCCTTATTGAGAGGAAAACTCGCGAATTAAGAGACTACATTGAAAATAATATTGAGGGCTTAACAGGTGTTGATGACACTTTACCAAAGTATAAAATTGAGTGGAAAGTTGACGTAGATAAAGAAAGAGCTTACCAATCAGGAATAAGCTTATTTGATATTGGTTCAGCAATACAAATGGTTACTTCTGGTATCAAGCTAGGAGAATATAGACCTAATGATTCAAAAGAAGAGATTGATATCAGAGCAAGGTTTACCAAGGACAAAAGAACTCTTTCAAGTTTAGAAAACATTACTGTAAATTCAAGAAATGGAGCAGTACCAGTTTCAAGCTTTGTTAATGTTGAAGCACGTCCGAATGCTGCCAGTCTTGTAAGAAAAGATGGCCGCTTCTTTTATGAAATAACTGCAATTAATGTTCCTGGTTTTAACCTAAATGGCGAGATAAATAAAATCCAAAATTGGATAGACGAAACTGGTTTTGATGACCCAAGAATGGAAATCAAATATGGTGGTTTAACAGAAAGAGGTGCAGAAGCTACTGACTTCCTTATCCAAGCTTTCTATGGGGCATTATTTCTTATGTTCATTATTTTAGTGACTCAATTTAATAGCATCTCTCAGCCAATTGTTATATTGCTATCAGTCTTATTCTCTACAGCAGGAGTATTTTTGGGCCTAACTGTAACAGGGTCTGAACCATCTACCATTATGACAGGAACTGCTTTAGTAGGGCTTGCCGGTATTGTGGTAAACAATAATATTGTATTAATTGATACCTTTAATAAATTGCGGATAGACTTTCCAGACAAGACACCGGCTGAGTTAATATCAGAGACATGTATGAGCAGACTAAGACCTGTTCTGTTAACTACTGTTACAACTATATTTGGATTATTGTTCCTTTCTTTTGGATATAGTATTGATGTTCTAAACAGAGCAATCTATGAAGGCACATCAACGGTTAAATGGTACCAAGTATTTGGAATAAGCATCTGTTGGGGTCTTGGTTTCAGTACAATTATAACTTTGCTAGTTACACCTTCATTCTTGATGGTGCTGGAGAATCTAAGGGATTATAGAATGAGAGCCAGGAATTTTGTAACTTCTATCCCAATGAAAGTAAGAGAACTTTTTTAAAAGACTATAACTTAAGGTAAAATTCCCATATGGCAAAATTTGAAGAATCAATTAAAGAACTAGAAAAAATCGTCAAGACGCTTGAAGATGGTGAGCCAAGTTTAGATGAGTCCTTAAAAAACTTTGAGAAAGGCATAACTCTAATTAAGGTTTGTCAAAAAGAGCTTGAATCTGCAGAGAATAAAATAAAAGAGCTTACTGAAGACGGCGATACAAAACCGTTTGATAGTGACAATTCTTAATCAAAAAGATTTTGAGGCTTCGCTTCAAGACAGAGTTAATACAAAATTAAATTACCTTGTAAATAATGCAAATCAAATAGATAAGTCTATTGCTTATGCTCTTTCTAATCCTGGCAAACGTGTAAGACCATTATTAGTCTATCTAGTTGGAGATGCTTTAAATATTCCGAAGGATAATCTTGATTCTATTGCTCTAGCGTCTGAAATAATTCATACATACTCCTTGGTTCATGATGATTTACCTTGTATGGATGATGATGATCTTAGAAGAGGCGCCCCAACACTACATAAAAAATATTCAGAATCGACAGCTGTACTAGCTGGAGATGCTATGCAATCGTTAGCGATACAAATAATTCTTGAAGATCATAATCTTTCTAGTGAAATAAAAGTAATGATCACTAAATTCCTTATGGAGACTATAGGAAACCAAGGGATGATACTTGGTCAAGCTCTGGACATAGAATTTGAAGAGCAACAAGTTTCAAAGGACCAAATCATTCATATGAATCATTTGAAAACAGGACTTCTAATAGAGTTCTGTGTGTTAGCTCCTGTGCTTATAGCAAATACTCGAAACGAAGATTGGGAACATATAGCATCAAATGTTGGTATTGCCTTTCAACTTGTAGATGATCTTTTAGATCTAGAAGAATCAGAGGAAAATTTAGGAAAAGCTACTAATAAAGATCAAATTAAAAATAAAAAAAGTGTGCCCTTGGTTTTAGGCATCTCAGAAACATTAACAGAAATAAATAAATATGAAGCTAAAACTATGGAATCAATTGATAATTTAGGATTAAATAATCATCCATTAACTAATTATATAAAGAGTCTTTTTTGCAGAAGAAAATAATGAAGATTTATAAAGAATTTCCAAAAGATAAACCAGATAACAAGCTTTTAGATAAAGTAGATTTTCCTAGTGATTTAAAACAATTAGATATTGAAGATCTTCCTATTCTTGCAGATGAGCTTAGGGAATTTTTACTTTATACAGTAAGTAAAACTGGTGGACATTTTGGAGCAGGACTGGGAGTTGTTGAGCTAACTATCGCCCTTCATTATGTCTTAGATTTACCAGAAGATAAGATTGTATGGGATACAGGTCATCAAGCTTACCCACATAAAATACTCTCAGGTAGAAAAGATAAAATGGATAAGATGAGACAGCTAGATGGTTTAGCTGCATTTCCTTCTATTACTGAATCAGAATACGATGCTATGAGTGTTGGCCATTCAAGTACTTCAATTAGCGCATCGCTTGGCCTCAACGAAGCAAGCCAACTTCTTAAAGATGGTAAAACTGTTTTTTCTGTTATTGGTGATGGTGCTATGACAGCTGGTCTTGCATTTGAAGGACTAATGCATGCAGGTCATCTTGATAGGGATTTGAATATTATTTTGAATGATAATGATATGTCTATCTCAAAGAATAAAGGCGGCTTATCTGATTACCTTGCAAAAGTTTGGGCTTCAAAAAGTTATAAGAAACTTAAATCTAGCGGCAAGAAAGTCATGAAAAATCTCCCTTTTGGTTTACATATATCGAGAACATTAAAAGATGGGCTTAAGTCAGCTGTGATGCCTGGCAATCTTTTTGAGGATCTAGGCATGCATTATATAGGGCCAATAGATGGTCATGATGTTAAATTACTTGTGAAGACATTGCAGAGAATGAAAGAGAAAACAGAACCTTATCTTTTGCATATTATTACTAAGAAAGGAGCAGGTTTTGAACCTGCTGAGAATGAAAGAATAAAGTTTCATGCAATATCTAAGCTGGAAACCAATCCACCCGTTTCGAAAATTAAGTTTCAAGATATTTTTGGAGAATGGTTGTGCGATAAGGCTAAACAAGACAAGAAGCTTGTCGCAATTACACCTGCAATGACAGAAGGTTCTGGCATGGTAAATTTTGAACAAGAATTTCCAGAAAGATTCTATGATGTCGCAATTGCTGAACAACATGCTGTGACTTTTGGAGCTGGCTTAGCCTTGGGTGGCATGAAGCCCGTAGTAGCAATATATTCAACCTTTCTACAAAGAGCTTACGATCAACTCATTCATGATGTTTGTCTGGAAAATACTGATGTGACCTTTGCTTTGGATAGAGCAGGCATCGTGGGAGAAGATGGACCTACCCACTCAGGTAACTTTGATATTAGTTTCATGAGGTGCATTCCTAATATAGTGATAGCAACACCTTCTGATGAAAATGAAATGAGAATCTTATTAAATTCCTGTTACGAATATAAAGGTCCAGCGGCTATTAGATATCCAAGGGGTTCTGGTAGAGGAGCTGAAATTAATAAAGATCTATCAATAGCAGAAATTGGCAAAGGTCGAAAAATCAGAGATGGAGAGGAAATCTGTATTCTTAATTTTGGTGTACTACTTGATAGGGCTGAGGAAGTTGCTAATGAACTTAATTATGGGCTTTATGATATGAGATTTGTTAAACCATTAGACCACGAGCTTATAGATAATCTTATTCAAAAATATACAAAAATTGTTACTCTGGAAGACCATACTGCTGTTGGAGGTTCAGGAAGTGCTGTTAATGAATACCTTTCTCAAAAGAAAATACTCAAACCAGTTCTCAATTTAGGTTTGAAGGATGTTTTTCCACCTCATGGGAGCAGAAATGAAATTCTTACGCTCAATGGTCTTGATGTTGAAGGTTTAAAAGAGCAGATCTCTAAGTTTTAAATGAATCCCAGCCAAAAGCATCAAAATTAATTTCCTTGCCATTTGAATTGCTAACTCTTAGTTTCTTTTCTTTGGTGATTTTCCCAATTATTTTACTATCTGGCAGCAGTGCCGCTATTTGCTCATGATTTTTTTCATTTGCTGTAAAAAGTAATACGTAATCATCTCCTGCTACTAGATCTTCATAGTCATTACAAATGGCTTGTTTAGGTACTGACAATGCAGCACCTTTTTCTGAAAGCTTACATATCCTTTTTAAATCCAGCAACAATCCATCTGAAACATCAATAGCTGCATTAATCAATTCATTCAATTTATAAATCACTTCTTCTGTAATTAGTTCTGGCTTCATGTATTGATTAGGCATGCTCATATCATCGCCTAAAAAAGATTTGTGGCCTGCTGCTCCTAAACCTAGTGTATTTGAAATATAGATATCATCATTTTCTTTAGCACCACTTCTTTTAATAATATTCTGCTTAGCTGCTCCAAAAATAGTCACACAAATATTTAGATGTCCCTTCGAAAGATCTCCACCAATTAGTTTTACATTATGCTCGTTATTAAATGCACAAATACCTTTAGAAAAGTCATCGAACCATTTATCTGAAGGTTTAGGATGGGTAATGCTAAGTAGATATCCATCAGGATAAGAGCCCATTGCTAAAATATCAGAAGCAGCAATTGCAATTGACCTGTAAGCTATGTAATAAGGATTTAAATTAGCTGGAAAATGTACGCCTTCTATAGAGCTATCTGTCGATACCAGCAGATCTGATGAAGATCTAATAACTGCACAATCATCACCAATTTCTTGTGGAAATAATTCGCTTACTTCTGTGCAAGGCTTTATATAATTTTCTAAATAATATTCTTCTTTATTCACTAAGAAGGGTATCTTTCAAACAGTCCAGCTGCTCCTTGCCCACCACCAACACACATTGTTACAACACCAAATTGCTGATCTCTGTTTTGTAACTCTCTTACAAGATGACCAGTTAATCTTGAACCTGTCATACCAAATGGATGTCCAATTGCTATAGAACCACCATCAACATTTAATTTATCCATAGGAATACCTAACTCATCACGACAATAAACAACCTGAACAGCAAATGCTTCATTCAATTCCCAAAGACCAATATCTTCTATTTTGAGATTATTCTGATCCAATAATTTTGGAATAGCAAAAACAGGTCCTATCCCCATTTCATCTGGATTACAGCCAACAGTAGTAAAGCCTCTAAAGTAAGCTTTTGGTTTAAGACCTAGGTCTAATGCTTTTTCTTCAGACATCACTAATGTAATAGATGCACCATCAGACATTTGAGATGAATTTCCAGCTGTAACACTTCCATTCTCATCAAAAACAGGTCGTAATGCAGATAGCCCTTCCATAGTTGTTGTAGGTCTATTGCATTCGTCTTTAACGCATTCAGCATCCACAACCTTTTGCTCCCCAGTTTCTTTATTCGTTAGAACCATTTGGGTCTTCATCGGCACAATCTCATCATCATATCTGCCAGCTTCTTGTGCTTCAGCAGTTCTTAATTGACTGTGTAATGAGTATTCATCTTGGGATTCTCTTGAAACATTGTATCTCTTCGCTACCACTTCAGCAGTTGTTCCCATAGGGAAATATATTCCTGGGTTATCTGCATTTATTTTGTCATTTACAAACCCATTCATATTGATGTTTGGTTGGGTCATAGTTATGGATTCAACTCCACCTGCAATAATTGTGTCGTATCCTCCTGCCATAATTTGTCCTGCAGCCATAGAAATAGTTTGCAAACCTGATGAGCAATACCTATTAACTGTTGTCCCGCCAACTGTAATAGGCAGTTTTGAAAGAATTACTGCGTTCCTACCAATATTGTGGCCTGTTGCACCCTCTGGATTTCCACAACCCATAATTACGTCTTCTACAGCATCTGCTGGAAGATTAGGGTTTCTATTGAGCATTTCATCTATTAGGTGAGAGATCATATCGTCACCTCTTGTCATATTAAAAGTACCTCGAAATGACTTTGCTAATCCTGTTCTTACACTATCTACTATTACTACATTTTTCATTATTTGTTCTCCGGAAAGGTTTATTTTAACCTGTTTTCATCATCATTTAAATCAAGTTTTTTATACCAACTTGGAATTATATCTATGCCTAATTTCTCTGCTCTTTTAAATAAATATGGGATAGTTATTGGGGAAAATGGCAGGATTAGCAAAACGCCAAATCCCGCTCCCTTTAGAATTTCTCTTAATTGTTTGTTTGCTAGTTTTAAATATATTTTATCTTCGGTCTCAAGATACTTGTAGAAATTATCTAACATTACAGTGTTAGCTTCATTCTCTTCTTTCAATGCATTTATTAAATTGTCTAAATACTTGTTAATTATTCCATCTCCAAAAAAAAACCTCTGCCGAAGCAGAGGTTTTATTATATAAAATCTTATGTATTAGAAGTTATATTGTATTGAGATACCTCCATTCATTGGTTCTTGGAAATAAAGGTTATAACCACCTCCATTTGACGCAGAACCTACGAAAGCACCTGTGACAATATCTTTATCTTCTATGTTATGAACATATAGATCTACCATCCATTTTCCATCAGGAGATTGGTAAGTTAGATCAAAGTTCATGAAATCAAACTCATCAACTAGTTCATGATCATTATTAAATACAGTTAGATAGAAATCTCCTCTGTAAATATAATCAAGTCTAGCTGTAAGTAATCCATTTTCATTATTCATTAGATCTACTTCTCCACCAAGTGAGAAAGATAGATCAGGAACACCAGGTAGTTTTCTACCAGATAGATCTTGAATAACGAAGCCTGTATTTGGACACGCAGGTCCAACTAAAGCGTTAAATGGTTGATTACATGTACTACCTAAACTTCTGTAGATCATGCCCACGTCTGTCATACCGAATACAACACCTTGTGATTCACCAATTGTACTAGCATCTACAGATGTAATTCCATATGGGTTTCTTGGATCATAATCTTCATAACCAGCTAGTTCTGAAGTATTTAATGCACCAACAAAGTTGAATCTTGACCACATGTTTGGCATGAATAAAGCTTCAACTTCAAAACCAGATATATCAACATCTGAGTTAAATGTTTGTGAAGCTAGACCAATGATCTTATTAAGTTGCATACCAGTAACTGAGTTCCAGAACGCAGCAGTATTTAACGTTAATGCTCCGTCCAAGTATGTACCTTTGGTACCTACTTCGAATATATTGTGAATTTCTGGATCAACTAAAGATTGATTCTCACCAGGCAATAAGTTTGATGTAGGGTTAAATCCACCGGATTTAATACCTCTATCAAGTTTTAAATATAGAAGTGTACCGTCTAAGATAGAGAATCTTTCTCCATCAAGCTTCTTGTCTAAGATAGCTCTTCCAGTAAATTCTTCTAAATCAACTGATTGCAGTGGTGGGTTAGGGAAACCTTGTACGGTTCCGTTATAACCAGCCAGTGATTGAGAAATATCTGTAATACCTGAGAAGACACGGTCAGATTGTGTAATCTGGTTAAATCTTCCACCTAAAGTTAGAGTATCAAACCATCTATTTTCAGGTAGCTCAGTATTAGTCTCTACGAATAAACCAAATGTCTCATTTTCAGAACTATTATAGGACTGAAATTGCTGTTGCCATTCAGGTAGTGCTGGAGCACCAACCCAAAACCCAGTTGCAGCTACTTGATTAGCTATCGGTAAAGATGCAAGGAATCTAACTGCGTTAGCTGCATCTTCATGAGATTGAGCTACACCAGCAACGGTACCCGCTCCTACAATCTGTGGAAGTGCTGCTGCATTTCCAACTAAGATCGCTTGTGCAAGTTGTGCACAGTCAGTAGCAGGATCAGTACACTGTCCAGAAGCTATTAATTGTGGAATTAACTCTGCGATTTGCGCAGGGGTAGTTGGATCATTTGTTACATAATCTATTGCCGCTGCAGTAACACCAGCAGTGATGTTGTCTAGAGCCGCTCCACCATAAGTAGTGAAATAAGTTGCCCAGAAACCTATGCCTCCATAACCACCAAGATCAGGGAACATAGCACCAATTGGTCCTCTACTTACATCTGAGTAATATTGCATACCAGGTGAAGTAACACGATAGTTTGTTAAAGAGTCTGAATTAGACAAATAAATACCACCTGTACCATTTGTTCGACCATCTAAATCTGATTGAATTCTTAACTCAAATTCTTTCTGAGTATAGTTTGAAAGAGATGCATCTGCTTCTTCAGTAGTAGTAAAGCTACGCTCTGTACCATAAATATTAGCTTGGATAGGACCCATTCTGTAGTCTCTATTTGCAGCATAACCATTCAGAGATTGTGAATGATCGTATTCTTGATCAATGTAAGCGAATGTCATGAACATCTGATACTCATCAGTAATCATATGATCAAGCACTAAACTTGCACTTGTATCGTATCTTTCAAGCTTTGGGTTAAGTGTTTGAAATACTTGGTTAGGGTCTGTAGGAATAACAGCACCATCTTGATAACCCAATCCTAATTCAGGTTGAACAATATTACCTGGGTAGTTAAGAGTTAAATAGTCGATAGAACCAAAGGCACTAACACCTGAGTGGCTGACACCTCTATCTGGCAATCCATCACCCCATTGGTCACAACCAAGAAGTTTGTTTTCATTACAAGCTGCGTTTTGATGTCTCAATCTTGAGTCATTCTCTTCGTTATGCATCATTGTAAGTTTTAAAGATGTCTCATCTGAAATGTCATAGATTGTTTTCATTCTGACACCTAAATAATCTCTATCATCAATATCAGAACCATCAAATAAATTTTCAGTGTAGCCATCTCTATGAGTTGATCTGAATGAAACTCTAGTTCTCATTCTTTCACCAGCACCAAAAGTCATACCGCCTGAATATCTTTCTAGATTTTTATCTCCAAACTCAGCTTTGAAATATCCATCAGCTTCATCACCTGGATCTACACTCCTCATCAGGAATGTACCACCTGGGTTATTACCACCATAAAGAGTTCCTTGTGGACCCCTTAAGACTTCAAAACTAGCAAGGTCAAATAGTTCATTCTGAGCCATTTGAAGCGTACCCATATTGATGTCATCTTGTCTTGGTGTAGCAACTGCAGAGAAAGATCCACCAACTGCATAGTTGGTCATACCTCTGATTTGAATACCAGCACCAGAAAAGTTTGTTTTATTAAAAAGAACACCTGGAACGTTAAACTGAAAGTCGTAAAATTCCTTCAGGTTCTTTGATTCGATATCTGTTGCAGAAATAACTGTAACAGCAAGACCCGTATCCTGAAGTGCAGTCTCTTTTCTTAAAGCTGAAGTAACAACTTCCTCAATATTTTCTGAATCAACAGACTCAGAATTTTCTTGAGCATAAGAAAAAGAACTGACTAGCAGAACTAATAATAATAGTATGTATCTCATATACTCTCCCATAAGATATTTATCCCCATATAATATAACAATTAACTAGGTAAGCAAACATTTGAAACATTGAGAAAAAGCGAGAAAAGAGAAAAAATTATAGGTCTTTTAAATAACCATTTTCCAAACCCTGATGTCCCCTTAGATCACAAAGATCCTTATACCTTGTTGATTGCTGTTTTACTATCAGCGCAATGCACTGATGAAAGAGTTAATCTCGTTACTCCTAAACTCTTCAAAAAAGCCTCTAAACCACTGGATATGGGAAATCTAAGCCAAGATGATATTTATCAAATAATCAAGCCTTGCGGCTTAGGTCCACAAAAATCAAAAGCAATTAAAAAACTGTCTCAAATTTTAGTGCAAGAATATGCCGGAGAAGTTCCTCAAGATATTAAGCAATTAGAGCAATTACCTGGTGTAGGTCATAAAACAGCTTCAGTAGTTGTTGCTCAAGCATTTGGTATTCCATCTTTCCCTGTTGATACTCATATTCATAGGTGTGCACAAAGATGGGGTTTAACATCAGGTAAGAATGTTAAAACCACAGAGAGTGATTTAAAGAAGTTTTTCCCTATTGAGCAATGGAATAAACTTCATATACAAATTATTATGTATGCAAGGAAACATTGTTCTGCCAGAAGTTGTTTTGGTCTTGAATGCCCTATTTGCACAACATGTTATCCAAACAGAAAATCAAAATTTTTACATAAAAAACCATAATGAATGAATTTAAAAATACTCAAAATCAAAACATTGCAGATTACGATGCTGATCTATCAAAATTTTTAGAGGCAGAATCAGTTAGGCAAGAAGAACATATTGAATTAATTGCGTCAGAAAACTATGCATCTAAAAGAGTTTTAGAGGCACAGGGAAGTGTACTAACAAACAAATATGCCGAAGGTTATCCAAATAAAAGGTATTACGGCGGATGCGAACATGTTGATGGAGCTGAAACGCTTGCTATTGAAAGAGCAAAAACTTTATTCAATGCAAAATTTGCTAATGTTCAACCTCATTCAGGAGCTTCTGCTAATGCCGCAGTTTTTTTAGCTCTAATGGAGCCTGGCGATACTTTTTTAGGTATGGCGCTAGATCAAGGAGGACATCTTACACACGGTGCAAAAGTAAACTTTTCTGGAAAAAATTTTAATGCTATTCAATATGGACTTGACCCTGAAACTGGGGACATTGATTACAAGGAAGTCCGAAAACTAGCTCATGAACATAAGCCAAAGATGATAGTTGCTGGTTTTTCAGCTTTCATGGGTGTTATTAATTGGGAGCTATTCAGAGAAATTGCAGATGAGGTTGGAGCGTATTTATTAGTTGATATGGCACATGTCTCAGGACTAGTAGCAGGCGGAGTCTATCCAAATCCTGTTAATTTTGCTCATGTTGTAACAAGCACTACACACAAGTCTCTTAGAGGCCCAAGATCTGGCATCATTCTTTCAAACGAAGATGAAGAATTTCAGAAAAAACTTAATTTTGCTGTTTTTCCAGGTTCACAAGGTGGCCCATTAATGCATGTAATAGCTGCTAAAGCTGTTTGTTTTAAAGAAGCAATGACTGAAGATTTTAAAGAATATCAAAAGCAAATTATTTTAAATGCCCAAACAATGTGTGAACAATTTAAATCTAGAGGATTCAATTTAGTTCAAGAGAATACCGACAATCACCTATTATTAATGGATTTAAGGAATAAAGATATTACTGGTAAAGATGCTGAAGAGCTTCTTGGTACTATCAATATCACTGTTAATAAAAATTCCATTCCAAATGATCCTGAATCACCATTTGTGACATCTGGTGTAAGAATCGGCACTCCTGCAATTACAACAAGAGGTTTTGGGCAAGATGAATCAAAACTTGTTGTGGACCTTATTTGTGATGCTATAGAAAATAAAGAAAACTCTGCTGAACTTGATATAGTAAGAGCTAAGGTTAAGGAATTATGTAAAAAATTTCCTGTTTATAAATAATGTTTTGCCCTTTTTGTACACACGAAGAAACCAAAGTTGTTGACTCAAGACTAGTAGCGAATGGTTCTCAAATCAAAAGAAGACGAGAGTGCATAGACTGTGGTGAGAGATTTTCTACTTATGAAGAAGCTGAACTAGTTATGCCAAGAATCATAAAATCTAATGAGAGAAGAGAACCATTTGATGAAGAAAAACTTAGAGCAGGTTTGCATAAAGCATTGGAAAAAAGACCTGTCTCTTCTGATCAAATAGAAAATGCTCTTCAAAACATAAAAGATTACATAAGGAAAATTGGTGAAAGAGAAATACAGGCTCAAGTAATTGGAAAACAAGTTATGAATCAATTAAAAGAACTTGATCAAGTTGCTTACGTAAGATTTGCATCGGTTTATCAGAACTTTCAAGACATCAAAGATTTCGCAGACGAAGTCTCGGAATTATCAAAAAAATAATGAATTACGATTTGCTCATGCAGAGAGCTATCAATATTTCTGCGCCTTATAAATACCTTGTTAAGCCAAATCCTATGGTCGGGGCTTTAATCGTTAAAGATGATAAGGTGCTAGCTGAAGGTGCGCATGAAAAATTTGGTGAAGCCCATGCTGAAGTAAATTGCTTTAACTCCCTAAGAGATAAAATTGATGAAGACCATGTAATGATCTGTACTCTAGAGCCATGCAATCATTACGGCAAGACTCCACCATGCACTGAAAAAATAATTGAATCAGGTATAAAGAAAATAATTATAGGCAGCTTAGATCCAAATCCAAAAGTAGCTGGAACAGGTATAAAGAGACTAAAAGATGCTGGTCTAGAAGTTTCTTATGGTGTGCTTGAAAAAGAAGTTAGAGAACTTAATAAGTTTTTCTTTTTCAAACATGAAAATGGAAGGCCTTTTATAACTATAAAAATTGCTAGTTCTGCAGACTGGAAGTCTCATAGCAAAGATGGAAGCACAACATGGATAACCTCAGAAGCTTCGCGCAAAGATGTCCAAGTTGTTAGAGCAGAGCATGATGCCATACTTACTGGTGGCAACACAATTAGAACAGATAAGCCAAGAATGAATGCTAGGGTAGAATTCCCCTTGATTCAACCACAAAAAATCCTTCTCTCAGAGCAGAAAAAATGGGATCTTAGTCTGGATTTCTTTCAAGATTCTCAAGTAAACATAATTGGTGAGACAAATTTAGTAAAAGTTGTAGAAGAATTATCCAAACGAGATCTTAATTCACTGCTAGTTGAAGCAGGACCTAAACTTGTAAATAGCTTCTTAGATGAGGGCCTTTGCGATGAGATGATTGTTTATCAATCGCCAGATAAGTTAGGAGAAAATGGTGTCTCATGGTTTCAAAACGAAGCAATAATTGATAAATATGGTTTAAGTCTTAAATCATCGTATACAATTGACCGAGATAAAAAAACTGTTTTTGAAAAATGAATAAAAATGAAATTCCAGAAATAATTGCAGACCTAAAGAAAGGCAAAATGGTCATTATTCTTGATGACGAAGATCGTGAAAATGAAGGCGATCTTATATGTGCAGCAGATGCAATTACCCCAGAAATCGTAAATTTTATGGCAACTAATGGAAGAGGCCTAATTTGTCTTGCGCTGGAGTCAGAAAAATGTGAGCAATTAAAACTTAAACCGATGACAAGCAATAATAAAACAAGCAATAGAACTGCTTTTACAGTATCAATTGAGGCTAAAGATGGCATAACTACTGGAATTTCTGCTAAAGATAGAGCTCACACAATCACTACAGCTGTACATAAATCAGCAACAGAAAACGACATAGTTCAGCCAGGGCATGTTTTTCCATTACAAGCTATGAAAGGTGGGGTTCTTGCAAGAGCTGGTCATACCGAAGCAGCATGTGACTTGGCATCATTAGCAGGCTTCTCAGGTGCAGGAGTTATATGTGAAATCATGAATGATGATGGAACCATGGCGAGACGAGATGATCTATTAAAGTTTGGAGAAAAACATAATCTTAAAGTTGGAACCATAGCAGATCTTATTGATTACAAGCTTTCAAAAGAATCAACTATTGAGAATGTACATACAAAAAATGTTTCTACAGAATTTGGGGATTTTAAATTAGATGTCTGGCGAGATGTAATTTTTGACGAACATCATTTTTCTCTTACTAAAGGCTCTCCAGAGAATATAGATTTGCCAATCGTTAGAGTACAGACTCAAAGTGTTTTACAAGATACCTTAGGTATTGATGAAATTGGGAAGAAATGGTCTATTAGAAAATCATTAAAAAGAATTTCAGAAGAAGGAGCAGGTGTATTCGTGCTGATTAATCACAGGGATGCAAAAGGCTATTGGTTATCAATGCTGAAAGATGAAAACATTGAGCCAAAGAGGAACAGAAGAGTGATTGGCATAGGCTCACAAATACTTAGAGCAATTGGTTTAAATAAAATTATGGTTTTAGGTACGCCTACAAAATATAGCGGTTTATCTGGTTTTAATATTGAGATTGAGGGTTTTATAGATGAATAATGCACCAGATTTTAAAGATTGTTTTAACAATCTAGCTAAGAAAAAAATTCTAATCGTTACAACAACCTGGAATAAAGAACTACTCTCGCCTTTAATAGATGAAATAACAAAAATAGCTGATATTTATGAAGTTAATTATGAAATAAATTTTTGTCCTGGTTCGTTAGAATTAGCAGCTAGCATAATAAGAGCAAAACCAGATCAGTATGATGGAGTGCTTGCCGTAGGTCTGGTAATTAGAGGCGATACTCCTCACTTTAAACTTGTGTCAAAACAATCGTTTCAAGATTTAGCATCAGTAGCTCTAGAATTTCATTCAACTCCCTTAATCAACGGTGTGCTTACTGTAGATAACAAAGTGCAAGCTGAGGAAAGAATTAATCCGGAAAAGATGAATAAAGGAAGAGAGTTTGCTGAATCTCTGTTTCAAATGATGTCCTCATAAAAAATGAAAAATCTTAGCCAATTCAAAGAGAAAGTGAATGCTCGAGAGCTTTTAGTGCAGGCTCTTTATGAGTTTTCTTTTGGCCATAACAATGCAAAAGCTATTGAAGATTCATTTAGAAAAGATTTCAGGAAAACGAAGATAGATTATATTTTCTTTAGAAATATTTTTGGCCACATAACAAAAAATATCTCAGATCAAAAGAAAATAATTTCGGAAGTATCAGAACTAGAGATGTTTGGCATCAAATCAGTGGGCACCATGGAAGAAAACATTCTTTTAATAATTAAAGCTGAATCAGAACTAGAAAAGACTCCTAGAGAAATATTAATTGATGAAGGAGTAAGACTAAGCAAAAAATTCTGTTCTGAGAACTCATACAAATTTATCAACGCAACATTAGAAAAAATATTAGAATCCTAATATGAGAAAAATTGGTTTTATAGGCTGTGGTCATATGGCCAAAGCCCTTATTAAAGGTTTACAAAAAAATTCTTCATATATTATCTCTGGTCATGATCGAAATGAGGCAAACCTTGCTTGGCTTGAGCATGAATCTATTGCCCAACAGTCTCTAGAAAATATATGCACAGAATCAGACATTGTTGTTATATGTGTGAGGCCTAAAGACATGTATGACCTTTGTGTATCAATGAATGGCGTTATTAGGGATGACATCAAAATAGTTAGTGTCGCTGCAGGTGTTACATTAGAGAATCTTAAAACAGCTTTACCTGGAAGAAGGATTTATAGAGCAATGCCAAATATAGGTGCAAAAGATAATCTAGGCATTACAAGCATATTTTCATCAGAGCAAGATGATGAAATCCTTGAAATATTTAACTTCTTGGGCAAAGCATTCAGAGTCGATAATGAAGAAAAAATTAATTTACACACTTCCCTTATCGGGAGCGGTCCAGCATTTTATTTTGAAATAATTAATGAATTTGAAAATAGATTAGATGAATTACTACCAAATAATGTGTCTAAGAGAGATATAACATTGCTATTTCTTACAAGCCTTATTAGTGCTATAAAAAATGGTGAGAATCTAGAAGATCTAATTGCAAGCATTAAATCAAAAGGCGGAACAACTGAAGCTGGATTGAATCTGCTTTATAACGAGAATTTTATTAAAATCTTTTCAGATGCTATTGATGCAGCAAAAAATAGAGCAACTGAACTATCTATGGATTAAATCTTCTCTATTTGGTCCATTAGAAATTAAACTTATTTTCACGCCAACAAATTCCTCAATAAATTCTAAGAAATCTTTAGCATTTTTAGGAAGATCATCGTAATTTTTGCAGCTTTCTAGTGAACAATTCCAACCTTCAAAAGATTTATACACTGGTTTAGCTTTATGTAATAACCTTGATTTAAAAGCAGTCTTTTTATTCTCAACTTCATAGTCAGTGCAAACTTTAATTTCTTCAAAAGAGTCCAAGACATCAAGCTTAGTTATGCATAATTCAGTAAGGTTGTTTAATTTTGCAGAATACCTTAAAGCCACAAGATCTAACCACCCACACCTTCTTGGTCTGCCAGTTGTAGCTCCAAATTCGTGACCTAATTTTGCAATTCTTTCACCTGTTTCACAAAATAGTTCTGTTGGGAAAGGTCCTGCACCTACTCTTGTAGTGTAAGCTTTAGCAATTCCCAAGACATCTGAATAAATACTTTTTGGAAACCCTGAACCTATGCCAACTGAGGTTGCTAAGGTATTTGAAGAAGTAACATACGGATAAGTTCCATAATCTACGTCCAATAAAGTACCCTGAGCACCTTCATATAGGATATTTCCTCCTTCATCAAAAATACTTTCTAATGTATCTGTAACATCACCAAAGTACTTAGATGCTTGCTTATAAGATTCAATTAAATCTTTATACACATCATCATATGAAAATGGTTCTGAATCATGAATATTTTTAATTTGAAAATTATAGTATTCAACTAGACTTCTTAATTTTTTCTCTAAAAGATCATTATCTTCTAAATCGAATGCTTTAATACTTCTTCGAGCTGTTTTATCTTCATATGCTGGACCTATGCCTCTACGTGTCGTTCCTATAGAGTTTTTATTATCTTCTCTTAGCTGATCAATCTTTGCATGAAGAGGCAATAATAAACTGCAATATCTGCTGATTCTAAGCTTACCCTCAAGTTCAATACCTTTTTCTTCAAGCTGCTTAATTTCTTCTAATAAGGAATCAATAGAAAGAATTACTCCTTGGCCAATGAAGCATGAAACATGATCATAAAAAACACCTGAAGGAATTAAATGAAGAACAAACTTTTCATCTGCTTTATAAATTGTATGCCCTGCATTATGACCGCCCTGAAAACGGCAAACGGCATCAAATTTTTTAGAATAAAAATCGACAATTTTCCCCTTACCTTCGTCGCCCCATTGGGTGCCTACGAGGATAAGGGATTTTTTCATTTATTCAGGATCAGATTTATTCAAATACTTGAAGTAATCACTATCAGGATCTATTAATAAAATATCACCTTCATCCCTAAAAGTATTTCTATAAGCTCTTAGGCTTCTAGTAAAATCATAGAACTCTGGATCTCTATTGTATGCTTCTGCATAAGTTGAAGTTGCAATAGCATCTCCCTGACCCCTAGTCTTCTCAGCTTCTTTTGTAGCATTAGCTAGAATAATAGTTCTTTGCTTGTCTGCATCAGCTCTAATTTTTTCTGCTGTCTCTCTACCTTCAGCTCTAAGCTCTTCTGCGATTCGATTTCTTTCAGTTTTCATTCTTTCAAAAACTGAAGCTCTAATTTCTCTTTCAAAATCTATTCTCTTAACTCTAAAATCAACTATCTCTACACCAAGTTGAGCTGAATCTTCTCCAAGAGAATTTTTTAATGCTTGCATCAAACCATCTCTATCACCAGAAACAACTTCTATTAAAGTTCTCTTACCGAATTCATTTCTAAGCTTATCTTTTATTCTTCTTTGTAATGTATCTTCTGCAACCCTATCTTGCCCACCATTAGTAGATGTGTAATAAGTCTCTGCATCAACAATTTTATATTTAACGAATGAGTCAACATTCAATGGTTTTGCTTCGCTAGAGAGAACTCTATCTGGTGGAGTATCAAGTGATCTGAGTCTTCCTTCAAATTTGATAACACTATCAACGAATGGGACTTTAAAATTAAGACCTGGCTCTAATGTTCTCTCAAAAGCTCCGAGTTTAAGCAGAATTGCTTTTTCCGTATCCCTTACAATCACAACAGATTGAACAATAGCCGTAATGACAAGCACTACTAATAGAGTAATAAAACCGTTTTTATTCATTATCGTCCTCCTGTTTTTTTATAAGCTGATCTAAAGGCAAGTAAAGCAAGTTATTGCCACCCTCAACATCGATCATTACTTTGGTGCTTGACGAAAGAACTTCTTCTAAAGCATCGATATATAGCCTTTCTCTTGTAACTTCTGGTGCTTTATCGTATTCGACAAGTAAAGCTTTGAATCTTTCTGCTTCACCTTCTGCTACAGCAATTACTTTCTGCTTGTAAGCTTCTGCATCCTGTAATTGTCTTTGCGCCTCACCTCTTGCCTGCGGGACTATAGATAAAGCATATTTCTCTGCTTCATTTCTTAATCTTTCCTTATCCTCTCTTGCAGCTACAACATCTCTAAAAGAATCAATAACTTCTGCAGGTGGTTGTCTTTGCTCAATATTTACCTGTTGTACCGATATGCCTGCATCATAAATATCTAAATATTCTTCTAATCTTAAAAGAATACCCGAACTGATAGCTGCTGCTCCAGATGTAAGTAAGTTATCCATATTATTCTCACCAACAACATGTCTTAATGCACTTTCTGTTGCTTGCCTAATAGTAATTTCTGGATCCTCAACAATTAAGGAATATTTAACTAGATCACTAATGGTGTACTGAACGTTTAATTCAATATCAACTATATTCTCATCTCGAGTAAGCATATTTGTTGGAAGAACAAAGGTTCTAATCTTAGATATATTCTCTTCAGCATATACTTCTTCAATAATTGGAAAGTGGAACTGTAGTCCAGGCCCAAGAACTCTGTTGTATTTTCCAAGAGTAAGGACAACCAACCTATCAGCCTCATTAACAATTCTTATTCCCAGAAAGACATAAAGTGCTAGCAGACCCATAATTAGGTACGTAAAGAATTTAAAATTAAATTTAAAGCTTGCGCCTCCGCCTCCGGTGCTTCCGCCACCAGAATTGCCAGAAAAGAACATTTTTCTTAGCTGTTTTATTGCATCATCGAGATCTGGAGGTGAATTCTTTCTACCCCATGGATCATTTTCATTTGGATTCCAACTCATTTATTTAAGCTCCTTAGATAAGTGTTTATTGTATCAGAAAAAAGATTTGAATCGTTTTGATCTGAAGTATTTTTTACATAATTTAATTCAAATTTTTTCATCCATGTTAGCTGAGTTTTTATTAGCTTCTTGGTAGCTTGAAGCGCATCATTACATGCTTCATCTAAAGTTATACTTCCATTTAGATGCGGCAAAAATTGTTTGTAATTTATTGAGTTCATGCTGTGTGATACAGAAGTTAATTTATAGCTATTTACTAAATTCTCAAGCTCTTCTAAGAAACCTTCTTTAATAATTTTTTTTATTCTAACTTCAGCATTGGTATCTAATATTTCTTTAGAGCCTGACATTCCCAATAACAAGCAATGATCCTTGTTGAGTATTTTTCTTGAAGGCTGTCTCTTCAAATCAGACAATTTTGTTTTTGTTATTTTGATTATTTCCAAGGCCCTTTCAACTCTCCTAGAATTTTTGATATCTATGGTGTTATATGTTTCAGGATCAGCTTCTTTTAGCTCTTCAACTAATCCTTTTTGACCATTATTTTCTTTCATTTCATCAATTTCTGTTCTAATTCCCTTGTCAGTTGGAAAATCATGGATACCTTCTAATAAGAGCTTATGAAACATCATTGAACCTCCAACAAACAATGGGATTTTCTTATTCTTTACTATCTTTTCTAAAGATTGCTCAACATGTTCTAAGAAAATGCCTGCATTGAAGTTTTTATCTGGTTCTATAACATCAATCAAATGATGTTTTACGATTTTCTGTTCACTAGCAGTAGGCTTACATGTTCCAATATCCATACCTTTAAATACCATTGCACTATCGACACTTACTACCTCAACAGGAAATTGACGAGCAAGCTCTAGAGACAACGAAGTTTTGCCAACTGCTGAAGGGCCAACTAAGAAAATTGCAGGCAAATCGTATCTATAGCTCATCTATAAACTTAATGATCTCATCATATGACCCAGAGTAACTTTTTAAAGCATCATTTTGAGCTGATGACTTTCTATTTCTCATAGCTATATTTTGATACTTACTTATCAGAGATCTTAGCTCATCTTGATCTGAGAATGTCTCAATAATATTTGTATCGCAAAGATCCTCTTTAATTTGCCTATAGTTATCTAGTTTAGAACCAGTAATTGATAAGGTATTTACAAAAACAGGCTCCATAAAATTATGGCCTTTTGCATAATTAATGCTGCCTGCAACAATAGCTAAATCACCTGCAGCATAAAGATTAATCAAGTCTCCCACCTCATCAAAAATCAGAATTTCATTGTCATTAATTCTTGTATTAGCTTCACCTTGTAATGAAGACATTTTAATACCCTTCAAACCAAAATTTTCCAGCTCTTTTACAACTTTTGAAACTCTTTCAGGATGTCTAGGAGCAAGGATGAGGTTTAAATCCATTTTGGCAAGAGCCTCAACAACAAAAATTTCCTCCCCTTCATGAGAGCTGCCTAAAATTACATTCAATTTTTCTGTGCCTAAGATTTTTTGGTAGTGATTCTTTTTATTTAGATCAACACTATAATTTTCTGGGTTAATTTTAATGTTCCCAATAAGCTTTATTTTTTTAACTCCAAAAAACTCTAGCCTATCAATTGTTAATCTCGACTGAGCCAAGAATAAATCAATTTTACTAAAGAGTTGGCGTGAAAAAGCTTTCAGCATCTTAAATCTTCTAAAACTTGTATCTGAAATTGTGGTGTTAAGTGAAACTACATTTAAATTTTTTGCGACATTTAGCAAGTTAGGCCAAAACTCACTTTCAAATAGAATAATTTTACTAACTTTATAATTTGAGATAATTTTTTTATGTGCAAACCCAAGGTCATAAGGGAATGGGAGTATTTTTATAGCAGAATTACTAAAATTTTTACTTAACTCTTTTAAGCCTGTATTTGTAGTTGATGTGATAAGAATATTTTGACCTTGATCGCTCAGCTTTTGCGCTAATGGAGAAAGGATTTTAATTTCTCCTAAGCTTACGCCATGCAACCAGATTGTTTGGTTTTCAACAATAGATATATTAAGCCCTAACTTTTGCTGAATAGTTTTTAGTTTATTCTTATCTAATGTTAATAAGTCTCTTAGAATTAAAAGAGGCAGAAGTAAGATATAAATTAAGCTATATATAAAAAACATTAAATGAATAATATCACTCTTATATTACTAATTTCTTTCACTAAGGCATTAAGCTTTATTCCAAAGTCAATTTTCACAAACAAAAATTCACCCTTATGGTCTTTGCTTAGTAAATTATTAAAGAAGAGAAGAAAGATAATTGAAGCAAATATTAATCATTGTTATCAGGATAAAACTCCTGAATGGCGAAATGATTTGGTTGAGAAAATATGGGGTGAAACCTTTTTAGCACTTTATGAAAATAATTTTGCATGGAATGCGGACAAAAGAATAAATAAATACAAATGTGAGGTTCAGAATGGTGAATTGCTAGCTGATGCACAAAAACAAAATATCGGGGTGCTCCTTTTATTCAGGCATAGTATCTTCTTAGAACTTTCAGCAAGGCTTATTTCTGAACGTTTTGAAATTTATGGCATGGAAAGACCAAATAACAATCCTGCTATACAAAGCTTGCAACAAAAAGGAAGACTAAAATCAATGAAAGGCTTAACAGCTAATTCAAACATCAATCAACTAATTAATTGGCTTAAAGAAGGTAAAACAGTCTTATATGGGCCAGATCAAGACTATAGAAATAAAAGATCTGTTGTTTCTGAATTTTTTTCTAAACCATGCCTGACCACGACAGTTCCATATAATTTAAGAAAAATTACAAACTGTAAATTAATATATCTGGATTTTTATAAAACAAGTGATGGTTATAAATTTATATTAGAAGACGTATCACATACTGCTGAAAACAAACAAGCCTTTGCAGATAATATAAATAAAATTATTGAAAGAAGCGTTAATCAGGCTCCAGAACATTATTTATGGCATCACAGAAGGTTTAAGTCACAGGCTCCTGACATTTATGATTGATAATTTTGATGAAATTAAAGGTTTTTTAGATCCAGAAGAGGGTAATGCGCTGCATAAATTTTGCAAATCTGCTTATCTCAATGGAATTTGTGCAGAGATAGGATCTTACTGTGGAAAGTCTGCTTGCTATATAGGACATGCTTGCAAAGAGACTGGATCAAAACTGTACTCAGTTGATCATCATAAAGGATCAGAAGAACAACAGTTTGGAGAGGAATACTTTGATGAAGAAATCTTTGATTACTCAAAAAATGAGGTAAATACTCTGCCATTATTCTTAAAAAATATCACAAAATTTGAATTAGATAATTACATTGAACCAGTAATCATGTCTTCAAAAGAAGCTTCCAAAGTTGTGCCTGATGAGCTAGATTTTTTATTTATTGACGGCAGCCATACATTTGAGTCAGCAAGAAGTGATTATAAGTATTGGGTAAAAAAATTACGTGCAGGTGGTGTGCTAGCAATTCACGATATCTATGATTCAGAAGAAGAAGGAGGTCAAGCACCAAAAGAAATCTACCTTAAAGCATTAGATGAAGGCTTCAAGCTTTTAGAAAGAAGAAAGAGTCTTGTAATTCTTAAGCGCTAAAGAAGTATTGCTTTCTCTTTGCCAGAAATATCATATAGACAGTCTGCAGCCATAATTATTGCAGCATTAGTCCAAGTTGAATTTTCATCCGGCCAGAATATATCAAGATCATACTGGTAGCCTGTAGGAAAATAACCAGAAGAATTTTTATACCTAAGGATCTCGCTAAAAATTTTATGTGCTTCTGTTTCCATGCCAATTTTAAATAAAGCAATAACACATTCAGAAGATTCGGCTAAAGTGACCCATGGCTCTTCCACAACACATTTCACCCCTATTCCTTCAACATAAAATTTTTCTAAAACTTTTTCTGCGTCTGCTTTATTACCGCATTCGCAAAGCAAAGGATAATAAGCATCCATTGAAAATCTTGATCTATCTACACCATCTCTATTAAATTTTTTTGAATTAAGGTTTTGAGGTGTAATTGCTGCAGAAGTATCAAGATAATCTGTATCGCCTAGAATTTCACATATTCTGTTATATGCCCTTCTAGAAAGTTCAATAGAACATGTTGCCGTAATTAGAGAGTTATCTGAAAAGCCATTCTCATCTTTAGCCCAAAAGTAAAAGCCATCTTCTCCTTTAAATTTTTTAAGGGCAGCATAAATTAAATGGATCTTTTTCCTTAAACTTTGTAGGTAATTGAGATCCTGATCAATCATATACTTTTGCAGTAGAGGCAAGAAAATATAGGCAGTATGATGTGCTTCATTGAAATCTTTAGTTACTTTTTCATTGATGTATTCAGATTTAACTAGGCCTTTTTCATCAAGTTGACTTAAGCAAAACTTAAGTCCTTTATTAAAAGCTTCCCACTCTTGATATATGGCCAAGGCAACAAGGCATTCACAATGATCCCAATAGTCCCATTTACCTTTTTGGTCCCATAAAATTGCGCCTTTTTCATTTTGGTTAGATAAAATCCAATCTTTAGCAGATCTAAGGTCATTTTTAATCGAGTTGCTTATCATTTTCTAAGATAGAAACATTCGGACTTACCAAAAAATGGGTTTAATAATTTTTCTAGAAATAAGGAAAATTTAGCTTGTCCAAACATTTGTTTTACCAATAATGCATGCCATGATTTTAAGAAATCATTTTCTTCCATATTATTTCTTGCCTTAAGTATCCAATATATTGAATGCATAGAATGTTCTCTATGATGTTTAAATAATTTAAGATTCAACTCTCTGAAACATTCTTTGAGAAAATCTTTTTTAAATATCCTGATATGGCCTCCGGGCGTTTGCATATATTCTTTTGAATACATCCAACAAAGACTTTCAGGAAGATAGCTTGGCACACTAATTAACATTACTGCTCCTGGCTTTAATATTCTGTAACACTCTTTTAAAACTTCTCGAAAATTTGGTACATGTTCAAGAACTTCTGAGCATATGACTAAATCTTGTGAGTTATCTGGAATTTCAATATTTCTAACATCTCCTCGAATAAATTGATAAGCATTTTGATTCTTGCAAGTATGTTCTTGAAACTCCTCTTTTAAAGCATTTATTTCTATCTCTGATTGATCTATACCAATTATTTCGGCATTTGAAAGTTTGAATCCCAAAGATTTTAAGTGCCTACCATTGCCACAACCTACATCTATGGCAGTCTTTATTTTTTTTAAGTTTAATGAATTGAAGTTAAACGTTTCCACTAATTATTTCTTCGAAGAGATCCTCAAGTTTCTTAGCATACTCGTCCCACCCAAAAAAAGCATCTCTTCTTATCTTTGAATTGTTAGCTAATTCCTCTCTCAAGGCGTGATTTTTAATTAGTTCTTTCATTTTTTCTTTCAAATCATTTGCATCGTCTGAGCTGAATATCAAACCTGCATCTCCAGCAAGCTCAGGTAAAGATGCTTTATCAGAAACAATCACGGGTAACCCAGTTGCTATCATTTCTACAAGCGGAAATCCGAAGCCCTCATAGCTTGATGCAGCTATTCCTATATCTGAAGCATTTAATATTTCTATTAATTCATTTCTTGGTAATTTTGGTTTGAAGGAGACCAGGTCACTTAAACCTAAATCTTCAATTAATTTTTTATTAACTTCTCTCAGATCACCAATGATAGTGAGTCTTGCACTTAATCCATCATTTTTGAGTAGGTAAAGAGCTTTTAAAATATTTTTTAAATTCTTCATTGGAACGTCAGAACTTATTATTGTTACAAACTCAAAATTAAAAGCAGATCTCTGATGAAACTTGCAATCATCTAAATCTATCCCATTCCAAATAACTGAAATTTGATCTTCTGGATAATCAAAGTAGCGACATATATCTTTCTTAGAAGACTTGGAAGGTGATATCACTCTCTTTACCTTCTTAAGATTCTTTTTTTGAAAATTAAGAAACGAGTACCACCTTTTTATTGATAACTTATTTAAAAAACTGCTCTCATTTTCAAGATCAATATCCCTATCAACATGTATTGGGTGATGCAGAGTAGTTACAAGTTTCTTAGTTATTGAGTCTGGGTAGTTGCTGATAGATTGATTGTCATGGAACGCGTCAAAAGAGTCAGCTGTTTTTGCAAATTCTGTGTTTCGTAAGAGTCTGTCACCAAAAAATATAGGTTCAGTAAAAGTTCCAGTAAAAGTTTCAATAAAATCCCAGATATTCAATCTGGTCTTTTCTTGAGCTTGGAAAATTTTAAACCTTTCTAATGAATTAAATGTTTCAAAATATCCTGGAGTATGTACTTCAACTACCTTAATTTTTTCATCAACAAGAGGAAGTGGTTTGCCAGAAAAAATAGTTACATCATGGCCTGAATTCAGAAGTGCTTCAGAGACATTTTTTACATAGATTCCTTGGCCACCTGAAAAGGGATCACTTCTGTAACTAAGCAGAGCAATTTTTAGTTTTTTCATTAAACTTTAGAAAGCCAATCTGAGTATTTTTCAGATTTTCCTCTAACAGCATCAAGGTAGTTTTGTTGAATTTGTGTAGTTATTTCACCTCTTTTACCTATGCCAACTTTGATTTTATCTATAGCTCTTATAGGGGTGATTTCAACGGCTGTACCACAAAAGAAAACTTCATCAGCAGTATATAGTTCATCTCTTGTTATATGTCTTTCAAGGACTTCTAACCCAAGATCTTGTGCTATTTTTATGACAGATCTTCGAGTAATCCCATTAAGACAACAAGTTAGTTCTGGAGTCATCACCTTACCATTTTTAATTAAGAAGATATTCTGACCACTGCCCTCTGCTACAAAACCATTTGTATCCAATAATATGGCTTCTTGATATCCATTTCTTTTAGCCTGATCATGTGCCATAACCCCATTGACATAACCGCCTGAGATTTTACCTTTTGTCATCAAGCTATTTGGAAATTGTCGAGTAAATGAAGAAACCATGACATCAATTCCAGATTCTAGGGCTTCTGCTCCAAAATATGATGGCCAGTCCCAACATGAAATCATTAGATGTGATTTCATATCGTCAATGTCTAGCCCCAATCTTTCATCGTTTAAATAAATTAATGGTCTTATATATGCATCTTTGAGTCCTGATTTTTCTATAACCCCCAACTGTGCTTCCATAACTTCTTCCATTGAATGGTTTATAGCCACGTTGATAATTTTTGCAGATTCAAAAAGCCTCTCAGTATGCTCCTTTAGTCTAAAAATGCTTACAGACTCACCGTCTTGTGAAGCATAAGATCTCACCCCTTCGAAAGCTCCGAGACCATAATGCAATGTATGGGTAAGAGGGCTTACATAAGCATCTTCTTTTTGAATATATTTTCCGTTTAACCAGTAAGTATTTGACATAGGGGTAGTATAATTGTTTGAAACTTTTTTTAAACATAATGAACAAAAACATTTTTAGAGCCTACGATATCAGAGGCAACGCTCTGACAGATCTTGATGATCAAACAATAAGAAAAATAGGCTTTGTTTTGGGGCAAAGGATTCTTAAAACTGGAGAGGATTCTGTCTATATTGGCCACGACTCAAGATTATCTGCTGCCTCTCTGCAGAATTCGCTTATTAAAGGTTTCAGCGCATCTGGAGTTAAAGCTTTAGTCTTAGGTTTAGTTCCTACTCCTTTGGTATATTACGCAACAAAGACTGGTTCTACTCCTAATGGTGTAATGATTACTGGAAGTCATAATCCCAAAGATGATAATGGCTTGAAAATTGTTTTAAATGATAGTGCTGTTTCAGGTTTAGAATTATTTGAAGAAGTAGCTGATCAAGATTTAATTCCTGACGTGTCTGAAAACTTTGAAAAAGTTGAGATTATTCCTAATTATCTGAAAGAGATTAAAGAAAAAATTAACCTAAATAAAAATTTTAAAGTGATTCTTGATGCAGGAAATGGTGCAGCAGGAGAAATTGCAGATTTAATATTTAATACGCTTGGTTTTAAAACAATTTCTATTAACAAAGAACCTGACGGCAATTTCCCAAACCACCATCCAGATCCCAGCAAAGAAAAAAATTTAGAAGAACTTAAAATAAAGGTTAAAGAACATAATGCTGATTTGGGTTTTGCCTTTGATGGTGATGGCGATAGAGTCGGCATGATTACCAACGATGGAGATTCAGTACTTGCAGATCACTTGATCATGCTATTAACACAACATTATCTCAAGAAAAGGTCTGGTCCAATAATCTTTGATGTGAAGTGCTCAAGCCAACTTCCTGCTTTAATTAATGAGCTAGGAGGCCAAGCTATTATGGAAAAAACTGGACACTTTAATATCAAGAAGGCTATAAAAGAACATAATGCTGTTTTAGGTGGAGAGATGTCAGGACATATATTCATTAATCATGAATGGTATGGTTTTGATGATGCAATATTTACTGCTGCTGTATTGGCCCAAATTATATCTGATGAAGAATCATCTTCTTCTGAACTAATTAATAGATTTCCTAAAACATTCTCTACTCCAGAGTTAAACCTTGAAGTTACAGATGATGAAAAATTTAAAATGGTAGAAAAGTTTAAGAGCGAGATGTCTTTTCCAAATAGCGAACTAAACACAATTGACGGAGTAAGAGTGACAATTGGTTCTGCTTGGGGCTTGGTGAGAGCCTCAAATACTAGTCCTAAACTAGTTTTTAGATTTGAAGCTGAAAGCGAAGAAGAGCTTCAGGGAATTAAAGACCTATTCTTAGATAATCTCAAAAGAATTTTTCCTGATTTAGAGTTAAATTTTAGTTAAGTATTTCACTTAGCTCAGAATCTTTCTTTTCCTCATTTAGTAATTCATCAATATTCTCCTCAAGAAAATATTCAAAGTAGCTATTTTTAAAAGATTTAGAAACATTACCAGTCTTTTTGTCAATTCTTATTGCTGCAATGCCTTCGGGAATATCTACTGAGTAATCTGATAAAGAGTTTTTAGATAGTGTCATAAAATCAAGCCAAATTGGTAAAGCATTAGTGCTACCAAATTCATTTTCACCCAATGAGGTACCATCATCTTTTCCTACCCAAGCAGATGCAACAATATTTGAAGCAAAACCAGAAAACCATGTGCTAGTTGCATCATTAGTTGTACCAGTCTTGCCACCCATATTCTCTATCGGTATTGAAAGACCTCTTCTGTTGGCATTTCTTTTTAAAGCTTCTTGCAAAATATTTGATAACAGAAAGGCTACCCGCTCATCCATCACCTGTAATTTCTTATCTTCTTGTAATGCGATCATTGGAGTATTTAAATAATCAAAATTCTCAGAACTTAACCATGGGAAACTTACTCCACTGAAGTCTTCAACTTTTTTTGCATACTTATCTTGAGGATCAAAAATTATCTTGCCATTAATGTCTTCTATACGGTCAATATAGGAAACTTTTTGATGTTTACCATTATTAATAATTGATGAATATTGAGTTGCTGCTTTTAGCGGGTTAAGTGTTCCTGTCCCCAAAGCTATTGATAAATCATTGGTTAACATTTGATCATCGAATTGGTATTTCTGAAAACATTTTATGGTTTTTGGTAATCCTAGAGATTGGACTAGCTTAATTGAAACAATATTTAGTGATTGTATTAAAGATTCTCGCAACCTTATTGGGCCATAGAATTCCCCAGAATTATTTCTAGGACGCCATATGCTTTCAAGCTTAGCGTCATCAAATATTATTGGGCCATCTATGAAAATAGAAGATGGATTAAGACCATTTTCAAAAGCACACGCATAAATAAAAGGTTTAATGCTTGATCCAGGCAAGAGCTTTGAATTTGCTGCTCTATCAAACTTCGATTTACTGAAATCAAAACCTCCAACATATGCTTTTAAGCTTCCATCTAGGCCATCTACTGCTACTAATGATGCTTCTGCAATGGGAATCTGTGAAAAAACTTTTTTTCCAGAACTTTCACCAATGTATATAAGGCTCCCAATCTCAAGAAAATCACGAAAAGATTGTGGTTTTTCTGATCTTGTCCCATCAGCAGATATAGTGCGAGCCCAACTATAGTCTTCAGAAGACCATTGAAGAGTATTAAAGTTTAATTTTGCATCTAATGTCTGAATTTCTTTATCACTTATTGCAATTACAATACTAGCTTCATGACCATCTATTCTTGGCCTATTATCAAGTAGGTTTTGAATCTTATTTAGGTTCTCTTCTTTGGTAGTCTCATAATCAAGTTGCGATGAAATAATAAATAGACCCTCTTTCTGATAAGCGCTTCTTAGTATAGAGAAATTAAAGTCCTTAAATACTTGCTCATCACGCCATCCATACTTTTGATCATATTTATATAAGTTATCTCTTACAGCACGCACAGCATTCTCTTGCATGCCTGAATCAATGGTCGTATACACATTCATGCCTTCTTCATATGCCTTTAAACCAAATGTATTAATTATTTCTGCTCGAATCTTTTCAGCTATATACTCTGCCTCCACAGTTATTTTTGGACCAAAACTCTCACCAGTTACAACTTCTTCTTTAGCAGCACTTAGTTCTGCTTTGTCTATAAACTGTCTTGCAAGCATTCGACCAAGAATCAAATCTCTTCTTTTCTTAGATGCTATTGGGTTCCTAACCGGGTTCACTGAGGATGGTCTTTGCAAAATACCAGCTAATAAGGCCGATTCTGCAATTGAGGCTTCAGAAAAATCCTTCCCAAAATAGTATTGGTAGGCTGCAGCAAATCCATAATTTCTGTTACCTAGAAATGCTTTATTAAAGTAAAGCTCAAAAATTTCCTCTTTATTTAGATAATCCTCTAATTTCCAAGCAAGAATTATTTCTTTAAGTTTTCTCTCATAAGTTCTCTCAAAAGATAAAACATAATTTCTAACCACCTGCATAGTTATGGTTCCTCCGCCACCGAGAGATCTTCCTGAAACTTCACCATATACCGCCCTAAGCAGACTTGTAATTTCAACACCAGAATGATCAAAGAAGTCTCCATCTTCTGCTGCAATAATTGCATTTTTTAAGTTCTCAGGAATTTCTTCAAAATTAACTATTTGCCTTTTTTCTGTGCCAAACAAACCTATTAGTTGATTGTCTTCTGAATAAATACGCATAGGGTTGGTTAATTTAATTTCAGTAATAGTTTCTATCTTTGGTAAATCCTTTGAAAATATCAGGTAAATCAAGCCTGTCATCATGAAGATGAACTGCAATAAAACTAGAGATATCCTTAGAATTGGCATGATTTATATATTATTATTCCCATTCACTTTTTTTTTATGAATATTTTTTTAACAGGCATGATGGGTTCCGGCAAATCTTCAGTCGGTCAGTTATTATCAAAATACCTTAATAGTACATTCTATGATTTAGATAGAGGTATTGAAAAGAGGTTCAACTTAAGTATTAAAGATATCTTTCAAACTTATGGTGAATCGAAGTTCAGAGAAGTGGAGTCTGAGCTGTTAATTCAGACTAAAAAAATTGAGAACAATATAATAGCTACTGGTGGTGGTATTTTGATTCATTCTGAAAATAGAGAATTTTTAAAGAATGAAAGAGTTTGTTTTCTAGATGGCTCAGTAGAAGAGCTTTATAAAAGAGCAACTAAGAAAAGGGACCAAAGACCACTTCTTAAAGACATCTCTCAAAGTGAATTTACCAAAATCTATCAAGATAGAAAGAACCATTATAATGAATGTGCAACTCTATCGGTCATAACAGACAACAAAACTATAGAAGAGATTGCAAAAGAGATTATTAGTGATGAAAGATTTAATTTTTAAGGCAGAGGAAATTTCTGTAAAACTTAGCTACTTCAATAAGGCATCTAAAGTTATAGATTCACTATCAGATAATGTGAAATACTGTGTTATTGCAGATGCCAAAGTGTTAGACATGCATCAAGATTTCAAAAATGGGCTGCTTAAGAAAGGTTGTTTTATTTTTGAGGTTGAAGAAGCAGAAAAACAAAAAAATCTTGAAACTTATTCAGAGGCAATAGCTTTCATGCAAAAAAATGGCATGAATAGACAAGATTGCTTAATTGGTTTTGGTGGTGGTGCAATAACCGACCTAACTGGTTTTATTGCATCTTCATATATGAGAGGCATAAAGTATTTACAGATACCTACGTCATTGCTTGCACAAGTAGATGCATCAATTGGCGGCAAGACAGGAATCAATTTTGGTCAAATTAAGAATTTCGTTGGTTCTTTTTATAATCCAGTTCAAGTTTTTATTTGTGCAGATTTCTTACAGTCCCTAAACGAGCAAGAATTTCTTAATGGTTTTTCAGAAGTAATCAAACATAGCCTCATTACCTCTAAAGAATCATTAGAGAAAATTAAAAAAACATCTCAAGAGATCTTGGCTAAAGATTCAGATACATTGCTTAAATGCATAGAAGAATCCGTACAAATAAAAGCTCAAATAGTTGCTTCTGATTTCAAAGAAAAAGGAGCAAGGAAATACTTAAACTTTGGCCATACTTTTGCTCATGGAATAGAGTCTGCTAATTATAAAAGTCCAATTTTCCATGGCCATGCAGTAATAATAGGAATGCTTATGGCTCTTAAGTATTCGAAAGAACTAGGTTTTCTGCAAAAAAGTTCATATGAGTTAGCAAAAGAAGTAATAAGCCATTTTAATTATAATTTTACCAATATCGATTTAGATGCTGAGCTAATTTTTGAAGCAATGAAAAGCGATAAGAAGAATACCAAGACAATAAACTTGGTATTACTGCGAGAAATTGGTGAGCCATTTATCTACGAAGAACAATCTAGTGAAACATTAAAGCACTATATAAAAGAATTTATCAATGACTTCAAAAAATAGTATTTTTTTAAATGCTTTAAATAGAAAAAATACTCAAGAAAATATTCCTGTTTGGTTATTAAGACAAGCTGGAAGATATTTGCCTGAATACATGAAAATAAGATCTGAATACTCTGACTTCTTTGACATGATTAGGCAGCCAGCAATTTGCAAAGAACTAACCTTACAACCATTGAGAAGATATCCGCTTGATGCAGCAATTACCTTTACTGATATTTTGACTATCCCAGATGCAATGGGTGTCCCAGTTAAATTTATTAAAGGTAAGGGACCTATTTTTTCTGATTCAATTATTAAAAACTCAAGCATAGAACTGAAATCAAAAGATGCTATAAAAAAACTAGATTATGTATTTGAGGCAACAAGATTAATTAAAGCTGATATCAATGTCCCTCTGATTGGCTTCACAGGGTCTCCATGGACCTTATTTGTATACCTTTTTTATGGAGAATCACCAAAAAATAGACATGAAATACATGATTATTTAAAACTTAACTCAAGTAAGACACATTCATATCTAAAAGCTATGACTGAAGTCATGCATGATTATGTACATGCACAAATACACTCAGGTGCTGATTGCATACAAATTTTTGATTCTTGGGGTGGCATGTTAGATAAAGACTATGAAGAGTTCTCATTAATGTACATTAATGAATTAGCTAAAAATATTCCGTCAAATATACCTATTATTCTTTACACAAGAGGCAAAACAATTGATTCAATAATTGAATCAACTTCCATTAACTGCTTTAACTTAGATATTTCAGATAATATTGATCACCACATTGATAAATCAATAGCTATTCAAGGCAATTTTGATCCGAGTAAATTTCATTCTGATACTGATGAGCTTGAAAACCTAGCAGAGATGGTCTTTGAAAAGTATAAAAATAAAAATAATTATATTTTTAACTTGGGTAGTGGTATTACACCGGATATTGACCCTGATAAAGTTGGTATTTTCTTAGAAAAGTTATCTAGTCTTAGTTCTTAAGAGCCCTTCTTGAGCAACTGAAGCTATAACTTCACCATCTCTTGTAAAAAAAGTTCCTCTGCCTAAGCCTCTTGAATTACCTGAATATGGGCTGTCCATTGTATATAAAACCCAATCATTAAATTCAAAATCAGGTTTGTGAAACCACATTGTATGATCGAGACTTGCAATCATTATTTTGGGAGACATGTAAGTGATACCATGAGGAAAAAGCGCAGCAGCCAAGATGCCAGCATCAGAGATATACGCTAAAAATGCATTTTGAATTTCTCTATTTTTTGGCAATTTGCCAGTCGGTTTCATCCACATGCTTCTTCTTGGAGATAATTTTTTTGGGTTAAATACATCTTGCCATTCAACTGGCTTTACCGTGCATTCTCTTTCACGAGTAAAATACTCTCTCATCTCTTCTGGCACTAGATCGATGTTATCTTGTCTCAATTCAATTTCATCTTTGAGGTCTTCAGGAGGCGGTACATCAGGCATTTCTATGCTGTGTGAAAGTCCTTCTTCATCTTTCTGAAAAGATAAACTCATACTAAAAATTGTTTCATTGTTTTGAATGGCTTTGACTGTTCTTGTTGAGAAACTCATGCCATTTCTAATTGGGTCAACACTATATAGGACTGGCTGCTTCTTTATGCCAGGTCTCAGAAAGTAAGCATGCAATGAGTGTAAGTGCTTATCTTCTTCAATAGTTAAATTTGCTGCTAGATAAGCTTGAGAGATTACTTGTCCGCCATAAATTCTTTGAATACCAGCATTTTTTCCACTGTATCTAAAAAGATATGTATCTAGTTGCTCTAGCTCGAACTTTTCTAAGGTAGTCTGAAATGCATCAATCATTATTGCGCTGACAAACCTCCATCTATAACAATTTCAGTACCAGTTATCATCTTTGATTCATCTGATGCTAAGAATAGTATGGCATTGGCAATATCTTCTACTTCCGCAAGTTTTCTAACGGGTATTTGTTTTTCAAGCTTGCTCAACATGTCATTCGAAGTATCTTTTAATAGAGCTTCTAAGATTTCTGTTCGCGCAAAGACTGGATGCAAACTATTACACCTAACTAGTTTTGTTGTTCTTGCACAATGCAAGGCAACTGATTTTGATAAATGCCTAACTGCTGCTTTTGCACTGTTATATGCGGTAAAGTTGTGTCCTGCCACAATACCTGAAATTGATGAAATATTAATAATGGAGCCATTTCCTGAGTCCCTCATTAAGGGTAAAGCATATTTACAGCCATAAAAAACAGAATCTAGATCCACTTTATGCACCATATCCCATGCTTCATTAGTAGTGCCTTCAACATCACCCATATAACCTATACCAGCGTTATTTACTAAAACATTAAGCTGATTTTCTTGGGTTTTAATCTCTTCAATAATCTCTTGCCATCTATCAGCATCAGTAACATCATGCTCAAGAAAATTTATACCAAGCTCTGCGGCAACTTTCTCTCCGCCTGCTTTGTTTATGTCTGTGATATAGACTTTGGCACCCTCTCGTGCCAGTACAGCAGCTGTGCCTTTGCCAAAACCTGCTGCACCACCTGTAATTAGTGCTACTTTATTTTCTAATCTATTTCCCATTTTATGCCTCTTTAATTTTTTGTTATATTAAACCACTATCTGTTAAAAGAACATGAAAAGCAAAATAGTAGATAATCAGCCTCAAGAGATCACAGAATATCCTGAGATTGACCCAAAAGAACAAGATGCAATTGAGTGTGTCAATGAGATATTTAAGACTCCATTAACAGGCTCATATAATTGGGACTACACAGTTGTCGACGATAGAATCAAGAAACTTTATGAGTTAGGTAAAAGGCTCAATTGGAATGTCTCTGATGACTTAGATTGGTCGCAAACACATCCAAAAGATGAATTCTTAGTAAACCAAGAATTTAGACTATTGCCAGAAGAGCTGGTTGGTCTTGATGAGTTATCTCTCAAAGACAGATTGCAAATGGATAGGCATCAAGTATCTTGGAATTTAAGTCAGTTCTTGCATGGGGAACAAGGTGCACTTCTTGTAGCGTCTCAACTAGTTTCTTGCGCTCCAACTTTCAATGCAAAAATGTATGCAGCATCACAAACTTTTGATGAAGCTCGTCATGTTGAAGGTTTTAATAGATATTTAAAGGAAAAAATTGGTTTCCAATATCCTGCTACCACAGGCCTGAAATCGTTAATGGATAAAATACTTACAGATGAAAGGTGGGACCTTAAATTCATAGGCATGCAAATCATCATTGAAGGTTTAGCTCTTGCGGCTTTCAATAATATGAAATTCATTCTAAATGATGGGTTGCTCAAGCAATTGTTACATTACGTTATAAGAGATGAAGCAAGACATGTAACTTTTGGTGTTAATTACCTTGAAGACTACTTGAAGACACTTTCAAAAAGTGAAATTGAAGATAGAGCACAATTTGCCTTTGAGGCATGTGTTGTTATGCGTAACAGATTGATTTCTGGGGAGGTAATCTCACGTTTCTTAGATTACACAACTGAAGAAGCACAAGAGATTGCTGCCAATACAGCTCAAGGTCAAAATTTTAGAGTATTACTCTTTACCAAGATTGTGCCAAACTTAAAAAGAATAGGTTTACTTACAGATAAGGTAAAACCACAATACGAAAAGCTTGGAGTACTAAGTTACGCTGAGCTTGAAGACAATTTCAATATTGATTGGGCCGATATGTCTAAACCATACGAGACCCAAGAAGAAATCGAAAAAGCTATCAGCTTAAATTAATCTACGACTTCTGCTTTTATAATCTTAATAGTCTCAGCTGGAACATCTTGGTAGCCTTGAACTGAAGTTGTTTGCACTTCTGCAATTTTATCAACTACATCAAGACCTTCTGTTACTTTACCAAAAACGGCATAACCCCAACCTTCTTCAACTTGATTGGTTCTAAAATTTAAAAAGGCATTATCTGCATGATTAATAAAGAACTGAGATGAAGCTGAATGTGGATAAGCAGTACGAGCCATAGCAATTGTACCTCTATCATTTCTTAAACCATTGTTGGCTTCATTCATAATTGGTTCTAATTTATCATCTTTGGGTGTCATGTCTTCAAGATGGCCTCCACCCTGGATCATGAATCCATTTATGACTCTGTGAAAAATTGTTTCATCATAAAAACCACTTTCAACGTACTGAACAAAGTTTTCAGTTGAGATTGGTGCATTTTCTTGATCTAACTCAAGTACGATATCCCCATAGGATGTAGTTAATTTTACTTTTGGCATTGCTTCTTCCCTTATGAATGTATTAAACAAAAAATATAATCCCATGACGAACAAGAAACCTGCTAGCCCATAGGATAGATTTTTCATTGGATTATTATATCCTATATATATGTCTAAGATTTTTACATATCTCTTTATTTTTTTATTTTTAGGATACGTAAGCGCTAATGAAGAATCAAAAAATATCAACTATGAAAACTATGAATTTATTTACTTAGATAATGATTATGTTCAGTTGCTTAAAGATATACATCATCAGCTTGTACTAAAGAATAAAGACTGTTTTTACATTGAGACCTGTGGTGATATCAGAACAAGAAAAGTAGGAGAAATGCTCCATCAAAAGCAAGCTAGCTCAATTTATTTCAGCATATATAAAGAAAATCCTAAATACCCTTATAGAGCAATAGAAAGTCATGCTGAAGGCTATGTAATAATAAAATTTGATATAGCGCCAGATGGCACCACCAATAATCACACAGTCATTAAGGGCAAATGCATAGAGAAACGGCAATACCCATACAAAGATTGCACCTTATTTAATTCAGCAGTTTTAAAAGCAGCCAAAAAATTAAAATATGCTAATAGCTCAGCTACAATTATAAAAGATGTGCCACATAAGTTTTCATTTGCCCTAGATAGTGAATATGATTCAGGCAAGGTGTATGTAAATATTTCAAGCAGAAAACTTGATAGGTCTAAAACTTTTATTAACAACAAGGATTGGCAAAGCCTACAAAAACTGGGAGAAAGCATTAGTGATAGCTACGTTAAGTTTTATTGGCTTGGGCTAGCTGCAGAAAACCTCAATAAACCCGAATTAGCGCTTAAACATTTTGATTCAGCACTTAAGCTAGGTCCAGATCCAGTAATTTCTACAGATGTAAAAAGAAGAATATTAACGCTAGCTTATAACTTAAATGTATTTAGTTCTTATGCCGAGGTCTGTGAAATTACAACGACAGTTTATGAAGATTACATGTGTGGCATGAATTCACTTCAGATTGGAGACTCTATCAGCGGTACTGCCTTCTTGGTTAATGCATATAGAGAAAATTCAGGAAATACCAGATTAGATAAAATATTGACTGATTTAATTGATTCTCAAAGAAATTGGTTGAAGCAAGACTTAGCTAGCCTGCAAAGTTCCTCTTAAATAAAGCTTTGCCTGTCCGGTAATTTCAACAAGATCCTCTTTTACTGCACAATCCAAGTGACCAACTCTTTTAGATAGTTGTCGAGCACTCATTGCCTGTTTATTTAAGACTTTAGACCAGTATGTTGCTAACAATGCATGAGCTGAACCAGTTGCTGGATCTTCATTAATGCCAGTTTGAGGACCATACCATCTAGAAACAAAATCTACCTCATTGCCTTTGGCTGTTACTATTAATCCTCTTGAGTCCATTTGTTTAATAAGACCAAAATCAGGATTGTTATTTTTTACAGCTGCTTCATCTTCAAGCACAGCGACAAAATCATCTATGCCGCGATAGACTTCTAATACTTTTGCATTCAATGCTTTGGTAAATGTACTTATGTCATCAACTTTTATCGGTTCATCTTTTGGTAATGACAATGTAATGCCATTGTTTGTTTTCACAGCTTTGATTTGACTTCTATTAGCCTGAAAAACTATCTCATCAGCGGAAGTATTGAGAAAATTAAAATATGTGTAGGCTGAAGCTAAAGTTGCATGGCCGCACAAATCAACTTCCAATTCTGGAGTAAAGAACTTGATACGGTTGTTATTTGATGTGTGCACAAATGCTGTTTCTGATAGATTATTTTCTGCTGCAATTGATTGCATTAAATCTTGGGTAAGATCTTGCTCATGAAAAACTACGCCTGCTGGATTTCCACCAAAAACTTTGCTGGTAAAAGAATCAACGAAATAAACTTCTAATTCCATATTCCAAATCTTTATTTTACGTAAGAGTCGTATAATTTAATATCTGCTTGCTGCCAGGCTAAAAGAAATTCCTTATGAATTGTTTCAGCTTCATCTGTCTTGCCCTGTAAAAGCAAAGATTGGTGGAGACCAAATAGTGACCATCCATTATTTCTATGCCAATCTAAATCTCGCCTGTAGACATTTTCAGCTTCTTTAAATTTCTCTGCGGAAATTAAAGCAGAACCTAAATATAATCTCATGGGATGAGGCCAATCTGGTGGCTCAGTGTAGTTATTTTGATCTTCTAGTTCTACAGCCAATGTAAAAGCTTCAATCGCTTCTGAGTATTTACTATCAGCTAAAAATATTTCACCCTCAAGTCCGTAAGCAGCAGCCTTGAGTACGCGAGATACAGGTGTAGCCCCTGCTCGGTATTTATCAACATCAGGTGAATTAATAATTTGTTTAAGTTTATTCAGTTCTCGTGTAGCTTGCTCTGTATTTCTTTTTGATAAATATGCACTTCCTTTTACATATGCCCAAATACCATCAAGGTATGGCGTGCCACTATGTTTAGGTTTTAATTTGAGTATCTCATCCCATTTTCCAAAAGTTTTAAGAACCTGCCAAGGGGCAGCGACTCTCTTTTGACCCTGCATAATCATAATTTGTTTATCTTTTATGCTGTTAGCCATAGCCCATGCTGACTCACTTGCCAAATTATAATTTCCCTGAACGCTCGCAGCGTAGCGAACAAAATCTAGTGCATGCCCAGAGTGTATTTTATGGGATAACGGATAGGTGCCTAAGTTTGGAAGAGGCAAATCACCCCAGATTTTTGCAAATTCTTTATCAACTTTCTGAGAGCGAATATTTTGTTCTAGTGCTTTCTCATACTGACCTACTCTTATGTAAATATGAGATGGCATATGAACTACATGGCCAACTATAGGTATAGTTCTTTCTAAATTGTCTGCTGATACTAGTGCTCTTTCTGGTTCTTCTGAAGCTTCTATCAAATGAATATGTAAGTGCATTACTCCAGGATGCGATAGATCTTTAGACATAATATGCTCTAACGCTTCAGCTACTAAAAGAGTTTCCGAAATTGGCTTACCTTGATCTCCCCAATAATTCCACCTTTGGATTGACATATAACTATTCGCATATAAAGCTGCAATATCTGGGTCATTTGGATAATCTCTGTTTAATTTTCTCATTTCAGCTAAATAAGCTTGGTCACGTTGTTTTGCATCTGGGTTAGCATCCTTATCGTAAAGTGTATAAAGGGCTTTTATTAATTTAGCCTCCATATCAGATGCATTCTCAATTCTGTCCATTGCCTTTTTAATTGCTTTCAATCCTTCCCCTTTTGGATCATCAGGCATTCCAGAATATCGTGAATTTGGATTTGGTCCCATTGCATGAGCCATCCCCCAATAAGGCATTGGATGATCAGGGTCGTGACGTGCTGCTTCTAAATATGAAGCTATGGATTCAGGAAAATAAAACCCCCATGCTAATCTCAAGCCTTGATCAAAAAATTGTTGTGCTTCTTTATTTTGTGTTGAGATTTTTTTGCTATATGTGCCACTCCCAGGAATAAGAATTGCATGCGCTTCAGATTCTATAAGATCAACTTTTTTATTTTCTGCGCTTAAAGGAGCATACAGGAGAAGAAATAGAATAATTGTGAGATTTTTTATTTTTTCCTCCATTAAGAATTTCTCCTTTAAATGGTGGAGCTAAGGAGATTCGAACTCCTGACCCCCTGCGTGCAAAGCAGGTGCTCTCCCAGCTGAGCTATAGCCCCACAAGAACACAAATAATAAATATCTATGATGAAAATTACAACTAATTATCTCTAGGATCGTCAGAAAATGCTATGCCCACATTCTTAAATAGTGGTGATAACATTAAAACTCCTGGTGTACCTATAGCCCATGCAAGCATCCAAGCCCTAACCCATTCGTAGATATTTGGAGGAAATTCCCCGCTATTAATAGCAGTTACAAAGAAAGATACGATACCTGTCATTACTGTAGCAATGAGGATAGATGAGATTATTGTTGCTGTAGTTTGTTTAAACAATTTTTTATTTAAATAAAAAGTAAATCGACATAGCGAATAGTGCTAATTGATATTTTACGTCTGCAAAGGTCTCTTCAAGCACGCCAAAATGAAAACCAAATATCACTACTGCCATTACAAAAGTACCCAATAAACCGCCAAGAGTTGATAAGGCTTTTGCTGTTGGGCCAATAAATTTTAAACCGCCAACAATTAAAAATATGGGGATTAAAATTAATTCTGCAATGGTAGCTAAATAAGAAGAGATAACAGGAAAATCCGAGAAAAAGTAAAGATTCTTAACAAACCCTAAAGGCTCGGACGGGTTATCCATTAGACCTGCAAGCTTTGGCTGTCCATTTGAAAAGAAGATATAGGACAATACAATTCTTAATGACCACTCAGAAAGAATACCCATTCTTGCTTCCGCTATTGGCTCTGTTACTTTATTAAGCATACTCATAGTCCGTAAATTATAAGCAAATAAGATTTAATATGAAAATTTGTTTAGTCGGCGAAGTGTTTTTCTTTTTCTTCGTTGATTGTCTTAACTTCTGCACAAAACTCTGCAGTTGGTCTTGATATAAGTCTTGGTAACCCGATTGGGTCGCCTGTTTCAACACAATAACCATAATCACCAGCTTTAATTCTCATAATTGCCTTATCGATTTTTGGTAGCAGCTTAGATTCTCTTTCAACAATTCTAAGGAATAACATAGAGTCTATCTCATGTTGTGCTCTATCAACTTCATCACTGCATGATGGTGGGTTGCTTAATCTATCTTTAGCGTCCCTGATATGTGTAAGTGTTTCTTTCTTAAGATCTTCAAGCAAAGTTTTGAAGAACATAAGCTGCTCCTTGTTCATGTAATTCTTTTTTGGAGCTTTTAAAATGTTTTGTTTGGTAAGCATAATTGAAACAAATATTTTATGGATCAAACTGAAAATATCAACCAATATTTGAATTATTTACAGTATTTTAAGCTGTTTTACCTTTTTCTATCCTTCCAGAAATGTTCCAACCAAGACCAATTAAAAATATTGCCAAAGGTATTATTGCCAATGGTGCTGTATAAAGTACTAGACCAAAAGAGAATAATGAGTTGAATAAGAAACCTCCAGTAGCATCTCCAAATCTATTAGTAAATGTATCGATAAAAACTGTTGATTTATATTTCTCTTTTGATGAAAGAGTTGTAAAAACTGCTTCTCTAGCAGGTTTGTTCAAACCATATTCGAAAGGTCTCATTGTTCCTTGAAGAACTAAAAATAACATTAAGCCAGTCGTGCTTAGTAAATATTCTGAAAAATACCCAGAGATTGCTAAAAAGCCTAAAGCGAATAGAAAGCCATAAATCGTTAAAACAAACCTTATCCCCAAAAATTTTGATCTGAGGATCCATGAAGTAAAAAGCAATTGAATGGCCAATGTAATTATTGGAACAATTGAATCTGCTCTTCCAAATACTCTAGTTTTAATGGCTGAGTCATCGGTATAACTATTAACCAACTCTAATTGAAAAAACCATAGGGCTGTAGATAAACAGGTCCAAGTAAATGCATAAAGAACAAAACTACGTATGATTGGATTTTGTTTAATTTGTCTAAATTGTTCGAAGATATCATCGACTGCACTGGATTTATTATCTCTTAAATTTACTTCTTCTCTCTCCACCTTAGATGAAAAGAAGATAGCTAAAGATAAAGTGATGACAGTAATTACAAGAGAAAGATTTTGCTTATCATATAGATAGGAGTCAACAAGAAGGCCACCAAAAGCAGCTCCCAAAGAACCGCATGCACTTATCAGACCGAAGAATTTCTTACCTCCTTCAATATTGAAGGAATTTACTGTTATCGCCCAAAAGATTGCAACTAGAAAGAAATTAAAAATATTGTACCAAACATAAAAAATTGCTTTGACAGCAAAGCTGGAAGGAAAAACTGTGTAAGAAATTAAAAAACCAATTAAATTAATAATAAAAAATCCGTATATGTACAGAACGATTCTTCTTTGGTTAATTCGAGAAACTAAATATGAATATATTGGGTTTACCAACAACATCACTATCACTACAAGAAATAAGAAAAAGGTTAAATCTGCTGTGCCTATATCAGCAGCAATTGTTTGTCTAAAAGGTCGCAGTACAAAAAGCGATAAGAGAACGAAAAAAAAGAATAATCCTGAATAGACGGTATTTTTTGAAATTGATGGAAAAATAAAACTGTTCTTATTTAACATCTAGAGCTTGGGATTTAATTTGGAGCTGTTCAGATTTAGGGATCTCATATTTGAAATCAATTAAAGCACTTTCCCAATCTCCATAAGTAGGGTTTGCAAGCATAAACCAATACTTACCCCACATATCATAATGCCTTTCTGCAGCTGCCATCCTAATGTCTGGAGAAGAGCTATTTTCTTCGTCATCAACGAAGTCGCCTAAATTATCTCCTATCATCATTACAATTCTGTAGTCTTTCGCTACATGTTGTCTTCTTGTGTTCTTATTAGAGCCCCAATCTTCTCTTTCATACCTCATAAGGAGTTGATCTAAATTCTTAGCAAATTTAAAACCTAATTTTTCAAGATTATTTTTAGTGGCTTCTTCTAAATTAGCAGTTCTATTGGTCACGAAGAAAACTTCTACTCCTAGTTCAGCTGCTTTAGCTAGAAAATCCTCAACCCCGGGTATATAAGTTGCTTTCTCTTCCATGCACCACTCATCCCAACCATTCGGGTAGAAAGTTCTATCCATAATCTTCCTAGCCTGAAAAGGTATGTTATCCAGAACTGTTTGATCAACATCAAGTATTACGGCAGGTGGTTTACCACTAAAATCTTTGGTTTGTTCAATTGCTGCTGAATAGCTTACATCTTTCACTGCTGACTCAAGTTGATATTCTGCAGCTTTGTAAACACTGACCGAATTTGTATAAAACTCTGCAGAACTTTGTACGAATAAAGTTGCCAATAGCCCCTGGTGTTCTTTTATTTCAGAATGACTAAAAAGAGAGAAAAAAATTAGTGCAATAAAGTGTTTCTTCATAGGGCTAATCTTAAACTATTTTTATATTAATTTAATTTTTTAATCTAAAAGTCCAAGCTCAAATTGAATACTTAACATACGGCCTCTTGGATCATGTGTTCTAGTATCAAAGCTAAAATCTGGGGCATCATAAAGTCGAGGTGCGCTTTTATCAAAAAGATTAACTAACGCAAATTTACCTTCTAGGCTTACATTATTGAAAAGCACCCCTATAGGTGTCTTGAATGAGAGATCAAACACAAGATGTGAATCAACCTTATTGCTATAGCCTAAATTCTTTGCGCTTTCTGGTATTGTTCTGTCATTTAAATATCCACTTATATATCTAGCATTCAAACCAGTCTCATATTCTCTAAATTTCCAATTAAGAAATGCATTAATTCTATTTTTGGGTAAAGAGTTTGTATTAGAATCAAAATTAAACTTTCCAACACGGTTTATTAATTCATCAGAAGCACTTCCTGGAGTAAGAAATTCAATAAAGGATGTTGCCTTTAAATTTAGATTTAATATGCCATTTGAATCTAAATCAAAATAATGTTCATAACCTAAATCAACTCCGGATAATTCTGTATTCTTCTCATTAAAATAGGTTGTTGTTACAGCGATTAAATCGCCTTCAGAGTTTCTTGTAATACTTGGTCCAAATGGGTCTGATTGCAGTAATGCTTGCGCACTTTGAGCTACGACTCTGTTTTCGTATTCAATTTCCCAATAATCTAGGGATAATTTGTTGAAATCTGTATTAAAGATTAAGCCAAAGTTTGAGTTTACTGCAGTTGCAGGCTCTAGATCTGGATTACCAATTCTTGCTTGTCTTACAAATATATTCTCATCTTGATCTCTAACACTTCCTAGATTTATATCACTGGAAAACATTTGGGCCATAGATGGCATGGCAAATGATGTTCCTTGAGATAAACGAAAAGCTAGGCTATTAGTTGGCTTATATTTCAGAGATACCTTAGGATCAATTGAGGTAAAGTTATCGGATGATTCATATCTAGCTGCTACCCTCAAATCTAAAGATCCAAAAAACTCCTTTTCGCCTTCAAAAAATGCTGCATATTTATTTCTACTTTCGCCAACATTTTTTCCGCCACCCAAGAAAAAGAGATCCGCTGTCTTGGTTATCTTTCCATCTTGGTCAAATTCAGCTCTAGCAAGATCATTGTATTCAATATCTAGATTCTCATTATTAAGCTGTAAGCCAAAAACATATTCAAAATCCTCTAATGAAGAACTTGCTAAAATATCAATGGTTGTTAAATCTGCGACCTTAGATGAAATCTCGGCACCCCTAACGTAATCAACTAGCTCAGCTGAATTTTCTGTTGGTATAAAAATATTCCATGTTTGGTCTCCATTTGGACCGCCTTGACCAATCAAAGCATCCTGAAAACGAGAATCGATTATATCTGGTCTTGTGTGGTTATTGCTGTGCTCACTTACTGTTAAAGAGAAATCTAAATCAAAGCCGTTAAATGCAGTTAAGTAAGTATAATTTAAATGCATTTGGGCTATATCCTTTGGCGAAAATGGCGATGGATAACGGGCTCCTAACGGCCTGCCGTACCACTTAACTGGAACACTAAAAGGGCTTCCTCCCTCTCCAGGATTAATAGATCTAGATAAGAAAGGTAAAGCTGGATAAGAAGGCGATTGAGGGTTGTCAGTAACTAAAACGTTTGAATTAATAAACGTTAAATTATGGTTATTATTTGTAAGGTTTAAATAATACTTCGAATGATTCTCATCATTAAAGATATTAAATCTTGTCCCATACAGGAACTTGCAAAAGCCATCTAAAACCCCACCATTTAATTCGCAATTAGGATCTGGAACAATTTCACCAGCTGCATAACTGCCAGCATATTCTCCTGTATCAATCACATCAGCCTCTGAAACAATAAAAGTATTGCCTAATGAGCTTAGAGCAAGTTCAGCTATGCCAGGTATTTCTGCTGCGGACAAAGGTGCTCTGTCTAGTTGATTAAAACCAAAGACCATATCAAAACCAAGCAATTCTGCTCCAAATATTAGACCAAAGGTTGTTTCTTTATTGTTGTAGTTCTCAGAACTTTGATCTCCAAATTTAATTTTGAAACCATCAAACTTTTTGTAGGTTAAGAAATTCACAACTCCAGCGACAGCATCTGAGCCATAAATAGAAGTAGCTCCTTCTTTTAAAATTTCAATTTTTTCAAAAGCAATCTCAGGGATAATGTTTGCATCAATATACCCTTCACCTTCATTTGAAGGAGTGCCTGCAAAAGTATGTCTTTTTGAATTAATAAGCAAAAGAGTGGATGCGTGGTCCAATCCTCTTAACGTGATATTAGCCATGCCTTGATCAACTCCCTCTAAGGCATTAGTTTGAAAATGTGATCCCGAAGTAGTATTGAGATATTTAGAAATCTCTGCAATATTATTTACATTTAAATTGTCAAAGTCTTCATTAGTGATTTGCTCTACAGGCGAACTATCTGATTCAATGTCTTTAAGAAGTGTTCCAGTTACAACTATCTCTTCAATTTCATTAGATAAAAGAGTTTGGTGCCCAAGTGAAAATAAGCTTATTAAAATGATGAAAAGTGATTTCTTCATTAAGCGTATACTACTTTATTTAAAGCAGTTTGTGTGGAGTTGTAAGGATTAGAATTAAAAGATTTGTACGTCTTTGAATTCCAAATCTACATCGAAGTCTCTCCCAAAACCTGCAATGCTTAATTCTCTTATATTCTTTGGTTTCATTGACGACATCATGTAGCCATTCTTTTCAAATTCATTAAAATTTATTGTGAATTCCTGCCAGTCTTCAGTAGCTTCAAAAGTTTTGCTCATATAAGACCATGGCGGCATTTTGACACCTTTAAGCGTTAGATGCACTTCATATGTTTCGTTATTACCTCTTGCTTGAAATTTAATGCCTTTGGCATCTTTCTTGATTGCATCTGGTCTGTGGCCTAGCCTGACAAAACCACCATCTTTTTTAACGACATTCCCTGTCATTTTGAATGTGCCATCATTATAGTCTGCCTCTAGGTTTGAAGACCCACCCATAACTCTATCAGTAACGACGTACCATTGTTCTGGTTTTTCAGACATTTCAGCTATTAAGCCCATAGATAAAAGAAGTAATAAAAATAAGTTTCTCATTACTTAACTTTAAGTATGAAATGCAGTTTTTCAAGTAGCTGCGCTATGCTGCTTTGAATTCTTTATTTGAAATCTGATTTAAATAGTTTGCTACATCAAGCATTCTATTTGAGAAACCCCACTCATTATCGTACCAAGCAAGGATCTTTGTTGAGTTCCCAATTTGTTTTGTATGAGATTTATCGTAAATAACAGAATGTGGATCATTACCAAAATCAGTGCTTACAAGCGGTATTTCATTCACTGCAAGGATTCCTGAAAGACCATTTTTTGTAGCAGCCTCAAGTTTTGAGTTTAAATCCTCTATTGAAAATGTTTTTTCTGTAGTGAACGTAAAATCTAGTAAAGAGACATTTGAAACAGGCACTCTAACAGCCAAACCATCTAACTTGCCAAGCAATTCTGGTAAGACTTCTCCCACAGCAGATGCTGCACCTGTTTTTGTAGGGATCATTGATAAGCTTGCTGCTCTTGCTCTTAATAAATCTGAGTGATGAACATCCAATAAAGATTGGTCGTTAGTATAAGCATGGATAGTATTAGCCATACCGTTAGTGATTGTGTAATGCTCATTAATAACTTTGGCTAATGGTGCGAGACAGTTTGTAGTACATGAAGCATTAGAGATAATCAAATCATCTTTTGTTAATGTTTCATGATTAACACCAAAGACAACTGTTTTATCAACACCCTTACCAGGCGCTGAGATTAAGACCCTTTTTGCTCCGGCATCTAAATGCGCACCAGCTGCTTCTCTTGTTGTAAATAGACCAGTACATTCAAAAACAATATCAATGCCTAATTTAGTCCAAGGTAAATTTTTTGGATCTCGTTCGGAAAAACAGGCTATTTTTTGCCCATCAATTTGAATGGAATCTTCTGTATGCTCTATTTGATTATTCAACCTTCCATGAACAGAATCATATTTGAGAAGATGTGCACTATCTTTAGGGGAGCCCAAATCATTAATTGCTACTATTTCTATTTGATTAAATTTTTTCCATACCTGGTCTTTAGCTAAGTAAGATCTAAGGATATTTCTTCCAATTCTACCGAAACCATTAATTGCTATCTTCATTTTTATGTTAATTCCTCAATTTTGTAATTATTTATCAATAATTTAACAAGAATATAATGATTTTATATACAAATATCAATGAAATTACATAAAAAATAGCAATTTTGAGAATGTTTTAGTCTATATGAAGATTAAGGGCTGTTTGCCAAATATATTCAACGTGAGATATAAGCAATTCAAAGCTTTTTATTTCGGTGACATCAAGTTTTATGTCGTATGAATCTAGAAGGATTTGAGTCTGATCTTCATCTAATTTTAATGATTTGATAATCGATGCAATATCATAGATTGGCAAATTTGCCCCAGCGTATTCCCAATCTATTAATTTAATATCATTGGTGTAGAAAATATTAGATGCGTTAATATCGTTATGGCAAAAAACTAAATTATTGGAGCTGTCATAAAGGCTATCAAACAACTCAAAACCAGCTAAAACTCTACTATCGTCAGAATCTACAAAGATTTGCCTATAAGCATCAATTTTCTGCTGGAAGGAACCAATAGCAGTATCTTGAAAATCCACTAGATGAAGGTTTTTCATTGCTTTTCCTAGTTTGGTTAAAAATTGTTCATCATAATTACCAACATCATTGCTGCCCCCTAAATACTCAAAAGTAATTGAATGAAGTGCAGTATCAAAATCTAAAATTTTCGGAGACAAATTTTTGTTTGCTAACTTGGTATGTATCTCAACTTCTGAAGCCACATCATTAGTGAAAGGAAATATAGTTTTTTCTTTAGATACTGCTTTAACATCTCCATATTTACATAAATTAATTCTTGCGGTCTTTGAGGTTTTAATATTTTTTAGAACAGTAATTTTTCTCATTTCAGTTGCCATTCATTTTTCCAAGATCTGTAGCCAAAAATTACTAAAACTAAGTACAAACAAAAGAGAAGAGCTGTTGGATACAGTTCTCTTGAAACAAAAAGAAATACAGAAACAAAATCTACAACGAACCAATAGATCCAGTTTTCGAGAATCTTCTTCGCCACCATGTATGATGCAATAATTGCTCCCCATGTTGTAAATGCATCTATGTATGGTGAAGCTGCATCTGTGTTATTGCTTAGAATATAACCAGAAGTCAAAACTAATAAAAAAAGAGTAGCTAAGCACATCATGTGGGTGGTTATTGGCCAAACTTTTATTTTCAAAGCTTCATTATTTGCGAGTTTATATTGCCATTGGTATAGCCCATAAAAACCCATTAATAAATAAAAAATTTGTAGCCCTGCTTCCATATAAAGACCAGCTGAATACATTACAAATAAATACATTAACGAGCTTATTATCCAGGCTATCCAACATCTAGCATCTTGACGCATCGCAAGCAATAAATATGTAATAGCTAAGAGTGCAGCTACAATTTCAAACCAATTCTCTGTTAGAAAATTAAAAATCATATCTTATTGAAAGCCCAAAATGCCTTGGATCACCATGCCTTTCATAAAGTGTGTCTGCAAAATCAGGAGCTTCATTACCAAAATAAAAACCTCTAGTGGCATAGTATTCATCAAATAAATTTCTTACCCATAACTCCACTACCCAATCTTCATAGTTATAGCCAAAACTGGAATTTAATAAGATGTATGAATCTGATTTATTGTTGTGAGAATCGGAATAATAAAAACCACTCTTTCCAGTAGCATGAAAATTTAAATAAGTTACAGGTGTTGGTCTGTAATTCAAGCCAAATGAATAAGAGTTACTGGGAGCATGAGCTTGTTCTCTGCCTTGAATTTCAGGCCTTGATTTCCAACTTTTTATTTCTGTGTTTAATAAGCCTAAATTTACAAAAATATCTAAATCATCAGATAAATCTGAGTTTAAATTTAACTCAAGACCATAGTTTTCTCCCTCTGCTGCATTCTGTGTAAGGAAAACAAAAGTATTTGGATCATTAGGGTCAACTTGCGTAGATATTAAGACTTGTTGATCTGTTCTTTCTGAATAAAATCCAACAATCCTTAGGTCTGTCTTGTCTGAAACTGAAAGATCCATACCTATTTCATAATTAGTCAAAAATTCAGGATCATATTCCAAATCAGAACTAGTTGCACTATCTAATAAGCCAAGACCAACGTTAAAGCCACCTTGCTTATAGCCTTTGGCATAATTAGCAAAAATATTCATGCCATCCTTAAAAGAATGTATAAGTGAAACTTTTCCACCTATCATGCTGTACGAAGGACTAAATCTTTCATTATTTGAATCAAAATATTTTGCTGACCAATCCTCCATTCTTAAACCTACACTTAATTTCGTAAAAGCAGAGAATTCGTAATCAATATTTCCAAAAATAGAAATATTAGTTGAGCTATAGTCACTCTTTGAGGTGGTTAAGCTTATGTATGGTGAAAATGGATCATTTGGATCTCCATAAACACCGTCGTCTTGACGATCATTTGTTTCATCAAGCCTTAGGTATGAAACACCAACAACCCAATCAAAAGGTAGACGTTCTGCTTTATATTTCTCATTGGAAACAAATCTAAATTCCTGGCTAAAAGACTCTCTTGCTCTCAAAGTCTCAGAAAAATAATCGTACGTATAGGGTGCGTGTGAATCAGTATTACCCCAATCTGCGTCATAACTAAAAACTACGTCTGTATCAGTTGTGCTGGTTAAACTTTCAAACTGGTTGTACCTGTTAGCTCTTATCACTTTTAAACCAAATGTGTCAGTCTTCTGAGAGTCCATTCCAGGGCGATCGGAAAGCGTATTCAAAGAGCCATCAATCGTCCAGATATCTGCTGGATCATCCATATCAACTTGGCTCAATAAGACTTTGGCATTGGTTTTATTATCGAGCTCAAAATCGATTTTCAGCCTTGCTGTTGTCTCATCTTTTCTAGAGGTATCAGATCTATTTAAATATAAATTTTCTCTAAATCCATCTGTATCATCCTTTCTTAAAGCTAGTCTGAATTTAATATTTTTGTTTTCAGTTAATGGGCCGCCAAATGCTAAGCCAGTGCTCAGTGTGTTGTAATTTCCATAGGTGATTTCTGAAGTGCCTTCAAATTCATCTGTGGGGTCCTTTGTTTTTATATATATAAGGCCTGCAAGTGCATTGGCTCCAATTCTTGAACCTTGTGGACCATTAAATATTTCTATTTGCTCAACATCAAAGGTAGTAGCAATACCTGCTTGTCCAGAATAATCAATATCGTCAATCAGAAAACCTACCGAAGTATTTGGGGTACCCAAATACCCTGATCTTTCACCAATGCCACGAATCTGAAAGTATCTTGCTCTAGAATCGCTAGCAGCAAAATTTAAATTGGGCACTAAATATGAAAGATTTTCAAAATGCTTTATTGGTTGAGCTTTAATCTCTTCTGCATCGAGAACAAAAATACTTGAGTCCTCTTTATTGAGTTCTGTATTTCTGTAATCTGCTATAACAATTACTTCTTCAATTTCATCTGAAAAAAGGTTTTCAGCTGCAAATATTAAAACGAATAAATATAGATATTTTATGATGTGTTTCATGCAATTCCTCCGCCATCACTATATGGTTCAGGTTCAAAGGGTTCCTATTAAAGATCTCAGGCCAAGCCTCCCCTTTGCACTTTTTAAAATAATAGTAAGGTTTAAGAAAGAAATCTATTTTTCGATCAATAAATTAGGTTTATCAGTTCTTTTCTGAAGTTGAAACTCGTCGTGTAAATCGCCAGTTGCTGTAAAAGCTCTGAAACGAAGACTATCACCATCAATATCGATGATTTGATATAACTGTTTATTTTCAGCAAAAGTTTTAGCGTATTGGCCTTTGGTAATTTCATACATCTTTGGACCACTGACTGAGACAACATTAACCGTGCCAATCTCTGGATCATAAGCTTGCTGATAACCAGTAGGCACATTCTTTAAATTCTTCGTATCAACAAGACCAGTTCTGGAATAAGTGTGGTCATGACCACTCAAGATTAAGTCGACTTTATACTTATCAAACAATGGCTTCCAAAGGTCTCTTTGCTCTACATTATCTCGATCAGAAGCAGGCGAATACATCGGATGATGAAACGTAAGAATTGTCCATCGGTTTGGATTTTGCTCCAAAGTTTTCTCCAGCCACGGAACTTGTGCTTCCAGCTCAGTATTAGAATCTAAAGAGATAAATCTAACGCCTTGGTAATCAATAAAGTAGACCGTTTCTTTTAAACTTTCTTTGGGCACGTCTTGAATAGGGAAAGAAAATTGTGGGCGCCAATGTGTACTTAAAATTGGAATTCCTGTTGGATTTTGAAGGCGATCGTAAAGAGGTGCTCCTCCTCCTAAAATTATCTTGCCTTTTAATTCAGCTTGAGAAAAGCCAGTAATTGTTTCGATGCCAGTATCAATCGACTGTATCTGACCATTTTCCTGTACTAATAAAGAACCACTTTGCTCAAATTCATCTTCTATGAGTAGTTTGAATACGCCCGGAGCATGTAATGAATACTCATCAACATCTATTTTTACTTCTTTACCACCTTTAGTTGTCCATATTCGCTTGCGTTGAGAGTCGTCTAAATATTCGTGATTACCTGGCGTTGCTATTACAGGTATTGTGCCATTAACCCAGTCAGGAGCTTGATGCCATTCACCCCACTGAGCATCCATATAATGATCATCGACTAGATCACCAGCATGCAGTGTAAATGCTGCTCTGGGAGCGTCACGAAATGCCTCCCTAAAGACCCTAGACCAGTGGGTTTTTACTTCGTTTTGAGCATCTCCAAAGTAAATAAAACTGAATGGTTGAGGTTCTAAGCTTGCAGTTTTGAAGTGATAATATTCTGTCCAATTTTCACCGTCACCAACTCGGTAAGCATAGATAGTATTTGGCTCAAGATCAGTAAAAGTAACATTATGATAATGCGCATCGTTAATATCACTCCTAAAAAGTGTTGTGACAGCTTTAAATTCATTTGTTTGCATAGATCTACCACTCGCATTTGCAACACCAATTTGGGCATAGCCACTCATCACAGAAGTATCAGTTCGCCAAGAGACTGACTGGGTCGTTGCCGTATTATCGTTCCATGTGAGCACAACCCTGTCTGGAAGCACTGACGGAGTGTGAGCAATTGTTTCGGATAATTTGGTTGCTTTCCAGCCATCATGAGGAGAGACTAAAAGACTTAGCAAGCTTATAAAAATTAAGGAAAAATTTTTCATACTTATCTCAAATGGTGGGTCTGGCTGGATTTGAACCGGCGACCTCACCCTTATTAAATCTATTTATTTGATTTTCTTCTATTTTCCTCTTTGTGTATCATCTGACCATTCTCAACAATTGTTCTACCTCCCTCTGACCAAGGAGTTATATGGTCAGCTTCCATCTCTTCTATTGGGTATGGTTTTTTGCGAATATTGCAAAGACCATCTTGCTTTTCATACATTTCTCTTTTCTGCTGATCTGTGAATGTTCTTAGCTTTAAAAATTTCTCATCTCTACGAAGAACATACTCATATATACCTTTTTTCTTCTGGACTTCGTCATCTTGCATAAGTTTTTTTATTTCTATTTCAAGCTCATCTGGGTTCAAGTTTTTATCTTTAAAATCATCATAAAGAAATGCCCAGTCTATACCTTTCATTTCTCTTCTGTAGGTCTTGAATGTAGCTTCAACCCATGAGATAACCGAACTAAAGTAATTCCATAAATCAACAGCACTAGCGTTATGTTGATTTTCAGCCATATAGTCTTTGATATTGTTTTTACTTATCCATTTAATTGCAGTTTCAAGATAGTCTTGTCTTATCGCTGCACCAGTTAAGTAGTCACCACCTAACCCTTTTGCTGGACAACCATTTTTACTGAAATATTTTTTTGCATCTGAAACCCATGAACCATGATAAACAGCATTTTTGAGCTCTTGAGCATACAATTCTTCTCCTGCAATATTGATAGTTTCAAACCACGCAAGCTTTTCGCTATCTGTTCCACTACACAAGTAAATAGTTAATTCGTAATTTAACAATTTATCTTTTTCATCATTCTCTAAATTAGAAAAGTATCGTTTATTAAATGAAAAGTCGCCATTAATATATTGGCAAATAGATATTGTCCGTTGTTGGCCATCAATTATTTCAAAACCACCATCTTCTCTTACTGCCCAATACATCACATTTAGTGGGTATACATTCCAAATAGTATCTATCACCGCATCTCTTTGCTTATCGTTGTAAACAAATTCTCTTTGGTATGGCGGTCTAATGTCTAATTTTCCAGAGTACCCTAATACACCTTCCTCAAGCTTATCTACATAACCATCTGATAAATCTTTTACCGAAAGCTTTATTTCTTCTATCTTCATAACCTTTTATTTCTTATGAAAATTCTCCCATACAAAGAATGAACAATATCTTCACCTTTGACATAATAATTTCCTTTTTTAGGTTTTCCTTTCATAACCGGGTTCCCATTTGTCTTCTTACCAGAACTTCCTGTTTTTGTTCCATCCTGTCTTGTCTCTTCATATTCATCATAAAACTTTGTACTCTCAAGTCCATATCCAACTTTTTGCGATAAGCCTAAAATTTCAAATTGATCAGGGTTATATTTGCTTAAAAATGTAATTGGGACTCCCATTATGCCCGAGTAATCCATGGGTATTTCTTTTGTAACGTTCACATTTATAGCATCATAGTTATCATATTTAGGATACTCTTCAGGGTTATATTTTTTATAGAGAATTAGATCTTCATATTTTTGAGCATACTCAAGATTAGTGAACCACCTTATACCTGGAACACTTATAAATTTATTACCTTCTTCATCAATTCTTAAACTTTTACTTCTTGTTACTAGGTCTTTAGGTACCCCAAATTCTCTATCTCCAGAGTGAATGCTTGCTCCCAGCCACACTTTATTATCCATGATAAGTTTAAAAACTTCTTTATAGTTTATTGCGTTAACACTTCCAATAATTAAAAACTTTTTCTCATAATGCATGATTTGTGCTATGAACTCTCTGAATAATGAAAAAGGTGGATTTGTAATAACAATATCTGCCTGTTTTAGTAGTTCTATACTCTCTTGGCTTCTAAAATCTCCGTCTCCGTTTAGGTTTAAAACGTCAATTTCATCCTCATTGGGTATATTGTCATTATTTTTGTCACCTTCATATATAAGGTAAATTGCCTTATCTTTATCTTCTCTTGTAAATAAGTCTTTTGATTGGTTTTTGTAACAAACAGAAATCAACTTTTTCAATTGCAGGCTTTCAAAATTAAAGGAAAAATAATGAAAAAAATTGCTTACTCTTGGATCATCACAGTTACAAATTATTGTTTTGTTCTTAAGGCTTTCTTTGTGATATTTTAATTCCTTTTCAATATCAGTTAATTGTGTATAAAAATCATCTTGCTTGCTTTTTTTTGCGTTGTGTAAGTCTTTTGCCATTTTTTATATGTAAATAACTAATTTTACCACCATTAATCACCGTAGTTTATCTTCTTCTATCTTCTGTTTTTGCTTTTGAATGTCTGTCAAATGCTCAATCAGTAAATCTATATGATTTTTGCGTGGATTTAAACCTTTTCTGGGAGTGGTGGGTCTGGCTGGATTTGAACCGGCGACCTCACCCTTATCAGGGGTGCGCTCTAACCAACTGAGCTACAGACCCAAAGAACAAATTATTATAGATTTTTTAATATGTAAGTCTATATATTATTCTTCAGCAAAAAACATAACATGTTTTTCTTCAAGTCTATCAATCAATTTTTGACCCATTGCTGGTGCAGTTGTGTATATTCCTCCTGCTAGATCAGGGCAATCAAATAACAGACATAAAGCACTTTCAGTAATCATTTTTGAAGTTGATGAATAACCAGGATCTCCCTCACCTTTAACAGAGACATTGATTTTTATTTCGCCATTATCTACACCAGTAAATAACATATCGTAGCTACCTGAATCTCTGGATTCTTTTGAAGGACCCTCACCAGGTTTTGGCACATTATCGCCAAGCATAGGGTTATACATAGCTATTGCTTGAGCTTTCTTCTCTCCTTCTTCGCCAGGACCAGCTGAGAACATTTCATCGTAGAGAAAATCTTCTCCATAAGGATGGTTTAGCATCTGATTTGAACGATGCACATTTTTAGTATTGATGGCAGCCATAAAAAATGGCGCAACCCACTCATTAGTAACATCATCATGATAGGGTTTATTGTCTCTAGGTTGCTCTGGACCCTTAAAACCCTCACACAAACAAAAAGGATCTATTAAAACATTAAAAAAATCAGGATTTTTCTTTAATTTACTTAAGGTTGCTCGCAATGAAGCAGCTGTGCCGCCAGAAAATTCACCTTTCATTGATCTCACTCTACATTTGACTTGTTTAACTGGTTTACCAAATTTTTCTTGAGCTAAGTTTTGAAGAAAAAAGACACCTAAATCAGATGGTATTGAATCAAAACCACAACTATGTACAATTCTTGCTCCACTTTGTTTAGCTGTTTCTAAATGTTGTTGCATGTCATACATCCAACCAGGTTCACCACATAGATCTACGTAATCAACACCATGTTTTGCACACATAGCTAAAATATCATTGCCATAGATCTGATATGGCCCGACAGTGGTTAAAATTAATTTTGTTTGCTTCATGGCTTTTTCAATATCATCCATATTCATTGAATCCAAAATTAAACTTGGCACATCACACGACAATTCAGATTTCACAGCATCGATCTTTTCCTGATTTCTTGCTGCTATAGCCCAACTAAGATCAGGGTATTTTTCATTTAGATATTCAACTACCAATTTTCCAGTGAAACTCGTAGCACCGAAGACGATTAAGTCATATTCTTTTGTACTCATTTTTAACTCCCCTTAATAAGAACGTAAATTACTTTTTTCTTTCCTACCTGAATCAGTGTTTTCACACCAGGCTCTATGTGTGTATCTTTTGAATCTATCTTCACTTGATTAACTTTGACAGCTCCTTGTTTGATTAAACGTAAGGCCTCTGAAGTGCTAGCTGCGAAATCAATATCTTTCAATAGATTAGGTAGTGGATATGCACCTTTATGTGAAATAGATTTTTCTCCTATATCGCTTGGCAACTCATTCTTTGCAAACTTTTTAAAAAAATTTTCCTTGGCATTCTCTGCCTGATCTTTTGATGTAAATCTTTCGGTAAGCTCTAAAGCGAGTACGATTTTTACATCTCTAGGATTGCCGCCATCTTCAAGTGATGTTTTAAGTTTTTTAATTTCGGTAGTAGATTTTAAGCTTAATAGATCAAACCATTTGAACATGATTTCATCTGGTATAGACATAGTTTTTCCAAAGACATCATCAGCTGTTTCTGTTATCCCGATATAATTGTCTTCACTTTTAGACATTTTTTTAATGCCATCAAGTCCTTCAAGCAACGGCAAAGTAATAATTGTTTGTGGTGACATGCCTGCATTTTTTTGCAAGTCTCTACCAACAAGTAAATTAAATTTTTGATCTGTTCCTCCTAATTCAACATCTGCCTTAAGCTCTACAGAGTCTAGACCTTGCATTAATGGATATAAAAATTCATGTATGGATATTGGTTGATTGTTTTTGTATCTTTTTGAAAAATCATCTCTTTCTATCATTCTGGCAACAGTTGATTGAGCAGCCAATTTAATCATATCTGCACCAGATAATTTATCTCCCCATCGAGAATTGAAATCAACTTTAGTCTTTTTATTATCTAGCACCTTAAAAACTTGTTCTTCATAAGTTTTTGCATTTTGCTTTATATCTTCATCAGTTAAAGGAGGTCTTGTCTTGTTTTTACCACTTGGATCTCCAATTTTTCCAGTGAAGTCTCCAATCAGGAATATGACAGTATGGCCTAGATCTTGAAACTGTCTCATTTTTCTCAAAATTACAGTATGGCCAAGGTGTAAATCAGGTGCTGTAGGGTCAAAACCAACTTTTACTACAAGTTTTTTCCCTGCTTCTAATTTCTTAAATAAATCATCTTCACCGATGATCTCATCGATTCCTTGTTTTATAATCTCAATTTGTTTTTTAGGATCATTCATAAAGCTTTATATATAATATCAGAACATGTACACAGGCTCTCATTTAAAATTAATTCTAGCTATATTATTAATACCTTCGGTATTTATATTTTTAATTGCTGCTGATTCAGAAAATAGAAATTTTAATAACGATTCTGAATTAACTATTGAGAAAATATCTCTCACTCCAATTGATACTGACATAAACCTGCCAACAGAAGATAAGATCCTAATTAAATCTGGTGATACATTTTACTCAACTCTTATAAAATTTGATGTTAGCCCAGCAACAATTAATAAGATTGGTAAAGACAGAAAGCTGAAAAAATTTATAAGCCTTCAGGTTAATGATCAGATTTACATCACATCAAAAAACGGTCTTGTGTTTGTAAAAAGGTTTGATGAAGATTTTTATCTTGATGTTCTTACAATTGATGGGGCTAAGTATGAATTTGAAAAGAAAAGGGACAATCTTGAGAGAATAGCTCAGTTTAGAGAATTTGAAATCTCAGATTCTTTATATGCATCAGGGAAAAAAGCTGGTGTGCCAGAATCAGTTCTTGGAGACTTAATTTATATTTTTGGTTGGGATATAGATTATGCCTACGATATTAGGAACGGTGATAAAGTAAAAATACTATATGAGGATATTTTTTCTAATGGACGATTAGTCTCAAATGGAGATATTCTTGCAGCCGAATTCACAAATAAAGGGACGAAAATTAATGTAATACGTTTTACACAAAAAGGAAGAAAAGATTATTACACCACAGACAGCAACAACGTTAGAAAAGCTTTTTTAAGAACCCCTATCGAGCTTGCAAGAATTAGCTCTCATTACAATCCAAATAGAAAACATCCCATCTTAAATACTATCAGAGCACATAAAGGCACAGATTATGCAGCAAAAACTGGCACTCCAGTTAAAGTCACAGGGGATGGAGTAATAAAGAATGCTCAATACTCAAATTCTTATGGAAATTACATAGATGTAATGCATTACAACAAATACATGACTAGATATGCACACTTGCAAGGTTTCGCAAAAGGCATGAAAAAGGGAGCAAAGGTTACACAAGGCCAAACAATTGGGTATGTTGGTTCTACAGGTTTAGCAACTGGCCCTCATTTGCACTATGAATTTCATATAAATGGAAAGCATACAGATCCTGTTAAGGTTGAGCCACCAAATGCTCAATCTATAAACTCTTATAACAAGAAATACTTCGATAAATTAGTTGAGGAGAGAACAGAGATAATTTCTAATATCTCAAGCATTCAATGAGGAATCTATACATTGGTCTAATGTCAGGAACTAGCAGAGATAGTTTAGATGGGTGTCTAGTAAGTTTTAGCAATGGGTTAGAGATAAAAAATCTTGAAACAATATATTTCTCTAAAGACTATCAATCATCAGATAATCAAAGCTTTATTTCTGAAGAAATTACTCAAAAAAGCATAGATCTAGTCAAAAAATTAATTTCTAATCACAGCAAAGAAAACATTATTGCCATTGCTTTTCCTGGCCAAACAATTTCACATTCAGATGAATTTAGTTTGCAGGCTGGCTCACCAGAAATAATAGCAAAAGAATCTGGAATTCCTGTTTATGCTGATTTTAGAAATTTTGATATTGCCCATGGCGGAAAGGGAGCGCCCTTAATTCCATCATTTCACCAGTATTTACTAAGCGATAATTCAAAAAATAAATTGATCATTAATATTGGGGGTATTGCGAATGGAACATATTTGAAAGGGCCTGAAATAGAGCTTGCCTCTGATGTTGGCCCAGGTAATTGCCTTATGGATGAGGCAATGCGAAAGCTTGGATTAGGGTTATTTGATAATGACGGGTTATTAGCTAGATCAGGGAATATTAATGATGAAATTCTAGAATTGTTTATGAATGAATTAGAGAATTTATCCTATCCCAGAGCAGACGATATAAGTATTTATATGAATATTTTTGAAAAATATGAAAACGAAATTCTTAGCACTGAACCTGCAGATGTCCTCTGCACATTAACAGAACTGACAGCAACTAAAATAATAGAATTTTTAAAATCTTGTAATTCTGTTGATGAGTTAATCTTCCATGGAGGAGGAACGGAAAATAAATATCTAATGAGCAGAATTAAGGAACTAGCAGCAATACCAGTTAAATCAATTGATGATGTTGCACCCTCAAAATATATTGAAGCTATAGCTTTTGCTTATTTAGCCTTCAAAGAAAGAGCTATATTATTTAAATAGAAAAGGAGGCACCACAACCACAAGTTGAGGAAGCATTAGGGTTTTCTACTGTAAATTTAGAACCCATAAGATTCTCAGTATAATCAATCTTAGATCCCAAAATATACGGATATGACATATGATCTAAAACAACGGAAACACCTTTACCAAAATCTAATTTTGCATCTTCTTCATGATCAAAATCATCAAATTTAAAACCATATTGAAAACCAGAGCATCCACCCCCAGTCACATAGACTCTAAAAAATTTATTTTCTTCCGATTCTTTTAACAGAGAAATTTTTGCAATAGCACTGTCAGATAAATCAAAAGGTGCCGCTTTTTTTGTTTTTATATCCATATTTATAATGTAATTCTATCAAAATTTATTATTGACTTATAATTCTGTTGGTTATGAAAAAAACATTAATCGTTTATTCAAGTACAGATGGGCATACTTTGTTAATCTGTGAACGTATTAAAAAAATTATTGAGAATCATACTAACGTATACATTGTTAATGCTGAAGAAACTTCAAATCTTGATCTTAATGAATTTGATTGTGTAGTTTTAGGAGCAAGCATTAGGTACGGTAACCATAAACCAAGCCTATATACTTTTGTAAATAAAAATGAAGCTTTGCTTGCCAGAAAAAGGACAGCATTCTTTAATGTAAATGCTGTTGCACGCAAGGATGATAAAAACTCAATTGAAACTAATCCTTATTTGAAAAAATTTTTAAAAAAGGTTGTTTGGCAACCGGATATGCTCGCAGTTTTTGCAGGGAAGATATCCTATCCGGACTATAATTTTTTCGATAAGCATATGATTAGATTTATTATGTGGATGTCAAAAGGCCCAACAGACCAAACTAAAGTTTTTGAGTTTACAGATTGGGATAAAGTTGAGACATTTGGTGAAAGAATTTTAAAAGAGCTTTTACCAGGTTAAATATCTATATTATTCATGTTGCTATTAGCTTAATTAGACATATAAAACTATCATTATATTTATAGAGAAATATTAACGATCCTTTGGCATAAGAGATCATCAAGAATATCTGAATGAAAACGAAAAACTCGCAAGAATTATTTGAGAAATCAAAAAACCATATAGCAGGTGGAGTTAATTCTCCAGTTAGGGCCTTTAAAAGTGTTGGAGGTTCTCCAATATTTTTTAAAAAATCTAGAGGGTGCTATTTGTATGATGAGGATGGCAACAAATACTTAGATTTTGTAGGTTCATGGGGGCCTATGGTTTTGGGACATTCAAATAAAAACATTATTGATGCTATAAAGAAACAAGCTAGTAAAGGGATAAGCTTTGGAGCGCCCACGAAGAATGAGTTAGAAATAGCAAAAATTATTAAATCCTATTTACCAAGCATAGAAAAGCTCAGAATGGTTAACTCTGGTACTGAAGCAACCATGAGCTGTATACGGTTAGCTAGAGGAACAACTAATAGAAAAAAGATTATTAAATTTATTGGCTGCTATCATGGCCATGTAGATTCTCTCTTAGTAAAAGCAGGTTCTGGTTTAGCTACACTTGGCGCTCCTGATTCACCTGGAATTCCCAAGGAATTATCAGAGCTTACAATAACACTTCCCTACAATGACACTGAAAGCCTTAATGAAGCTTTTTCAAAGTTTGGAGATGATATTGCTGCTGTGATTATTGAACCAATTGCAGGAAATATGGGTTTCATCGAACCTGAGAAAAAATTCTTAGAGCATCTGAGAAAACTTTGTTCTGATAACAAGACGATACTTATATTTGATGAAGTTATGACTGGCTTTCGAGTTGCAAGAGGAGGAGTTCAAGAACTTCTTGATATAACACCTGATTTAACAGCCTTAGGTAAAATTGTTGGTGGTGGTCTGCCAGTTGGTGTCTATGGAGGCAAAGCTGAGATTATGAACAATATATCGCCTGATGGTCCTGTATATCAAGCAGGCACATTATCAGGTAATCCAATAGCTGTGAGCGCAGGAACTGCATTGCTGAAACAATTATCAGATAAAACTATTTATTCGAAGATGGAAAGTAATGCTAAAAAATTTCTTGAGATAGTTAATAATGCAGCAAAAAGATTAGATATTCCTTTTTCTTACAATGTTAGAGGTGGAATGTTTGGATTTTTCTTTGCTGATGAATTACCTAGAAATTTTGATGATGTTCAAAAATCTGATATTGATTTTTTCTCTAAGTTTTTTAGAAAAATGTTAGAAAAAAATATATACCTTCCACCTTCAGCCTACGAAAGTTGTTTCATCTCAACAGAACATGACGAAGAAAAAATGTTAAAAGCTGGTAGAATTGCAGAACTATCATTGGAAGAAATAAAAAATGAAATTTGATGTTTTGGGAGTTGGGAATGCACTTGTGGATGAGACATTTTATGTCGATAAAAGTTTTGTAGATGCCACTGAATTATTTTTTAACCAGTTCAAGTCTATTTCATACCAAGAACAAGAAGAAATTCTTTCTAACTTACCAGATGGAGTAGAGCCAGACGTTGTTTGTGGAGGCTCTACAACAAACAGCCTTGCTGCAACCTCAAATTTTGGCTCAAATTGTGCACATATTTGCCAGCTAGCCAATGATGATAGGGGCAGATTATATGAAGAAAATTTGTCTCATAATGGCATTGCGTCAATGAATAATTTTTATCACGATCAAGTAAGAACTGGAAGATGTTTGGTTTTTATTACACCTAATAGTGAGAGAACAATGGGCACCTATCTTGGCGCATCAGAGAAACTAGTTTTTAATCCAGAATTTATAGATATTGCTAATGAATCTAAGATTCTCTTTTCTGAAGGCTATCAGTTCACTTCTGAAGAAAACTATTCAGCTTTTTTAACAATACTAAAAGGGACAAAATTAACAACTAAAGTAGCACTTAGCCTTTCAGATCCAGGTGTTGTTGAGGTTTTTAAGGAGAGGTTTAAAGAGGTTTTTAGCGTCAGAAAAATTGATTACCTTTTTTGCAATAAAGAGGAGGCAACTGCCTTGGTTGGGGACAATTTTGTAGAGGCTCTTAAAGAAATAACAAATAATTACGTTGTCACTAATGGTGCTGAATCATCCTATGTGATGGAAGGCGATACCTATGCAGAAATTGAAGCTAGGCAAGTTACAGCAATAGATTCAAATGGTGCTGGTGATATTTTTGCGGGCGCAGCACTTCATAAAGTTATTGAAGAACATAGTTTTATAGAAGCATGTAAATTTGGAAATTATGCCTCATCAATAATTGTTCAAGAAAAGAGCCCAAGACTTTCAGTTGAGCTGTATAGAAAACTCAAGTCTGATTATTCTAGTAGCTGAAAGTGACTCCTGATATATATAACGATAAAAGATTCGGAATTAACCATAAAGATATTTCACCTAATGCACTAAGCATTATTTCAAAGCTACATAAATCAGGTTTTAAAGCATACATAGTTGGTGGAGGTATTAGAGATATGATCAAAGGTCTTCACCCAAAAGATTTTGATATCGTTACCGACTGCGAGCCTGAAGAAATAAGAAGAATCTTCAGGAACTCAAGAATAATTGGAAGAAGATTTAAATTGGTTCACATAGCTTTTCCAGATGAAGTTCTTGAAACAACAACTTTCAGATCTGGAGGTACAAATGCGTCTGAGTCTATAGAAGTGAATGACAAGGGTCGTATTGTTAGAGATAACCATTGGGGCACGCAAGAAGAGGATGTAATGCGCAGAGATTTAACCATAAACTCTATTTACTATGATCCATTTTCACATGAAGTTATTGATTACACGAATGGGATAAAAGACTTAAAAGATAGGAAAATTAAATTTATTGGAAACTCCAGTGAAAGAATACTTGAAGATCCTGTAAGAATATTACGAGCAATTAGGTTTGCAGCAAAATTAAATTTCACAATAGACAAAGAAATCGCAGATGGTATTAAAGAACATAAACACCAACTGCTTGAAATGCCTTCTGCAAGGCTTTACGAAGAAATTTTGAAACTCTTTATGTCAGGTCATGCTGAAAATTCTTACAAACAGCTCTCTAGTCATGGCGTGTTTGATGTTTTATTCCCACACTATCAAGATAGAGATGGCTTATTTCATAAATTTTTTCTTAATGCATTCAAAGAAACAGATCAAAGGCTTGAATCAGGTAAAAAGCTTAATGTTGGTTTTATTTATGCCATTTTGCTATGGCCAAAAGTATTTGTTGATTCTGAGATAAGTGAGCAAATAAATTTCAAAAAATTCTACAGATCAATTGCTGGAGTAGTAAGAAAGCAACAAATAATAACCTCAGTACCAAAAAAATTTTCAAGCTTCATTAAAGATGTTTGGATGAATCAAGTAAGATTTAATCGAGTAGGTAAAAAGTCTTTAAACTTCACTAAAAACTTAAGATTCAGAGCTGCATATGATTTCTTATTGCTAAGAGGAAAAATAGAACCAGACCTTAAGTTCACAATAGACTGGTGGACAGAATTCAAGACAGCAAACTATGATAAGAAGATAAGGCTTTTAAATACTTACAAGAAAAAGAATGCAAGAAGATATAATTCCTAATTACATAGCAATTGAAGGGCCAATTGGAGTTGGTAAAACTTCTTTATCAAGAAAAATAGCAATGGATTTTGGCCATGAATTATGTCTTGAAGAGTCAGATGATAATCCATTCTTAAAATCTTTTTATAAAGACAAGCAAAATTATGCGTTTGCATCACAATTGCATTTTGTTATGCAAAGGGCGCATCAAATCAATATATATTTTTCAGATGATTTGATTCAAAGAAAGATTGTTGCTGACTTTATGTTTCAAAAAGAAGACTTATTTGCTGAATTAAATCTAACAAAGGATGAATTCAAAATTTTTAAAGAAGTTAAATCAAAATTTTACCAAACTCACCCTAAACCCGACTTGCTAATATACTTGCAAGCTACTCCTGAAAGGGTATTAGAGAGAGTAAATAAAAGAGCTAGATCATATGAAGATCATGTGGCTTTAGAATACTTAGAGAGACTTTGTGAAGCTTATACAGATTTCTTCTTTGATTACTCTGAAACACCTCTTCTTGTCTTAGATGTAAATGATGTTGATTTTGTCTCAAGCGATACAGATTACAATAAAGTTGTGGAATGCTTAAAAAGAGAGATTACAGGTAGAGAATTTGTAAACCTTACTCCAAGCTTTTTTTAATGAAAATCAATATAACAGATTTAGCTAAAACTGAAGAAGTGGGAAAAGGTATTGCAGATTACCTCTCAAGTTTTACAGGTTTAGCAATTTTTTATCTTGATGGTGATTTGGGCACTGGAAAAACTACCTTAGTACGTGAAGTCCTTAAAAATTTGGGCTGGAATGGGGCTGTAAAGAGCCCGACTTTCAGCATACTTGAGGAATATAAGCTTAATGGCAGAGATATTTACCATTCAGACCTATACAGGTTAAATAATGAAAATGATTTTGAAATGCTCGGTCTAGAAATTAATGAAAAAACTACAGGCATTCTTTTCATTGAGTGGCCAAATAAAATCTCTAAATTTAATTTTGGAAATGAGTTCTTTTTAAAACTAATCATTGAAGAGAAACAACGATTCATTGAATTTAAGACATCTAATCAAGAATTTTTAAACTGCATTAATCGGATCAATATCTAAAACCCAATTAGATATTTCTTTCTTCTTAGTATCAGATTTTATGGCAAAATCTGATAAGACTTGAAGCATTTTTTCTTTCTTACTGCTCTGAATAATGCAAAACATCCTATGTTTATAGCCAACCTTTGTAACTGGGCCTTCAAAAGGCCCATAAACTTCAAGATCTTTCTGAGACAAACTTTTCTTTGACTCAATTAGAAATTTTCTAAGTTTAGATTGATTAGAATCTTCAGCTTTTAGATAGACTAGATTTATAAATGGAGCTAAATCTAATTTTTTTCTTTCCTCAAGTAATTCTTTTGCAATTTCTTGGTAATTACCTGTTTTAATCAAATTGAATAATGGGTGATCTGCTACTCTTGTTTGAAGAAAAACGTTATTTTCTATGCCTGTTCTTCCAGCCCTACCAGCAACCTGAACAATAAGTTGAGCTGTTTGTTCTTGCATGTGAATATCTGCACCAAATAAACCAAAATCTAAATTTAAGACAATTACCAAACTTACATTTTTAAAATCATGGCCCTTTGCAAGTAATTGTGTGCCAATAAAAATTTTTGGGGTTGGATCCTGGAAGATAGCAAAACTTTCTTCTCTTCTGCTCTTACCAGAAACAGTATCTCTATCAATTCTTACTATATTAGAATTTGGTAATTTCTCTGATAGCACTTCTTCAACTTGTTGAGTCCCAATCCCCTTATGTAGAAAATCAGAAGATCCGCATTCTGGGCAAGTATTAGGTATTCCCCAAACACTTTCACATCTGTGACATTTCAATCTTTTTACATTCTGATGCAAGACAAGGGAAGTATCACAACATTTGCTTTTAGCAATCCATCCGCATGAATTACACATAAAGACTGGAGCATAGCCCCTTCTGTTCAATAAAACTAAGGTTTGATAACCAGCTTTTTCATTTTCAATAATTCTTTCAATTAATTGGTCAGATACCCCACTTGAAGTTTGTTTTCTACTAACGTCATGTATAGATATATTTGGCATTGGTGCATCAGATATTCTTTTAGTCAGGGAGCATGTTTCGATCTCACCATCTTTTCCTTTCTTAATATTGGTTAAAGATGGTGTTGCTGATGCATAAATAATTCTTGCAGTTTCTTTATATAAGATTTTTGCAATTTCTTTTGCTTCGTACCTGAAACCTTCTTGCTGCTTATAAGACTGGTCATGTTCTTCATCAAATATTACCCCTCCTAAATTTTTGATAGGTAGAAAGACTGAAGATCTAGTACCTATAATTATTTTAGGAGCGTCATCCTGGGCAGCTAACCATACTTTTATTCTTTGGATGGAGGTTAGGCCTGAATGATTTAAAAATACTTTGTCGCCAAAACTTGATTGAAAGTCATGAAAGATTTGTGGAGTAAGGAAAATTTCTGGTACCAGCACAAGAGCACTTTTCCCTTTATTAATAAGTGAATTTATAAAGTGTTTGTAAACCTCTGTTTTACCCGAGGATGTTATGCCTGAAAGTAAAATTTCACCTTCAGATTTAGATTTTATTGAATCCAAACAATTAGCCTGATCATTGGTTAATTTATGCAAATTTGTTGCTGAGATAAGTTCTTCTTTTGCTTGATGGTATTTTTCTAAATCTTTTTGATGTTTAGCTTTTCTCAAGAAAGTAGGAATAAAAGATTCAATAACTATACCTAAGGGATGCATATAATATTCAGATATGTAAGTAATTTTTTTAATTGCTTCTTTTGAGAACAAAGGAGTTTCATCTAGTACCTCAAGTATATTTTTTAATTTATATCCCCCCTCAGATATATCAGAATTACTAATTACAACACCTACAAGCTTTCTTCTGCCAAACTCTACTAAAACTCTCTTTCCTAAAAGGTCAGAACTAGATTTGTTTATATAGGTAAATGTTTGACGTAAAGGCGATGGGATGGCTACTTGAACAAAATTCATCAATTTATTGTAATAGAAAAATTATTTGATATTATTTCACATTCAAATTAGAAGTTATGAAAAAAGAAATACATCCAGAATCTCGTTATGTTCTATTCCACGATACAAGTGTGGATAAACATTTCCTTATTCGTTCAACGTTAAATACGTCTCAAACGAAAGAATGGGAAGATGGAAAAACTTATCCGTATTATCCGGTTGAAACCTCATCTGCTTCTCACCCTTTTTATACTGGGCAACAGAAGATTCTTGATACAGGTGGAAGAGTACAAAGATTTGAAAAGAAATTTGGCAAAACTGCTAAATAATACCAGTACTACCGAAACCTTTCGAACCTCTATCTGTCTCTGGAAATTCATCAACTTGCTCTAGATCAACCTGATCCACTCTTATGACTACAAGTTGAGCTACCCTTTCACCAGCATTAATCTTTATTGGTTCATTAGATCTATTCCACAATGAAATGCTTAATGGTCCCTGATAATCTGAATCTATTAGTCCAAGCAGATTTCCACAAACAAGCCCTTTTTTTGCCCCTAAACCTGATCTAGGGATAACAATACCTGCAAATTCAGGGTTTTCTATAAAAATTGATATGCCTGATGGAATGATCGTAGACTCATTAGGCTCAAGTACTATTTGGTCCTCTATGCATGCCAATAAATCAAGTCCAGCTGAACCAGCTGTTTGATATTTAGGAGTTTCAAATTCACTGCCTATTCTTTGATCAAGAATTTTAAATTTTAGTTTCATCAGTAGGGTATTAATTATTGCATAAAATCAATTACTATTTTATTATCATCCGTTCTTATGAGTAACGTGTGTCAAGTAACAGGCAAAAAAGCAATGGTAGGCAATCATGTCTCCCATGCTAAAAACCGTGTAAAAAGATTATTTAAACCGAATTTGCATAAGCATAAATTTTGGGTTGAATCTGAAAACAAATTTGTAACACTAACTCTTTCTACAAAAGGCATGCGAATAATTGATAAGAATGGCATAGATGCTGTTCTTAAAGATATTAGATCGAAAGGCATTAAAGTTTAATTTTGCTTCTATTAGCTTCAGCATCACCAAGACGTACAGAATTATTAGATTTAATGGGGATTCATCATGAAGTTGTTGAACAAAAATTTGATGAAGACTCTGTTAAGGATTTAGATCCAATTGTTTGCTCTCAAAATATTGTAAAAGGTAAAAATATTAGTGCTAGAGAATTGCTGGCAGGATCAACAAAAGAAAACTTGCCAATTCTTACAGCCGATACCCTTGTTTTTACACCGAATAAAGAAATCGTTGGCAAACCAAAGGATTACGATCACTCTAGAAAGCTTTTACGAGAATTCTCAGGAAAAGTTCACAGCGTTTTTTCTACTGTGATGATTTCTACTTATAATCGAAAAATCATTAAAACTTGTGAAACAAAAGTTTCGTTTAAAGTGATGGATGATGCAGAGATAGAAGAATATGTCTTATCTGAAGAAGGTGTTGGTAAAGCAGGTGCATATGGGATTCATGGTCCTGCAGGAAAATACATCACAAATATAGAAGGCAGTTACACCAATGTGGTAGGTTTACCACTCCATGAAACTTATGAAATTCTCAAAGAATTAGATATAGCTTAATTCTTGTTAGCGTATTCAATAATTTTTTGCTTTAGACCAGGTGCTTTGTCTAGAAGCCTCATACCGGAGTTAAGTATTATTTCTGTTACTCCATTTGCATTGCCAAATGCACCAAATAAGCTTTGTATAATCCAGGTCATTTGAAGATTCTTATTATTCCTTTTTTCACTATATGCTTTTAAAGCTTCTTCTTTATTTGAAACAAGGTCATTAAGATTTTTTTCAATTTCCATGATATCGCCAATACCAAGATTAAGTCCTTGGCCTGCCATAGGATGGAAGGTATTTGCTGCATCCCCACAAAGCAGTATGCGAGATGAATATAACTGCAATGCCCTAGAATGCTTTAGCTCAAAACCAGAACTAAACTCAATATCATTAAGTTTCAATTGAATATTAAAAAGCTCATTCATATCAAATAAGTCTTGCTTAACATCTCCTGTGGAATTGGTGCAAAAAATAACAGAATAAAACTGTTTGTCATCATTTAATGGAAGTAGTGCTAAGGTCCCATTTTTTGTGAAATATTGTTTAGCAATATTTTTATGATCGGCCTCAATACATGTTACGTAGGCATTTTGACCATAAAACCATTCTTCACTTTCAAAGTCACAAATTTCTCTAACTTTGGAATTTGCCCCATCAGTTGCAAACATAAAATCTGCTTCAAGCTCTTCATTATTGGTTTGCACCTTAAGTGTTCCATTGTTTGAAATGTCAGATATTGTGGAGTTCCATAGGATTTCATCTTTAACATTTTTGAGTAATTTCTCATGCAATTTTGATAGTAGTGCAATCGATGTAACTTTTTCTTCATTATTTGAATCTAGAACTATGCCTAAATCATTTTTATGGAAAAGCTCCATTTTCTCGACAGGTGTAGTCCATTCATTTAAATCTAAGTTCTTATCTATGGAATTAAGAAAATGGATTGAATCTTTTGTAAGAGCTATAGTTCTATACGGAATTTTTTTAAACCCTGGGCTCTTTTCTATAATTTTAAAAGGGATCTCATGTTTTTTTAGAACATGGGCAAGAAGACACCCAATTACACCAGCCCCAGCAATCAAAACAGGCTTGGTCATTATTCTCTCATTAATTGCTCAATCTCTTCAGTTTCGACTGGGACTTTTGCAGTTAAGTTTTCATATCCATCTGATGTGATCAAAATATCATTTTCGATTCTGATACCAATTCCTTTCCATCTATCATCAACGTTTGCAGTATCATTCACATAAACACCAGGCTCTATAGTCATTACCATATTTTCTTGAAAGAGAATTTCTTTTCCATCTACTGCATATGGGCAATCATCGTGTACATCCAAACCCATCCAATGTCCAATTTTATGGTAATAGAATTCTCTGAATAATTTTTTATCTAATATTTCATCTAAACTACCATCTAAAAGACCTATATCTTTTAGGCCTTGTGAAAGTGATTTTTCAGAAATTCTTTGTGGATCCGTACAAGGATTCCCAACTTTAGCTGCATGGCATGCTGCATTATGCGCTTCAAGCACGACATCATAGACTGCTTTCTGTTCACCTGTAAATTGTCCATTTATTGGATATGTTCTTGTAATATCAGATGCGTACATCCCATATTCACAACCAGCATCAACTAATACAAGCTCACCATCCTCTATTTGCTGATCGTTGTCTATATAATGAAGAATACAAGCTCTCGCTCCACCAGCTATGATTGGAGTATATGAAGCTTCACGAGATCCATTTACCTTAAACTCATTCATATACATTGTCTCAAGGTCGTATTCAGACATACCAACTTTCGCCTTTTGCATAACCGCTTTATGAGAAACAGCTGCTATTTCACATGATTTTCTTATCAAAGAAATTTCAGTTTCGTCTTTTAAAAGCCTCATACTTCCCAACTGATTGGAAAAGTTTTTTAAATCTATATTGCCCTGATGCCTTTCCATGCTATTAGCACTATTTATCCAATTAGTTATCTTTGCATCGAAATTTAAGTTCTTTCCAATAAGCGCATTGAGTGTTTTATGTCCCCTGATGAGATTCGGCAATATCTCATCTATTAAATTAATATCGTGAGCCTCATCAAAACCAAAGTTTTCTTGTGCTGCTGCTGGCCCCCACATGAAACCATCCCATTTTTCTAAATCTGGATTTTTTTCTCTGCAGAATAATATAGACCTTCCATCGCTATGAACTATTAGTACGGAATCAGGCTCTTGAAAGCCAGTCAAATAAAAGAAGTTGCTGTCTTGTCTAAAAGGAAATGTAGTATCATTATTCCTAGATACTAGTTTAGATGAACTGAGTATCAAAATAGAATTATCTTCCATTCTTTTTGCTACTTCAGCTCTTCTAGCTTTGTATATATTTAAATCTGACATAGACGGATATTATGCACGAAAAAATAAAAAAATTATCGGCCTTAGTGGATAAACTTATCGAGCAAAATTTCAAATTAAAGACTGAATCTAAGTCAATGAGGAACAAAATTACCGAATTACACCGAAAAATAGAAATTCTTCAGACAGAAAATCAATCACTACTTATTAAGTCAACGGAAAAAAAAGAATAATGAATGATCAATTCTCAGGCACTAAAGATGTTTCTGAAAATTTAACTTTTGACCTAGGAGCATTAAACGATTACTTAGATAATCAAAATATAGGCATGCCAAAAATCCTAGATTATAAGCAATTTAAAGGCGGACAATCTAACCCAACTTACCTATTAACTTCACTTGAAAATAAATATGTTCTAAGAAGAAAACCACCTGGAAAGTTGCTAAAGTCAGCTCATGCAGTTGATAGAGAATTTAAGGTTCTAACAGGCCTTAATCAAACAAATGTGCCTACACCAAAAACAATAATATTATGTGAAGATGAAAATGTTATAGGCACTCCTTTTTACTTGATGGAATACTGTAATGGCAAGATTTATTGGGACCCTGTCGCTTCAGAAGTTGATATAAGCCGAAGGAAGATGTTATTTGATCAAATGAATTTAGGAATATCACGATTACATACACAAGACTACAAAAGTATTGGCTTAGAGGATTATGGTAAATCTGGAAATTACATTGAAAGACAAGTCTCTAGATGGACTAAACAATATTTTGATTCTGAAACAGAGACTTTAGAATCTATGCATAGTCTGATTGAATGGCTACCCAAATACACTCCCAAACAAAAATACACTTCAATAGTGCATGGTGATTACAGGCTAGATAATGTTGTATTTCATGACAATGATGAAATACAAGCAATGCTAGATTGGGAGCTATCAACTATAGGAGATCCGCTGGCAGACTTTGGTTATCACTGCATGTTGTGGCATGTAGGAGAGATATCAGATGATATAGCTAAATCACTAGGGATACATTCGGAAAAGGAGTATGTGGATCTTTATCTTTCACGTACAAAAATGGAATTAGAAAGTGAATGGGACTTTTATATAATATTTTCACTTTTCAAAGCTGCGGGAATATGCCAAGGAATTCTTGGGAGAGTTAGGGATGGCACGGCAGCAAGTGATTTTGCAGTTGAGATGGGTAAAAGAGCAAAAATTTATGCAAACTTAGGATGGGAGAAAGCAAAAAAAATATCATGAATATAGAAAAATTTTTACAGGGACTTTGGGAAAACTATATATCTTATACACCTTCAGCAGAAAAAATTTCTAAACTTTTTGGTGAAAGAGTTATTAATGATCATATAGCGTTCAGAACTTTCAATTTAAATAAGTGCAACATACATAAACAAGCAGATTTTCTTAGCTCTTATGGGTATAAAGTTTGTGGTGATTACTTTTTTGAGCAAAAAAGACTACAAGCTATTCATCTAGAGAATAATGACCCTGTACACCCAAAAATTTTTCTATCAGAATTAATTTGCGAAGACTTTACAGATGAACTTCGCATAATAATCAATGATATATCTGATAGTTTTTCCGATAATCCAGAAGATTTATTGATTGGTGGTAGAACTTGGGATATTGATTATGATAAATATGAACTGCTAGCTAAAGAGTCTGAGTATGCCTCTTGGCTATATATTTGGGGGTTTTGCCCTAACCACTTCACAGTATCAGTTAATCATCTAACTAATTTTAATGAGCTATCTGATGTCAATAATATGATAAAAAATGAAGGCTTTTTATTAAATTCATCTGGTGGAGAAATTAAAGGATCTATTGCAGAACTACTTGAACAATCATCCACCATGGCAGACAAAGTAAAAGTTGACTTTGGTTCTTCTGCTACTGAAATACCTAGCTGCTACTATGAATTTGCAAAAAGGTATCCAGAAGCAAATGGTAATCTTTACCAAGGTTTCGTAGCCAAATCTGCTGATAAAATCTTTGAAAGCACAAATAAGTAGCTTTTTATATGAACTTTACCCTCGTTGCTTTATCCTAATCATATATGAGATATTTTTGTCTTTTTTTAATACTCTTTCTCAGTGCCTGTGCTCCTGCACCAGTTAAAAGAGCTCCTGCTAATTCAATTTCAGAAGCCGAAGATATAGCTTCTAGAGAAAATCTTACACCAATGGAGCAAAGACAATTACTTCTCTCAACTCCTTATATTATTGAGCTACTACCTAGCTTTGAAGGTATTGTTTTCTCAAATGAAAAGTATGGTGTTGGTACAGATATTAAAGAGTGTGTAGATTTTGGTTTAACTTATGATGTGAATCATAATCAATTTGTTCAAGAATATATAACCCAAAAAGAAATAGAAAATGGTGGTGCGGGAGAAGTAGTTGCAAGTGGAGCTGCTGCTGTTGGAGCCGGAGCTTTAGCAGCTGGTATTCTTGCCATTGCCTTATTAGGTCCAATCGCAGGGTCACTTGGTGCATCTGGAGGTGCAATCGCTGG